>NZ_CP046103.1:1249601-1562002 GCF_009707325.1 Pseudomonas sp. IB20 | reverse complement strand
GTACTCGGCTGGGGCGTGGGCGGGATCGAAGCTGAAGCAGCAATGCTTGGCCAGCCGGTGTCGATGCTGATTCCAGAAGTGATCGGCTTCAAGCTCACCGGCAAATTGAAAGAAGGCATTACCGCCACCGACCTGGTGCTGACGGTTACTCAGATGCTGCGTAAAAAAGGTGTGGTGGGTAAGTTCGTCGAGTTCTACGGCGACGGCTTGGCCGAACTGCCCCTGGCCGACCGTGCCACCATCGCCAACATGGCCCCGGAATACGGCGCCACCTGCGGCTTTTTCCCGGTGGACGACGTAACCCTGGACTACCTGCGCCTGTCCGGCCGCCCGGCAGAAACCGTCAAGCTGGTTGAGGCTTACACCAAGGCCCAGGGCCTGTGGCGCAACGCCGGTCAGGAGCCCGTGTTCACCGACACCCTGGCGCTGGACATGGGCAGCGTCGAAGCCAGCCTCGCCGGGCCGAAACGCCCGCAGGACCGGGTTTCGCTGCCGAATGTGGCCCAAGCCTTCAGCGACTTCCTCGACCTGCAATTCAAACCCACCAACAAAGAAGAAGGCCGCCTGGAAAGTGAAGGCGGTGGCGGTGTTGCCGTGGGCAATGCCGACTTGGTAGGCGAAACCGATTATGAATACGACGGCCGCACCTATCGCCTGAAAAACGGCGCGGTGGTGATTGCCGCGATCACGTCCTGTACCAACACCTCCAACCCGAGCGTGATGATGGCCGCAGGTCTGGTGGCGAAAAAAGCCGTGGAGAAAGGCCTGACCAGTAAACCCTGGGTGAAAACCTCGCTGGCGCCCGGTTCCAAAGTGGTCACCGACTACTACAAGGCGGCGGGCCTCACCCAATACCTCGATCAGCTTGGCTTCGATCTGGTGGGCTATGGCTGCACCACCTGCATCGGCAACTCCGGCCCACTGCCGGAGCCCATCGAAAAAGCCATCCAGAAAGCCGACCTCGCCGTGGCCTCGGTGCTGTCCGGCAACCGTAACTTCGAGGGCCGCGTTCACCCTCTGGTGAAAACCAACTGGCTGGCCTCGCCGCCCCTGGTGGTCGCCTATGCGTTGGCCGGCACCGTGCGTATCGACATCAGCAGCGAGCCGCTGGGCGAAGGCAAAGACGGCAAGCCGGTGTACCTGAAAGACATCTGGCCGAGCAGCCAGGAAATCGCCGACGCCGTGGCCCAAGTCAGCACCGGCATGTTCCACAAGGAATACGCTGCGGTATTCGCCGGTGACGAGCAGTGGCAAGCCATTGAAGTGCCGCAGGCCGCGACTTACGTGTGGCAGAAGGATTCCACCTACATTCAGCACCCACCGTTCTTTGACGACATTGCCGGGCCACTGCCGGTGATCAAAGACGTCAAAGGCGCCAACGTGTTGGCATTGCTCGGCGATTCGGTAACCACCGACCACATCTCCCCTGCCGGTAATATCAAGACCGACAGCCCCGCCGGCCGCTACCTGCGCGAGCAAGGCGTGGAGCCACGTGACTTCAACTCCTACGGTTCACGCCGGGGCAACCATGAAGTGATGATGCGCGGCACTTTTGCCAACATCCGTATCCGCAATGAAATGCTCGGCGGCGAAGAAGGCGGCAACACGCTGTACATCCCCACCGGCGAGAAAATGCCGATCTACGACGCGGCCATGCAATACCAGGCCTCGGGCACGCCATTGGTGGTGATCGCCGGCCAAGAGTACGGCACCGGTTCAAGCCGCGACTGGGCGGCCAAGGGCACCAACCTGCTGGGCGTCAAAGCGGTGATCGCCGAGAGTTTTGAGCGGATTCACCGCTCCAACCTAGTGGGCATGGGCGTGCTGCCATTGCAGTTCAAGCTGGACCAGAACCGCAAAGCGCTCAAGCTCACCGGCAAGGAGAAGATCGACATACTCGGGCTGACCGATGCCGACATCGAACCGCGGATGAGCCTGACACTGGTGATTACGCGCGAGGATGGCAGCAGCGAGAAGGTCGAGGTGCTGTGCCGGATTGATACCTTGAATGAAGTGGAATACTTCAAGGCGGGTGGGATTCTGCACTATGTACTGCGCCAGTTGATCGCCTCTTAAGGCGATCCTCAGATCGATGTAGATCAATATGGGAGCTGGCTTGCCTTAGATGGCGGTGGGTCTCCGTAAGGCGCTGCATCTTTCGATACAGCGCCTTTTCTATGCCGCGTGGTTTAGCCGAACAACCACTTCCACAGCAGCACCAATACCACTACAGCCAGCACCGGCCGCGCAATGCGGTAGGCCTTGGGATGCTTGCGCTTCCACTGTTTGACCACACCACTGAACTTGTCGCTGAAGGTCTTGCTCCAGGCGTAGGCCTGGTTGATCCCACCCACGCGTTCGTCGTCGAGGTTCTGCGGGGCGGTTGCGCGGCCCAGTTGCTTGCTGACCCAGCGGTTGATGCGGGTCATCACGCGGTTACTCAGCGGGCGTTCGATGTCGCAGAACAGGATTACGCGGGTCTGGTCGGTTTCGTTTTTCACCCAGTGCACGTAGGTTTCGTCGAACATCACGTCTTCACCGTCGCGCCAGGCATAGACCTGGCCGTCGACGAAGATGCGGCAGTCATCGGAGTTCGGCGTGGACAAGCCCAGGTGATAACGCAGGGAACCGGCAAACGGGTCACGGTGCGGGTTGAGGTGGCTACCGCCCGGCAACAGCGCGAACATCGCGCCCTTGACGTTGGGAATACTGCTGACCAAAGCCACGGTTTTCGGGCACAGCGCCTCGGCCGAGGGCAGCGGTTTGTCGTACCACTTGAGGTAGAAACGCTTCCAGCCCTTCTTGAAGAACGAACCGAAACCGGCGTCGTTGTTCTTTTCAGCGGCGCGGATGTAACCCTCGTCGAACAGGTGCATGGCCTCTTCGCGGATCACTTCCCAGTTGTCCTTGAGCACATCCAGCTCCGGGAACTTGCTGCGGTCCAGATACGGCTTGGACGGCACGGCCGAGAACAGGTACATCAGGGCGTTATACGGGGCGAACAGCGCCGAATGGTTGACGAACTGACGCAACATCGGCAAACGGGCCTTGCCACGCAAGTGCACATACAGCGTGCTGCCGATAAACAGCAGCAACACCGACAGTTTGGCGGCCAAAGAAAAGGTCATGCAGCAACTCCTGGAAATAAGCGCCTGGCCAGCAACCTCCCGTCAACGGGAAACCAGACGTAGCAGCCGGCCATGATAAACAGTTGAGCCATTATGCAGAAGGCCCAGGCCGACCGGCTGATATAAATCAACACCCTAGGGCCCTTGTGGCTTGCAGGTTTGTTGTGGCTAGCCGGGCTGTCGGCGGCTTGCAGGTTTGTTGTGGCTAGCCGGGCTGTCGTGGCGAGCGGGCTTGCCACAACAAGCCCGCTCACTTCACGGAAGCTATCAAGCCTGGTTTTCCTGCTCGGTAAACAAATCACTGAACAGCATGCTCGACAGGTAGCGCTCACCGGAGTCCGGCAGGATCACCACGATGGTCTTGCCCTGCATGTCCGGTTTCTCGGCCAAACGTACCGCCACGGCCATGGCGGCGCCGCAGGAGATACCACACAGAATCCCTTCTTCCTGCATCAAACGCAGGGCCATGGCCTTGGATTCCTCATCGGTCACCAGTTCCACGCGGTCAACCATCGACAAATCGAGGTTCTTCGGCACAAACCCGGCGCCGATGCCTTGGATCTTGTGGGCGCTTGGCTTGATCTCCTCACCGGCCAGCGCCTGAGTGATCACCGGCGAGACGAGCGGCTCCACCGCCACTGACAAAATCGGCTTGCCCGCAATGTTCTTGATATAGCGCGACACGCCGGTAATGGTGCCACCGGTGCCTACGCCGGCGACCAGCACGTCCACAGCGCCATCGGTGTCGTTCCAGATCTCCGGGCCGGTGGTTTTCTCGTGGATCGCCGGGTTGGCCGGGTTTTCGAACTGGCCCGGCATAAAGTAGGTGGCCGGGTCGCTGGCGACGATCTCAGCGGCTTTTGCGATGGCGCCTGGCATGCCCTTGGCCGGCTCAGTCAACACCAGCTCGGCGCCAAGGGCCTTGAGCACTTTACGCCGCTCGATGCTCATGGACGCCGGCATGGTCAGCAGCAGCTTGTAGCCACGGGCCGCCGCGACAAACGCCAGGCCGATACCGGTGTTGCCGGAGGTCGGTTCTACGATGGTCATGCCCGGCTTGAGCTTACCGGTGCTTTCAGCGTCCCAGATCATGTTTGCGCCAATGCGGCACTTCACCGAATAACCCGGGTTACGCCCCTCGATCTTGGCCAGGATGGTCACGCCACGCGGTGCGATGCGGTTGATCTGAACCAGGGGCGTGTTACCGATGGAGTGCGCGTTGTCTGCAAAGATACGGCTCATGACGGTCCTTAAAGCAATTTCAGGAAGGCCCCAAGGGTATGCCTCAGGGTGGGAGGCGTCCAGTCAGAGGAACGTTGCGCCCGTGCGCGCGGTCCATCGCCTATAACGTTGGAGAACCTGATATGAAACGTCGTTACAGTGGGCTGCTATGGATCGTCGCCGTACTGGTGGTAGTGCTGATCGCCCTGGACCTCGCCCTGCCCTACCTGGTGCGCAACTACCTCAACGACAAACTCGCCGACATGGGCGATTACCGTGGCCAAGTCACTGACGTGGACGTGGCGTTGTGGCGCGGCGCGTACAAGATCAATGGCCTGCAGATCGTTAAAGTCGACGGCAAAGTGCCGGTTCCGTTCGTGAAAGCGCCGGTGATCGACTTGTCTGTGAGCTGGCATTCGCTGTGGTACGACCATGCCGTGGTTGCCGAGGTGCAGTTCATCAAGCCGGAGCTGAACTTCGTCGACGGTGGCAACCAACAGGCGTCCCAGACCGGTAAAGGCACCGACTGGCGCGAACAGCTGGGCAAGCTGTTGCCGATTACCCTGAACGAAGTGCGCATCGAAGACGCCAAGATCGCCTTCCACAACTTCAACTCCAAGCCGCCGGTGAATATCAACGCCACCTCGGTCAACGCCAGCTTTTACAACTTGACCAATGTGGTCGACATCAAAGGCAAGCGCGACGCCAGCTTCGAAGGCAAAGCCCTGCTGCAAGGCCAGGCGCCGCTGGAAGCCAATGCCACCTTTGACCCGCTGAGCAACTTTGAAGACTTCGAATTTCGCTTTCGCGCCAAGGACTTGCAACTCAAGCGCATGAATGACTTCGCCTCGGCGTACGGCAAATTCGACTTCAAGGCCGGCACCGGCGATGTGGTGATCGAAGCCCAGGCCGAAAAAGGCCAACTGAGCGGCTATATCAAGCCGCTGCTGCGCGATGTAGAGGTGTTCGACTGGAAACAGGATGTCGAAAACAAAGACAAAAACATCTTCCGCTCGATCTGGGAGGCCGTGGTTGGCGCCAGCGAGACCGTCTTAAAGAACCAGAACAAAAACCAGTTTGCCACCCGCGTCGAACTCAGCGGCAGCGTGCACCAGCAAAATGTCAGCGCGTTCTCAGCGTTTTTGGCGATTTTGCGCAATGGATTCATCCAGGCGTTCAATGCACGCTATGAACAGCCCAAACCTAGCGCTAATTAAATGTGGGAGCGGGCTTGTGTGGGAGCTGGCTTGCCCGCGATGCAGGCAACTCGGGTTATCTGTTACACCGAGTTGATGCTATCGCAGGCAAGCCAGCTCCCAACGCCGCCGATCTAGAATGTGGGAGCTGGCTTGCCCGCGATGCAGGCAACTCGGGTTATCTGTTACACCGAGTTGATGCTATCGCAGGCAAGCCAGCTCCCACACAAGCCCGCTCCCACATGTGGACTGTGATGTGACCGGCCATTCAGAGACTGAATAACCCGTCTGCGTTCACAGTCGCCGGGGCCGCGCGGTATAGTCGGGGCATTGATGAATTCGAGGAATGACCGATGAAGTTCGAAGGCACCCAGGCCTATGTGGCTACCGATGACCTGAAACTGGCCGTCAACGCCGCCATCACCCTGGAGCGGCCGTTGCTGGTCAAGGGCGAGCCCGGCACCGGCAAGACCATGCTTGCTGAGCAACTGGCCGAATCCTTCGGCGCCAGGCTGATCACCTGGCACATCAAGTCGACCACCAAGGCGCATCAGGGCCTCTACGAGTACGACGCGGTCAGCCGTCTGCGCGACTCGCAGTTGGGCGTGGACAAGGTGCACGACGTGCGCAACTACCTGAAAAAGGGCAAGCTCTGGGAAGCCTTCGAGTCCGAGGAACGGGTGATTCTGCTGATCGATGAAATCGACAAGGCCGACATCGAGTTCCCTAACGACTTGCTGCAAGAACTCGACAAGATGGAGTTCTACGTCTACGAAATCGACGAGACTATCAAGGCCAAGAAACGCCCGATCATCATCATTACCTCCAACAACGAAAAAGAGCTGCCGGACGCGTTCCTGCGCCGCTGCTTCTTCCACTACATCGCTTTCCCCGACCGCACTACCCTGCAAAAGATCGTCGACGTGCACTACCCCGACATCAAGAAAGACCTGGTCAGCGAAGCGCTGGACGTGTTCTTCGACGTACGCAAAGTGCCCGGCCTGAAGAAAAAGCCCTCCACTTCCGAACTGGTCGACTGGCTCAAGTTGCTGATGGCCGACAACATTGGCGAAGCCGTACTGCGCGAACGCGACCCGACCAAGGCCATCCCACCGCTGGCCGGTGCGCTGGTGAAGAACGAGCAAGACGTGCAATTGCTGGAACGTCTGGCATTCATGAGCCGTCGCGGTAATCGATAATGTTGCTCAACCTGTTCAATGAAATGCGCGCCGCCAAGGTGCCGGTGTCGGTGCGCGAGCTGCTCGACCTGATCAACGCGCTGAAACAGCGGGTGGTCTTCGCCGACATGGACGAGTTTTACTACTTGGCCCGGGCGATCCTGGTCAAGGACGAGCGGCATTTCGACAAGTTCGACCGTGCGTTCGGCGCCTATTTCAACGGCCTGGAAAAGCTCGACGACCACTTGCAGGCGCTGATCCCCGAAGACTGGCTGCGCAAGGAGTTCGAGCGCTCACTGAGCGATGAAGAGCGCGCGCAAATCCAGTCCCTCGGCGGCCTGGACAAGTTGATCGAAGAATTCAAAAAACGCCTGGAAGAACAGAAAGAACGTCACGCCGGCGGTAACAAATGGATCGGCACCGGCGGCACCAGCCCATTCGGCTCCGGCGGCTACAACCCGGAAGGCATTCGCGTGGGTGACGCTGGCAAGCGCCAGGGCAAGGCGGTGAAAGTCTGGGACCAGCGCGAGTACAAGAACCTCGACGATCAGGTGGAACTGGGCACGCGCAACATCAAAATCGCCCTGCGCCGCCTGCGCAAATTCGCGCGCCAGGGTGCGGCCGAAGAGCTCGACATCGACGGCACCATCGACCACACCGCCCGCGATGCCGGGCTGCTGAATATCCAGATGCGTCCGGAGCGGCGTAACACCATCAAGCTGCTGTTGCTGTTCGACATCGGCGGCTCGATGGATGCGCATGTGAAGATCTGCGAAGAGCTGTTCTCCGCGTGCAAGACCGAGTTCAAGCACCTGGAGTACTTCTACTTCCACAACTTCGTGTACGAGTCGGTGTGGAAGAACAACGGGCGCCGCACCTCGGAGCGCACCTCTACCCAGGATTTGCTGCACAAGTACGGCGCCGATTACAAAGTGATCTTTATCGGCGATGCGTCGATGGCGCCGTATGAAATCACCCAGGCCGGCGGCAGCGTCGAGCACTGGAATGAAGAGCCTGGGTATGTGTGGATGCAGCGCTTCATGGCCAAGTACAAGAAGCTGATCTGGATTAACCCGTACCCGAAGGACACTTGGGGGTATACGGCGTCGACGGGAATTGTGCGGGAGTTGGTGGAAGATCAGATGTATCCGCTGACCCTTCGGGGCTTGGAAGAAGGGATGCGCTTTCTCTCCAAATAGGCGGTGAAGCTACCGACGCTATCGCAGCGATGCGGCGACCCGACAAGCCAGCTCCCACAGGTGAGTGCATTTCACCTTGGAATACATTCCCCTGTGGGAGCTGGCTTGCCTGCGATGCTTTTATCGATTCAAAAAGCGCTGCAAAAAGTCGATGTGCTGCCGATGCGCCGTCTCCTGCACCACTGGCGCCAGCTTGACCTTCTCCCCCGGCAAACACTGCGCCAGCCGCGCCAGCGCCAATAGCGTCAACGCGCCTAACCGCGGATAGCCACCAATCGTCTGCCGATCATTGAGCAACACAATCGGCTGCCCATCCGGCGGCACCTGGATCGCCCCCAGCGGAATGCCCTCAGAGATCAACGACGGCCCCTGATACTGCAACGGCGTGCCCAACAAACGCATGCCCATGCGATCCGCACGGCTGTCCAGAGCCCATTCGGTGTTGAACGCATCGAACAAACTCTGCCCGCTGAACTGCCCGATCTGCGCGCCGACAATCACCTCCAGCGGCGCCTTGGCGGGCAAACCAGGCACACTCAATACCTTCATCGCACCGCCCGTGCCGGAATAGGCCAAGCGCCCGCCTTCGGCCAACGCCTTGCCGAAACCGTCCACCCCGCCCAATTCTTCACGAACCACCGTGGCGCAACTGCCGAGCACATCCGGCGCATCAAACCCACCCGGCGCCGCCAGGTAAGCCCGCGCGCCACTGAACGGCTGGGTGAAGCGCAGGCGCTGGCCCTTTTGCAGGATAAAACTGCGCCCCGGGCTGATCGCGCGCTCGTCGATGTACGCGCCCAAATCCGCCCCGGCCAATGCCAGCAGGCAATAATCCTCAGCCTGCAGGGTGAACCCGCCCAAGGTAATTTCCACCACCGGCGCATCCAGCGCATTGCCCAGCAGCCAGTTGGCCCACGACATCGACACCCAGTCCAGCGCGCCGCCCTGGGTCACGCCCAGGTGGCGCACGCCAAAGCGACCGGCGTCCTGCAACAGGCACAGCGGCGTGCTGGCCTCGATTAACAAGCGGCTCATGCCTGCGCCTCCAACGGCGTGTCATCGCCACCCAGGTGGATAAATTCGGCGTGGCCAACCGCCTCAAAACGCACAGTGTCGCCGGGTTGCATCAGGCTGTAGCCGTCGCGCTCGCGGTCGAACAGTTTCGCCGGGGTGCGGCCGATCAAGTTCCAGCCGCCCGGGGAAACCACCGGGTACGCTGCGGTTTGCCGTTCGGCGATGCCGACGCTGCCAGCCGCCACGCGTTTGCGCGGGGTATTCAGGCGTGGCGTGGCGAGGCTTTCATCCACCAGCCCCATAAAGGCAAAACCGGGCGCGAAGCCGAGGGCGAACACTTGGTATTCGTGGGCGCTGTGGCGACGGATCACTTCGTCTACCGTAAGGCCACTGCGCTGGCTGAGCAAGGTCAGTTCCGGGCCGACACTCAGGTCGTACCACACCGGCAACACGTGACACTGGCCGCTGCCCTGGGCCTGGGGTTGTAGGTCGGTCAGCGCCAGGTCGATCAACTCCCGTGCCTGGGCCGGGCTCAAGGCGCTGAGATCGTAATGCACCATCAGCGTGGTGTAGGACGGCACCAGATCCACCAACGCCGCGCCGAAACCCTCGCGCAGCCGTTGAGTGGCGGCGAGCATCCACGGCATGTTGGCTTCGGCAATTGCATCAAACAGACGCACCATCAGGCAGTCGATCGCTACCACTTCAATGCGTGGCTTCATGCTGGCTTCAACGCCTCGCGGATGCGCTTCACAGCGGCAACCGAACTGGCGTTATCGCCATGCACACACAGGGTGTTGGCTTGCAAAACCAAGGCGCTGCCGTCGCTGGCGGTCAAGGCTTCGCCACGGGAAAGGGTCAGGGCCTGCTGCACGATGGTTTCAGCGTCATGGTGGACGGCGCCGGGCAACTGGCGCGAGACCAGGTGCCCTTTGTGGTCGTAGGCACGGTCGGCGAAGGCTTCGAACCACAGGGTCACGCCGTATTCATCGCCCAGGGCCTGGGCCGCGCTGTTGTCGCGGGTAGCCAGCAGCATCAGCGGCAGGTCGCCATAAGCGGCTACGGCCTGGATCACTGCGCGCAATTGCGTGGGGTTGGCCATCATGTCGTTGTACATCGCGCCATGGGGTTTGACGTAGCTGACCCGCGCGCCTTGCGCGCGGCAAATACCGTCGAGGGCGCCGATCTGGTAGTGCAACAGGTCCTGGATTTCCTGCGGCGTGTAGGCCATGGAGCGGCGGCCGAAGCCTTGCAGGTCCTGGTACGCCGGGTGCGCACCCACTTGCACGCCGTGCTTGAGCGCCAGGCTGACGGTCTTGCGCATGATGCTCGGGTCGCCGGCATGGAAGCCGCAGGCCACGTTGGCGCAATCAATAAACGGCATGACCTCGGCGTCCAGCCCCATGGTCCAGTTGCCAAAGCTTTCGCCGATGTCGCAATTCAATAGCAAGCGGCTCACGGTCAGTGCTCCTGTCGGTTTTGTATTTTTTGTAGTGTGGGATTTTTTACGCAGAACTCGCAACTTGTCCTGACACCCAACGACGCTTATCGTGGAATAGCTCGATTTTTGGCGCTGGCACGGTGCGGCGTCCAACTAATAAAAACCGATCCATGCATAAGAAAAGTTGATCCCATGAATTTGAAGTTCCTCGAAACCTTCGTCTGGGTGGCCAAACTCAAGAGCTTTCGCCTGACCGCCGAGAAGCTGTTCACCACCCAGGCCTCGATCTCCAGCCGCATTGCCGTGCTCGAAAGCGAGTTGGGCGTGAAGCTGTTTCTGCGCGATTCGCGCGGCGTGAGCCTGACCCCGGAAGGCTTGAAGGTGCTCGATTACGCCGAGCAGATGATGGTGACCATGCAGGGTTTGAAGCAGTCCCTGGAAACCACCAGCAGCAAGGTCGGGCGGATTCGCATCGGCGCGATGGACACCGTGATTCACACCTGGCTCAGCCCATTGGTGGCCGAATTGATGGACCATTTCCCGCGGGTGGAGATCGAATTAGTCGCCGATACCGCGCTGAACCTCAGCGATCAGCTGCAAAAAGGCTTTCTCGATTTAATTCTGCAAACCGACCTGCTGCGCCTGGAAACCGTGCGCAGCCTGGAACTGGCCAGCCACCCGTTGGCCTGGATCGTCGCCAGCCACTCCCTCTACAACCGCGACTACGCCTCCCTCGCCGAACTGGCCCAGGAGCGCATCATCACCTACTCGAAAAACTCCCACCCGCACCAGGACGTGCTGAGCCTGATGCAAGCCAACGGCGTGGCCGCGCCGCGCATGAACTGTGTGAATTCAGTGTCGGCGATTACCCGCCTGCTGCGTGATGGCTTCGGTATTGGCGCGCTGCCACCGGTGCTGGTCAGCGAAGAATTGGCACGCGGGGAATTGGTGATGCTGCCGATGGCGCAGAAACTGCCGAATTTACAGGTGGTGGTGTCGTGGCGGGTGGGCGTGGAGCTGGTGGAGGAGATTGTCGGGCTGTGCCAGAAGGTGGTGGCCAGGTATGCCGAGGAAGTCGGCGAAGAGCACATGCTACTGGCCAAACCGGATTAAAACTGTGGGAGCTGGCTTGCCTGCTCCCACATTGACCGAGTTGGTTAATTAACTGTGGGAGCTGGCTTGCCTGCTCCCACATTGACCGAGTTGGTTTTTAGAGACCTTTGAGGTCTCGTTCTTCAATCGGCCGGCTCTGGCGCAGGCGCTTGCCGCCCAACACCACCCAGTCGATCAACCGGAACAGGCATTCAATGCCGAACGACAACAGCATCGCCCCGCCCAAGCCCCAGCCCATGGCCTCCGGCGTCAGCAGGATCTGGTAGCTATAGCCGTTCCAGGTTTCCTGGCGAATATCCGGGTCCGCCGCCACCGCCACTTGCAGCACGCGGATGTACCACGGGCCTTGCATGGCCTGAAATTGCTTATCCAATGCCACCTGGCGATCAAGCATGGCGCCCAGGCTGTTGGCGTCGCTCTGGAACACCGGGTCATCACTGGCGCGGTAATGCGCCACCAACGCCTTCAAGTCACCATTGAAAAACTGGCGTGCCGTGGTTTCAAACCCGCTGAGGCCGGTCTGGGCCTCGATCAGGTGGGCCTCGACGCGCTTGGCGTAATCGTTGATGAAACCCGGCACCTGCACACCGACCAACAAGCCAATGGCAAACAGCACCAACCGCAAATAACTGAGCAGCATGGTCGATATCCTTACTCGGTAATGCCCTGGCTGACGCATTCACCGCGTCGCCACAGGCTCCATTGGCCCGGTTCGTAGCGGGTCCAGTTTTCATTGTCGGTCAACGGCTCGGTGGCGATCACCGTGACCACGTCATTTGGCGTGGTTTCGGCCTGAAAATCGACGATCACGTCGACATCCTTCAAGCGTGCCGGGCCAAACGGTGCGCGCCGGGTAATCTGTGCCAGTTTGGTCGAGCAGTAGCAAAACAGCCAATCGCCGTCGCTGAGCAGGCAGTTGAATACACCTTTGCTGCGGTATTCGGCGCAGGCGGCGATCAAGTCAGGCAGCACTTGTTCGATCTCCACCGGCTCCGGGAAAGCTTCGCGCACCCGGTTGAGCAGGTCACAGAACGCCGCTTCGCTATCGGTATCGCCCACTGGCCGATAAAACGTGGCGCGCGGGTTGAAGTCCGCCAGTTGGCCGTTGTGCGCAAAACACCAGTTGCGGCCCCACAGTTCGCGCACGAACGGGTGGGTGTTGGCCAGGCTCACCTTGCCCACATTGGCCTGGCGGATATGGCCAATCACCACTTCGCTTTTGATGGGGTAACGCTGCACCAGCAGCGCGACTTCCGACTCGCAGCTGGCAGCCGGGTCCTGGAACAGGCGCAAGCCACGGCCTTCGTAGAAGGCGATGCCCCAGCCGTCGCGGTGGGGGCCGGTACGCCCGCCCCGCTGCATCAGCCCGGTAAAGCTGAACACGATGTCGGTGGGGACGTTGGCACTCATGCCCAATAATTCACACATGCCAGGGCTCTCGCTGCAGGGCAGACAACGTTAAAGGCGCGGTTCGACCCGCATACTGCTGGCAGGCGCCGGGCGCCGGAACGGCTCGTCGTCTTCGTCCACGGGCTCGGCAGCCAAGGCTGCGTCGGTAGCCGCCTTGCGCTCGCGGCGGGCGTTGGCGGCGCGTTCGATGGGCCAGCGGATCAACACAAACACGATGTACACGCCCAGCGCGATCATCGTGTACATGAACAGATCGGAAATGGCCCGCCAGGCGTTATTGCCGACATGCAGCACCAGGTCCAGGGCGGTAATCGCCACGGCCGGCGCAAACTGGGTCTTGACCGGGTCGACAATGGTCGGGCTGAGCAGCAGTACCGCCATCAGCAACTGCAGCGGCTCGCGCAGCCAGCGCCAGATCCAGCGGGTCATGCGCCACCACACCAACAGGCAGCCCAAAGCGGCGAAGGCGTAGAGGCCCCAAGCGGTCAGATAGTCGTTCTCGGTCATGGTGTCCATGGCAAGGTAGGCAAACAGGCGGCTATGATAACGGCTTTTGCGTGTCGCGGCTGCAATGCCTGCCACCATCCGCCAGACAGAGAGTGATCCATGCCTTCACCGACCCACATCACTGCCGCCCCGATTGCCCGCAAGGCCGAAGGCCAGGACCCGTACGCCTGGCTGCAAGCGCGTGACACGCCTGAAGTGCTTGATTACCTCAACGCCGAAAACGCCTGGCAGGAAGCCCAGCTCGCCGACCAGCAGGCACTGCGCGAAAGCCTGTTCGAAGAGATCAAGGGCCGCATGCTCGAAACCGACCTGTTGCTGCCCTCGCCGTGGGGACCGTACCTGTATTACACCCGCACCACCGCCGGTGATGAATACGCCCGTCATTACCGCTGCCGCCGCCCGGCAGATGACAGCAACGTGGTGGACGACAGCAGCGAAGAACTGCTGCTCGACCCCAACGTGCTGGCCAATGGCGGCTTTTTCTCCCTGGGCACGTTCAGCATCAGCCCCGACCACCAGCGCCTGGCCTACAGCCTCGACACCAGCGGTGAAGAGATTTACACCCTGTACGTGAAGGAATTGGCCAACGGCAAGGTCAGCGAACTGGAGTTCCAGGACTGCGACGGCAGCATGACCTGGGCCAATGACAGCCTGACCCTGTTTTTCGGCGAGCTGGACGACACCCATCGCCCGCACAAGCTCTACCGCTACCGCCTGGACGGCACGGCGGCGCAGGAAGTGTTCCATGAGCCCGACGGGCGTTTCTTCTTGCATTGCTACCGTTCCAGCTCCGAACGCCAGTTGCTGCTGGCCCTGGGCAGCAAGACCACCAGCGAAATTTGGGCGCTGGACGCCGACCTGCCACACCTGGACTTCACCTGCCTGGCACCGCGGGTCGAGGACCATGAATACGATGTCGACCACGGCCAACTGAATGGCGCGTGGACTTGGTTCATCCGTAGCAACCGTGATGGCATCAACTACGCACTGTTTGTGGCTACCGACATTGGCGACGTGCCGACCGAGGATGAGTGGCAGAACCTGATCCCCCACAGCGATGAGGTGATGCTCGACGGCGTCAGCCTGAACGCCAGTGCCATGACGTTGAGCCTGCGCATCGGCGGCCTGCCGATGATCGAAGTGCATCCCCAAGGCTTGCCGGCCTATCGCGTGGAATTACCCGACGCCGCCTACAGCCTTTACGTACAAAACAGTCTGGAATTTGCCAGCGACAAGATCCGCCTGCGCTATGAAGCCCTGAACCGTCCGGCGCAGGTGCGCCAGCTTGAATTGGCGAGCGGCGCGCAAGTGGTGCTTAAGGAAACCCCGGTACTCGGTGTGTTCAATGCCGACGATTACGTCAGCCAGCGGCTGTGGGCCACGTCTGCCGATGGCACCCAGGTGCCGATCAGCTTGGTGGTCAAGCGCGACCAGTTCGGCAAGCCTGTGCCTCTGTACCTGTATGGCTACGGCGCTTACGGCCAAAGCATCGACCCGTGGTTCTCGCATGCACGCCTAAGCCTGCTGGACCGCGGCGTGGCGTTTGCCATCGCGCATGTACGCGGCGGCGGCGAACTGGGTGAAGCCTGGTACCGCAACGGCAAGCAGGAACACAAACAGAACACCTTCAGCGACTTCATCGCCTGCGCCGAGCACTTGATCGCCGAGGGCCTGACCACCTCAAAACAACTGGCCATCAGCGGCGGCAGTGCCGGCGGCCTGTTGATCGGCGCGGTGCTCAATCAACGCCCGGACTTGTTCCAAGCGGCGATTGCCGAAGTGCCGTTCGTCGATGTACTCAACACCATGCTCGACCCCGAGCTGCCGCTGACCATCACCGAGTACGACGAGTGGGGCAACCCTGAAGAGCCTGAAGTGTATGAACGCATCAAGGCCTACGCGCCGTATGAGAATGTCAGCGCCCAGGCCTACCCCGCCACGTTGGTGATCGCCGGTTACAACGACAGCCGTGTGCAGTACTGGGAAGCGGCCAAGTGGGTGGCCAAGCTGCGTGACACCAAGACGGACGACAACCTGCTGTTGCTCAAGACCGAATTGGGCGCTGGCCACGGCGGGATGAGCGGTCGTTACCAGGGATTACGTGACGTAGCGCTCGAATATGCATTTGTGTTCAAGGCGCTAGGGCTGGTTTAAGGAACTTAGTGTGGCGGCCCTGTCTGAACACACAGACCGCCTACTTGATTGATGGACCAAGATTGCAGCTATGCCATTACCGACATTAATGAACAATGAAATCCGCGACATGCTCATGGACTGCGGCCTGTTCGACGCCTTGATGCCGGAAGACTTTCACGTCGCCGCCGGCTACTTCAATATCAGCAGCATTGCCCGCGATGAGGTGATTTTCCTTGAGGGCGATGCCGGCACGTTCATGTGCATCCTCCACAGCGGCCAGGTGGCCGTGCAGAAAACCAATCACGAAGGCCAGCGCCTGACCATCGCCACCCTGCGCAGTGGCAGGGCCTTTGGCGAAATGGCGGTGCTCGATGGCGAGCGGCGTTCGGCCAGTTGTATCGCGGCAAGTGACAGCGTGCTGTTGAACCTGGGCAAGGATTCCCTGGAAAAAATGCTCAACGAAGCGCCCAGGGTTGCGGCCAAGATCATCCGTGCGATTGCGATAGCCTTGTCCAAGCGCCTGCGCATGGCCGACGGGCAACTACTCTCGCAACAGTTTTAACCGCCGGGCGTCTTCGGCTTGCTGTCATTTTGCAGCAGGCCGGGCACGCTCTGGTCTTTGGGCGGCGTGGGCAACACGATCGGCACCAATGCTGGTGAGCCGTTGGCGGTGGCCTTGGGCGCCACAGGCGGGGTGACTTGCGGGTACAACGTCGGTGTTGGCGTACCCGGCGCACCTGGGGTTGGCGCGGGTGCGACCGGCACGGTTTGCAACTCCTGAGCCTGCGCCGCACCCAATGTGAGCGCGCCAAGCACAATGACCGTTAGAATGCTGCACTTCATCGATGGCTCCATGGCCTGACCGGAATGTCGTAAGGCTACTCCCAACCGCGCAAGAATGCCCTTCCCAATGAGATTTCCATGAAACGTTTCGTTCTGCTGGACACCACCCCGATCCCCGATAACGGCGGTGCCTTGTGCCTGTTCGAGTACGGCGAGGATTTTGTCATCAAGATCCAGGGCGGTGACGGCGGCCAGTTGATGAACACGCGCATGCACGGCTCCGAAGACGCGCTGGCGGAGATTCCCTGCCGAAAAGTCGCCGGGCGCCCGGGTTCGCGAGTGCTGATCGGCGGTTTGGGCATGGGCTTTACCCTGGCCTCGGCGCTCAAGCATTTGGGCAAGACCGCCGAAGTGGTGGTCGCCGAACTGGTGCCCGGCGTGGTGGAGTGGAACCGTGGGCCGCTGGGGGAAAAGTCCGGCCGCCCGCTGCTCGACCCGCGCACCGTGATCCGTATGGAAGACGTGGCCAAGGTGCTGCAGGCCGAGCCCCAGGGCTTTGACGCGATCATGCTCGACGTCGACAACGGCCCCGAAGGCCTCACGCAAAAAGCCAACAGCTGGCTGTACTCCGCCGGTGGCTTGGCCGCTTGTGCCAAAGCCCTGCGGCCCAAGGGCGTGCTGGCGGTGTGGTCGGCCAGCGCCGACAAGCTGTTCAGCGACAAATTGCGCAAGGCAGGCTTCAAGGCCGAAGAAGTGCAGGTGTTTGCCCACGGCAACAAGGGCACCCGCCACACCATCTGGATTGCCGAGAAGCTCAAGGGCTAGGCCTCCCGGGCCTAGGTATCTACACATCTTTTTATGGGTTGAATTCTTTGGTTGTCGCGGGGGTGCTGGGTACATATCCGTTTGTATCCGCCATACGCCCCAGGCTAATTACTGACCTCTTCTGTCGATAACGTACGGCACTTTCTTTTCGAGCGTATTCTCCAACTCGCTGCGATTAAGTGTGGTGAAGCCGCCCAATTGATGCGCGGTGAAGCCGCTGTCGCCGACCCGCGAGCCCGGCGTCAGGCTGACCATGCGCTGGGCGACGGCTTCGACCGCGGTCTTGTAGCCATCCTTCTTGTTCAGGTTGAAGGCACTCAGGTCGATCTGTGTGCGCAGCCAGTTGCCCCAGTAAAACTCCAGAAACTCCGGTGCAATCGCGCCATCCTCCGGCTTGCCGTAGGCGGCTTTGCGAGTGAAGTACACCAGGCTCCGGAACGTGTCGTCCTGCAGGTTCTTGAAGCCCAGGTGCGCCGGCAGTTGCTGCGCCGGCAGGGTTTGGCCTTGATTGTCTTTGAGCCAGACCTTGCGCGCGGCCTCCATGCGCTGCCAGAAGGCGGCCACGTTGGGGCTGTTGCTGAAGTCGTCGGTGACCTTTACCCACATTTTCAGCTGCGGGCCGCCACCGGGCACTTCCCACAGGGTGGTGAAGCTGTGGTGGCCGTCGGTCAGGTACAACTGGCCACCGGGGCCGACCACCACGGTTTTCATGTCCTGCGGGTGAGTGCCCACCGGGTCCTTGCAGGTGAAGCTGGCGGGTTGCTGCAGGTCGGCCTTTTTCGGCACGTTGTCGGCGGCGCCCTGGCCATTGGTTTCGCAGTATTCATCGAACACCTTGGACTTCTTGTCGGCAAACAAGCCCAAGCTGTAATAAATCTGGTCGAAGCCCACTACGGCCTGGGTGGGGTGCAGTTGTTCGAGGGACACCTCGATCACTTGGCCGGGTTTTGGCGTCGAGAACGCCTGGGCGTGAGCCGCCAGCAGGCTGAACAGCAGCGCAACGGTCCCTGTGTATAAACGCATAGGTTTCAGATCCTTGTGAATGAAGTGAGCCGATACTACAAACGATTGCCATCGCCAGGCGGTACTGCTGCTGAAAAAGCCAGCAGTCATTTACCTCGCGAGCGGCTAGAATCAACGTTATCCGTGACCCACCAAATAGCCAGGAGCCATGATGAGCTCGACCAACCCGCCCTCCCACACTGCCAAGCTGGACCGCATCCTCGCCGATGCCCAGCGCGACCGGGAAATGGGCTACCGCGACAAAGCCTTGAAGATGTACCCGCACGTGTGCGGCCGCTGCGCCCGTGAATTCGCCGGCAAGCGCCTGAGCGAGCTGACCGTACACCATCGCAACCACAATCATGATGACAACCCCCAGGACGGTTCCAACTGGGAGTTGCTGTGCCTGTACTGCCACGACAACGAACACTCGCGCTACACCGACCAGCAGTACTTCGGCGAAGGCTCCACCAGCAGCCCGACGATTGCCAAGGCCACGCACAACCCGTTTGCGGCGTTGGCGGGGTTGATGAAGAAGGACGACTGAGGTTCTTCTTTGCCTGTCGCCAGCGTGGCCCAAGCACTCCATCACGCCAAGGCCGTATAATCGCCGTTTTTCTCCAAGGCACCCTTCCCCGTGGGCAATAAACGCTACAGCTGCATCGGTTTGTACAACCCCAAATCCCCCGAAAACGTCGGTTCGGTGATGCGTGCCGCCGGCTGCTACGGCGTGGCCTCGGTGTTCTACACCGGCGTGCGTTACGAGCGCGCCCGGGACTTCATCACCGACACCAAGAAGGTCCACCACGACATTCCGCTGATCGGCATCGATGACCTGAAAAAGATTCTGCCGTTAGGCTGCATCCCCGTCGCCGTGGAGTTGGTCGAAGGCGCCCGCCCGTTGCCCGAATACACCCACCCCGACCGCGCGCTGTATATCTTCGGCCCCGAAGACGGCTCGCTGGACAAAGAGATCCGCGACTGGTGCGAAGACGTGGTGTACATCCCGACCACCGGCTGCATGAACCTCGCTGCCACCGTCAACGTGGTGCTCTACGACCGCCTGGCCAAGGGCAATAACACCCGCTCGGGCCCCAAGTACTGATTTTTCGGGAACATCCGGCGCCCGTAAACAGTCAGCTACTTATCACTTGCCCTTGTTGGAGACAGACCATGAGCGACAGCAAAAACCTGCGACCTATCATCGAACACGCGCCATTTGAAACCCAACCCAGCCAAAACGTGCACGGCTGGGAGCGCATCGGCTCGGTGGCCGGCGGCGTGATGATGGTCGGCAAAGGCCTGCGCCGTGGCGGGATCTTCGGGCTGATCCAGGTGGCGATTGGCGGTGTGGCGCTGGTGCGCGGGGTCACCGGGCACAGTTCGCTCAAAGACAAGCTGGAACAGGGCCGCCAGGAAATGAACAGCGTGCGCACGAAGATCGAGCGCGCTGGGGAAGAGCTGAAAAACCTGAAGACCAAGGCCGAAGTGGCGGCCGAGAAAGCCACCAAATAATCAGGCTGAACCCACTCTCCAAAATATTGGAGATCCAAATGTGGGAGGGCTTGTGTGGGAGCCGGGCTTGCCCGCGATGCAGGCACCGAGGTGTATCAGTTACACCGCGGTGATGCCATTAATTTGCGCATGGATGGAAATCAGCGCAGCAGCTTGGTATCCAACACCACCGACGACTCGCCGATCACGCTTTCGGCCAATTGCACAAACTCCGCCGTGGTGATGCTGTTCGCCCGCATCACCGCCTGCGCGAGGTCATCCAGCGAGCGCTTGTTGTGGGTCTTCACACGGATCTCGCGGTCCAGCTCCTGCAACACCACAACCGCCCGCGCCACCGTCGCACCACTGATGTGTTCGCCACGCAGAGTGCTAACCTGCGCGCCTTCCTTAGCCAACCGCGCCTGGATCGCCGCGTAGCGCTCATCGGTGATCCCGCCCGCGCGGCGTAGCAGTTCAATGGCGTAGTACTCGCCAAGCCCTTCGCTGATCCAATCACTGGTGTCGTGGTCGTTGAAACGGCCGATGGCTTGCACCACCTCACGGATCAATGCACTGCTGCCATTTTCGCTGACCAACGGCGTGCGGCTGTTGAGGTAGATCGAGTCGCGCGCCGAGAACACGCCACGGCGCACTGGGTCGCTGGCGCCCACCACCAGCAGCTTGGCCGGGTGACGCGGGAACGCCGCCTCAACCTGCGGCCAAACGAACGTCAGCAATGTCAGCACATCCATGCGACGCATGGCCTGGCCCTTGGGCGAAGCCACGGTGACTTCGGTTTCGCCCAGGCGCACGCGGCGGCTGCCGAGGGTGCCGGCGAGCATCCAGCCGGTGGGCCGGTCGAGCAAGCGGGAAACATTGTCGATACGGAATTTGTTCTTGCCGATACGCGGCCAGGCGGTTTCGACGCTTTTCCAGCCTGACGGCAGCTCGAACATCAGGCGCGACACCAGCTCAATGCCGTCCTGCTGGTCGAGCCGTGCAGCCGGCACCAGGTCTTCCCCCCGAAACAGCGCCCAGCTCGGCGTCATCCGCGCTTCATACAGGCCTGGCTTGCGCGCGTGGGTGAGGCGCACTCGGTAGGTCAGGCTGGCCTTGTCGGCGCTGGGCTGCCACAGCCCACGGTGACCGGTGACTTTCCATTGGCCATCGGCCTTGAAGTCGCTGTAGTCGCCATCGCGGCCCAGGTCGAAGTCCAGGCTGCGCACCGCCGAGCCTTGGGACAGGCTCACACGCACCTCGGCCTGATCACTCTGGGGCAGCAGTTTGACGTGGTAGTCCAGGTCGACTTTCTTCGCGCACCACGCAGGCAGGCTCAGCGCCAGCAACACGAAAGAGGCCGCCAGCTTGGTTACCACCGTCATACACACTCCTTTTTTCAGCCCGCGCGAAAGATCAGGTAATCCTCCCAGTCATCTTCAGGCACGCTGCCTTCGGCGAGCATACGGCCGGACTGGGAAATGCGTTCGTGGTGCACGGCATCGCGGTCGCCACAGACCAAGTGGTGCCACAGTGGCAGGTCCTTGCGCTCGCTGACCAGGCGGTAGCCGCAGGTCGGTGGCAGCCACTTGAACTGGTCGGCCTGGCCCGGGGTGAGCTGAATACAGTCGGGCACCGAGGCGCGGCGGTTGGGGTAGTCGGTGCACTGGCAGGTTTTCAGGTCCAGCAGTTTGCAGGCGATGCGCGTGTAATAGACGCTGTTGTCGTCTTCATCCTCAAGCTTTTGCAGGCAGCACAGGCCACAGCCGTCGCACAACGACTCCCATTCCTCCTGGTCGAGCTGATCAAGGGTTTTGCGTATCCAGAAAGGTTCGACTTTGGCGGCCATGGCTCTACATCAGTATCGTTAGGTGAAAAGGCCGCCAGTCTAGTGCCCACGGCCTCTGGGGCCAAGCGCTTACGACTGGCGGTGTAACAACACTTGTCAGTCTAGTGGCCGCGCAGTAGCTTTGAGCGCCGAATTGACGATCAGGAACAGCCCATGACACGCGTTGCCGATTACCCGATCCACACCCAGTTCACCGAACGCTGGTCGCCCCGCGCCTTTACCGGCGAGAGCATCCCGCAGGACACCCTGCTGAGCTTTTTCGAAGCCGCGCGCTGGGCGCCGTCGGCTTACAACTCGCAGCCATGGCGTTTTCTCTACGCGCGCCGTGACACGCCGGACTGGGAGCGTTTCCTGGGTTTGCTCAATGAATTCAACCGCGGCTGGGCGCAACACGCCTCGGCCCTGGTGATCATCGCCTCGAAAACCGACTTCACCGCCCCCGGCGCCACCGAAGAAACCCCGGCGCTGTGGCACACCTTCGACACCGGTTCGGCCTGGGGCCACCTGGCGCTGCAAGCCAGCCTCAGCGGCTGGCATACTCACGGCATGGCCGGTTTCGATCAGGAACTGACCCGCAAAGAGCTGAAGATTCCAGCCGGTTATGCACTGCACGCGGCGGTGGCTGTGGGCAAGCTGGGGGACAAGTCGAGCTTGCCGGAGTACCTGCAAGGGCGTGAAGCGCCAAGCCCGCGCAAGCCGCTGAGCGAGCTGGTGTCGGAAGGTGACTTCAGCCTGTAAGCCTTACTGAAATCCCTGTGGGAGCGGGCTAGCCTGCGATAGCAGTGGGCCAGTCACTGCATGGCAGGCTGGTACACCGTCATCGCGGGCAAGCCCGCTCCCACATTAATACCGCCCATCGCGCCGAAATCCACTTCGCCGCGCAATGCTTCCTTGGCCTGATAAGCCCGCAGGTTCTGCACAAACAACTCCACCATCATGCTCGGCGAGGTCGGCGCGGAACTGTGCCCGGTCAACAACAGACCCCAGGCGGTCCAGAACGGATGACGTTGCGGCAGGGGTTCCTGGCGGCACACATCGATTACAGCGCCAGCCAAATGCCCTTCTTTCAACGCCTCGACCAGATCCGCATCGACCACGGCCACGCCACGCCCAACGTTGATAAACAACCCGGTCGACTTGAATTGCTTGAACAGCGCCGCGTCGTACAGGTCATGGGTGTTGGCCGTGTTCGGCAGCAGGTTGATCACATAATCCACCTCGCCTACCAGGCGGCCCAGCTGATCCAGCCCGGCCACTTCGATAAACGGCGCCTGCTCACGCGCGGAGCTGGCGATGCCGTAAAGCTTGACGCCAAACGGCAGCAGAAAGTCGGCAACGCTTTGGCCGATATCGCCGGTGCCGACGATCAGCGCCTTGCGCCCCGCCAGGCTCTGGCCCATGCGGTTGTCCCATTTGCGCTCGACCTGGCTGACCAGGCGCGCGAGCACTTCGCGCTCGTGGCCGAGCATGTAGGTGAGGACGAATTCAGCCATGACCTGGCCAAAAATGCCGACTGCGCGGGTCAGGCGATAGTCGCGGGGCAAGCCATCGGCGAGCAGCGGCGTGACACCGGCCCAGGTCGATTGCAGCCACTGAGGCTGGTGCCCCTGGCGCAACAAGGTGGCGAGCAGATCCGGCTGGCCCAGCCATACCGGGCAATCGGCGGCCAGGCGCGACAATTCGGCTGAATCGCCGCTGGTCAGCACCTCGACGTCGGGTGCCGCTTCACTGAGCAATTGAGCGTAGAGCGGGTAATCCTGTTCAGCAATCAGAACACGCATGGTTCAAACCTTTCAAAAACACTGCAGACGGCCGCCCGCATCCTTACGGCCACCACCCACTTATACGTTTGCATTGAAGAATGTGCCCTGGGCAGGGCACTGTCCGATCACATCGGGTCGTTGCGGCGCAACAGCTCTTCGGGCAAGTGCTCGATGTACTCGTCCTCGGCCGGTGGCATTTGCAGGTGGTAGCCCTGCTTGTCGAGGTTTTCCAGGACCACGGTGATGTCCTCACGGGACAGCTTGCGCTCTGGCGTCAGGATCATCTCGAACGCGAGATGGGCCTTGCCGAAGGCTTCCATCAACGGTTCCGGCACACGCTCCAGCGCATCGCTTTTCAGCACGTAGAGGTACATCCCGTCTTTTTTCAAGCTGCGGTAGATGGAGCAAATACGTTTCAAGGCTGTTCTCCGGCAGTGGCCAGGCTGTCGAGCAGCGCTTGGCCCATCAACTCGCGGCGCCAGCCACGCAGCGAGTCTGGCAATTTATATGGCCCATCGGGGTAGCCGCTTTTAACCAGGGCTTCGAGGGTTTTCTTGCGCAGCATCAGCTCCGGCGCCATGTCCAGGCGTTCGGCTTCGGCCTGGCCCAAGGTACGCAGTTGCTTGATCAGCGTGGCGGCGTCCACCGGCAGCGGTTCAGCCACGGCGGGTGGCCATTGGTCCATGGACACGCTGCCGGCACGTTTGATCAGGTCCAGCAGAAACTGGCCATCCTGACGCACGGTGCGCGGGTGCATGTCTTCGATTTTGCCCAGCGCGGCGAGGTTATCCGGCTGGGATTTGGCCAGGGGCCACAACGAGTGTTCACGAATGATACGGTTGCGCGGCAGGTCACGGGCGCGGGCTTGCTGCTCGCGCCAGGCGCACAGCTCACGCAGCACGGCGAGCTGGGCGCGGGACAGTTTCCACGCCAACTTGGCGTCGCGGTACACCTCGTACGGGTCCACCTCGCGGCGCAGGTTGGCCACCAGTTCGGCGCCGTCTTCCAGCACCCAAGCGTATTTGTCGTCTGACAGCTTCGGGCGCAGGCGGATGTAGACCTCGGCCAAGTGCACCGCGTCTTCGGCGGCGTAGCTCACTTGGGTCTCGGACAATGGCCGCTGCAGCCAGTCCGAGCGGGTCTCACCCTTGGGCAACTCGATATCCAGCACGGCTTGCACCAGGCGCGAGTAGCCCATGGAGAAACCGAGGTTCAAGTAAGCCGCCGCCAATTGAGTGTCGAACAACGGCACCGGCAGGCTGCCGGTCAGGCGCAGCAACACTTCCAGGTCTTCGCTGCAAGCGTGCACCACCTTGATCACCGCTGGGTTTTCCAGCAAGGCGGCCAAGGGTTGCCAGTTGTCGATGGTCAGGGGATCGATCAGGTAAGCGCGCACGCCATCACCGATCTGGATCAGCCCGGCAATGGGGTAAAAGGTGTCGACCCGCATGAATTCGGTGTCGAGGGCGACGAATGGCAACTGCTGCCATTCGTCGCAATGCTGGCCGAGGCTATCGTTGTCGCAGATCCAGTGAATATCGATGGCCACACGGCTCTCCCTTGAAGAATGGCGCGCAGTATATATCGCGAAAGCCCCTTGCGAGCATCCGCAGTGCACACACCATCATGAAAACTCCGACAAGAGATGAAGAATAGTCGGACAGGCAGGAGTTAGCCTCTCTTACGCAGGACGTAGACCCGCCACAGCTTGGAGCCCGGCAGGAATTCCTGATGGTTGAGTATGTTGAAACCCGCTTGGCGGAACTCGCCCTCGACAGGCGTATGCGCATTCACGGAAACGATCACCGTGTCGCGGCTGACCCGGTGGAACTCGCGCAGCAGCGCCAAACGCCCGTCACTGTTGGGTACATGGCGAAACAATTCCAGGCAGAAAATGCAGTCAACCGCATTTGCCGACAGGCCGATGGAAAACGCCGAGCCCTGGAATGTTTTGACGCGCTTGAGCAATGACGCCGGATGGTGGGTGCACGCGTGGTCGAGCATGGCCTGGGAGTTGTCCGAGGCCAGGATCACCCGGTTGATGTGTTCGGCCAACACCGGCCAGAACCGGCCAGAGCCACAGGCCAGGTCGAGGATCAGCCCCGGCTCGCCGGCCACCTTCAATGCCTGGCGCACCAACCGATCATCGCGCCAGGCCGCTAGGCGCTTGAGCAGCGCTGGCGGGCGTGTGTCGCCGCAGACCCTGGCATGCTCACGGTCACAGCGCTCGGCGAACTCAGTCTCGATAGAGGATGGAGTAGGTGACGACATCACGGGCTCATGTGTGTGGAACGGTAGTGAACGACCTTGATTCGCAGCTTAACGACTGCAACGTGAAAAAAAGGTCGAAGCCGTGAATGACTTGAGATTGCACGCGTTTGGCGGTGCGCTGAGTACCTATCCGCCCCACGGCGATATTCAGCGCGTTTCACCGCCAGGTACACCCCGAGAAACTCACCGCCAAACGCATCCCGCGCCCAGCTCGAACCTTCCAGAGCACGCAAAGTGGTGAGCCAGTCAGTCGGCAGCAATTCCTTGGCCTGGGCATACCCGTTGCCCTCCACCGGAGCACCAGGGTCACGCTGTTCGCGGATACCCCGGTGGATGCCAGCCAGAATCGCAGCGGCCGCCAGGTAAGGGTTAGCGTCGGCACCACAGATACGGTGCTCAATGTGCCGGGAATTGGCCGGCCCGCCGGGCACGCGCAAGCTGACCGTGCGGTTATCCACCCCCCAAGTGGCGGCCAGCGGCGCATAGCTGTTGGCCTGAAAGCGACGGTAGGAATTGGCGTTAGGACAGAACATCAGCAACGAATCGAGCAACGTGCTGAGCATACCGCCCACCGCCTGACGCAATAGCGGCGTGCCATCGGCAGCCTCGCTGGCGAACAGGTTATTGCCGTGGACGTCCGCCAGGCTCACATGCATGTGCATGCCCGTGCCCGCCAAGCCATCAAAGGGCTTGGCCATGAAACACGCAGTCATCCCGTGTTTATGCGCCACGCCCTTGACCAGCCGTTTATAGCGCACCGCTTCGTCCATGGCTTGCAGCGCATCAAAGCGATGTTCCAGGGTGATTTCAACCTGGCCCGGCGCGTATTCGGAAATCGCCGTGCGCGCCGGGATGCCTTGCAGTTTGCAGGCGCTATAAAGGTCGGCAAGGAACGGCTCGATCTGCTCCAGTTCGCGCAGGCCATACACCTGGGTCGAGCGCGGGCGATTACCGTCCACATCCCGGGCCGGTTGCGGTCGGCCGTTGCTGTCGGGCTTCTGGTCGAGCAGGTAAAACTCCAGCTCTGCCGCCATCACCGGGTAATAACCGTCGGCCTTTAAGCCGTCGATCACCTTGGCGAGCAAATGCCTGGGGTCGGCCACGGTGGCGGGCAGGCCTTCGGTGGGGTGCATGCTGACTTGCACCGCCGCCGTCGGGATCAGGCGCCACGGCATGCGCTGCAAACTGCCGCTGATCGGGTAGGCGCGGCAGTCGATATCGCCGACGTCCCACACCAGCCCGGAGTTTTCCACGTCATCGCCGTTAATCGTCAGGCCAAGGATGGTGCTGGGTAACGGCCGGCCACTTTCGTACACCGCCAACAACTCATCGCGGTGCAGCAACTTGCCGCGTGGCACGCCGTTGTTGTCGAGGATAAACAGCTCGAACATCTCAACGTCCGGGTTCTGCTCAAGGAAAGATTGGGCTTCGTGCAGGCTGGCAAAAACACTCATTGGAATTCTCATACGTTTGCGGCAGGCGGGCGCACAGGCACCGCCGGGCAGATGCGCACAGGTGCGCGTCATCCATGGGGCAGATCAACGTAGGAGAGCAGTATCGGGTGGGCGCGCGTGTCGGCAGTGGAACAAGGCCCAGAAGGCCAGCTCGGAGGGGAGTGCCTCGACAACCGTCGGACAGCTCGGCACTAATGCGCCAGGCAGTGTCGCGGGGTGAGTGTCGGGGGAACCGTCCATGCAGGATTCACAATGAGGTAGATGCCCGGCAGCCTCACACGCCTGGATAGGTGGTTAAATTCAGGGTTGATGGAGTTTGGTTGCAAACTGGCTAAACATTGCGCGGCCCTTGCTACCTGAGCGCGCTGCTGGAAATAATGACCGCCCCCGATCATGCCCTAAGGACTCGACCACATGAAAGCGCCCCTAGCCCTGTGTGTACTGGCGAGTATCGCAACCACCGCCCTGGCCGACACCGCGCCATCGCGCCTGGATGAAGTGCTGCAGCGCGGCACGCTCACCGTCTGCACCACCGGCGACTACAAGCCCTACACGTCACTGCGCGCCGATGGCCGTTATGAAGGCATCGACATTGCCATGGCTGAGTCACTGGCCAAAAGCTTGAATGCGAAAATCACCTGGGTGCCGACCACCTGGAAAACCCTGATGCCGGACTTCCTGGCCCAACGCTGCGACATCGCCGTGGGCGGTATTTCGGTGTCGCTGGAACGCCAGAAAAAAGCCTTCTTCAGCCAGGCCCTGGGCGTGGATGGCAAGATTCCGCTGGTGCGCTGCGCTGATGTACAGCGCTACCAGACCGTCGAGCAGATCAACCAGCCGCAGGTGCGGGTGATCGAACCGGCGGGCGGCACCAACGAAGTCTTTGCCCGCGCTCATCTGGGCCAGGCGCAGATTCGCCTGCACGACAACGTGACGATTTTCGACGAATTGTTGGCGGGCAAAGCCGACGTGATGATCACCGACGCCAGCGAAGCGCGCTTCCAGCAAAAGCTTAAGCCTGGGCTGTGTGCCGTCAACCCAGAACAGCAGATGCAGTACAGCGAAAAAGCCTTCCTGCTGCCCCGCGATGATGTGGCGTGGAAAAGCTACGTCGACCAGTGGTTGCACTTGAGCGTCGCCACCGGCGTGTACGGCGGCATCGTCAATCAGTGGCTCGCGGCGCCCTGAGCCAGAACCGTCTACGCTGTTGCCAAACCTACAATATTGAGGGATGGGTAATGAAAGGACTGCTCCGACTCACCTGGCTGCTGCTGTTGTGTTTCAGTCAGGTGCACGCGGCCACTCAGGATAAGGACGCACAGGCCGCCAAGGCCCTACTGGAAAAGGCTTTGGCCTATTACCAGAGCAACGGCGACAAAGCGTTCGCCGCCTTCAGTCGCCAAGGTGACTTCATCGACCACGACCGCTATGTGTTTGTGGTTGATACCAAGGGCGTGCTGCTGGCCAGCGGCGGGCCCTCCTCCGCCTGATCGGCCGCGACGTATCCGAGCAGCTCGGGCCGGACTTGCAAGCCTCGTTCAAGCAAGCGCTGGCCGTACCCGAGGGCCAAGGCATCCAGCAGGCCGACTACCGCTGGCAGAGCTGGAATGACGGCAAGGTTGAGCACAAGCATGTGTTTTATCAGCGCGTGGGCGAACGGATTTTGGCAGTCGGTTATTACCTGCCTCGAGCCACACCGGAACAGGCGCGTGGGCTGCGCAACAAGGCGGTGAACGCGCTGATGAAGGATGAAGCCGGCACGCTCAAGGCGATCAACGCGTTGCAGGGCGGGTTTCTGCAAGATGATTTGTATGTGTTTGTGGTGGACCTGAATACCGGGCGCTATGTGGCGCATGGCACCAACCTGCGCCTGGTTAACACCGACTTCGCCAAGATCAAGGACCCGGATGGCAAGCCGGTGGGCGAGCCGGTGGGCGAGCCGATCCTCAAGATAATGGCCGAGCAGGATCAGGGTGAGTACAAGTACCGCTGGAAAAACCCGGTGACAGGTAAGGTTGAGAACAAGCACGCGTACTTGCGCAAGGCGGGGCATTTTATGGTGGCGGTCGGGTACTACAGCCCCTGAGCAGAATTGAAATGCAATCCACTGTGGGAGCGCGCCGCCAGTTCGCTCATCATTGTGTCAATTACTTAGCGTTGTCTTCACGCCCACGCAGCACGCGGTTAGGCATCGCAAGCGCCGCCGCCAACCCCAGCAACGACACCGCCGCACTCACCATCAACAAATGCCGAAACGTCACCGCCAACTCCCCGCGCAATGCATCCTGCGCAGGCCCTGGCGCGGCGTTCAAGCCGTCCAGCAAGACATTCCCGGAATTGCCTTCGGCCACCAGCGCACCGCTGGCCAAGTGCGCAAAGCTGGAATCCTGCAACAACGCCAGCAACAAGGTCGACATGCACGCCACGCCCACCGCCCCGCCTAACGAGCGAAACAGGTTGGTGGTGCTGGTCGCAACGCCGATATCCCGCTGCTCGACCGAATTCTGCGTCCCCACCAGGGACGTAGGAAACTGCATCCCCGCCGCAATCCCGCACAGCAACATGAACACCGCCGTCAGCCACACCGCCTGCGGCGCACTGTAGGCCATGCCCAGAATCGCAAACGGGCTCAACAACGCGCCCGTCAAGATCATCGGCTTATAACGCCCGGTCACCGAGGTCATGCGCCCGGCAAAATAGGCGCCCATCGGCAAGCCCATCGCCAGCGGCAGCAAGTGCAGCGCGGCACTGTCGGCGCCTGAGCCGGTCACCGTCTGATACCGCAGCGGCATCAGTACGGTCAGGGAGATCGCCTGGAAGCTGGTGAAGAAAATCGTGCACCAGCACAGCACCGCGCTGCGGTTGGCGAACAGGTGCATCGGCAGCAAGGGTTCGCGCGCACGGCGTTCATGCCAGACAAACACCGTGAGCGCCACCAGCGCACAGACCAGCAGCCCCAACACTTGCGGGTCACGCCAATGATGGCCCTGGCCGATTTCAGTAATGCCCAGCAACAAGGCGGTCAGGCCGACGATCATCAGCACGGTGCCGAGATAATCGATGATCGGCTTGCGCTGCGGCACCGGCAGCCCCACCAGCGTGCGATGGGCCACGTACCAGGCGCCGGCGCCCAGCGGCAGGTTGATCAAAAACACCCAGCGCCAGGACAGGTACTCGGTCATGTAACCGCCGAGCACCGGCCCGGCCACGCTGGCCACCGCGTACATGCTGCTGAAGTAGCCCTGATACCGCCCGCGTTCACGCGGTGGAATGATGTCGCCGATGATCGCCTGGCTCACCGAGATCATCCCACCGGCACCGATGCCCTGGAGAATCCGCGCCAGCACCAGTTGCTCCATGCTTTGGGCCATGGCGCAAAACAGCGAGGCCAGGGTGAACACGCCCATGCCGATCAGCATCATCGGGCGGCGCCCATACAGGTCGCCGAGCTTGCCGTAGATCGGCACCGCCACCGTCATCGCCACCATGTAGCCAGAGATCACCCAGGCCAGCAGGTTGACGTCGTGGAACTGCGCGGAGATGGCCGGCATGGACACGGCGACAATGGTCTGGTCCAGGGCGCCAAGGAAGATCGCCATCATCAAGGCGGCCAGCACACTGCGCACGGCGGGGACGGGTTGGGTGGGCTGATTGAGGCGGGTCACGGCAGAACCTTCGAGCAAGGCCCGCAGGAAAGGAAGGGCCTGCGGGAATGCTCGATACGATAGCAGGCTACTCGATAGCTTCGTAAGGAAGCCCGACGTAATTTTCTGCAATGGTTTTGCGACCCGCCTGCGAGTGGATGAAATATGCCAGCTCGCTGTCGGCAATGCGCTGGCTGAAGCCGTCCGCCTCGGGAAACTGGTGCAGCATCGAGGTCATCCACCAGGAGAACCGCTCGGCCTTCCACACCCGACGCAGGCAGATTGCCGAGTACTTTTCCAACAAGTCCACGCGCCCCTCGCGATACACCTTGAGCAGGATGCGAAACAGCGTGCTCACATCGCTGGCGGCCAGGTTCAAGCCCTTGGCGCCGGTGGGCGGCACGATATGCGCGGCATCCCCAAGCAGGAACAGGCGCCCGTATTGCATCGGCTCCACCACAAAGCTGCGCAGCGGCGCGATGCTTTTCTCGATGGAAGGCCCGGTGACCAGTTGTTCGGCCAGTTGGCTCGGCAGGCGGGTTTTCAGCTCATCCCAAAACCGTTCATCCGACCATTCATCCAGCGGCTCTTCAGCCGGCACTTGCAGGTAATAACGGCTACGGGTCGGCGAACGCATGCTGCACAGGGCAAAGCCGCGTGGGTGCTTGGCGTAGACCAGCTCCGCGTGCACCGGCGGCGTGTCGGCAAGAATGCCCAGCCAGCCGAAGGGGTAGACGCGCTCGAACACTTGCAGCGACTCAGCCGGAATCGCCTGACGCGCAACGCCGTGGAAACCATCGCAACCGGCGATGTAGTCGCACTCCAGGCGAAAGGCCTCACCCTGATGTTCGAAGGTCAGCCAGGGTCGATCACTTTTGAGGGCATGGGGCTGCACGTTGGATGCTTCGTACAGGGTGACGGCGCCGGCGGCTGCACGCGCTTGCATCAAGTCGCGGGTGACTTCGGTCTGGCCGTAGATCATCACCGACTGGCCGCCGGTCAAGCCCTTGAGGTCGATGTGGCTGAGCTGGCCATTGAGCGCCAGCTCAAAACCGTCATGCACCAGGCCTTCGGCATCCATACGCCGGCTGACGCCGGCCTCGCGCAGCAGGTCGACCATGCCTTGTTCCAGCACCCCGGCACGGATGCGGCCTTGCACGTAATCGGCGCTCTGACGCTCTAGAATCAGGGTCTGGATACCCGCATTGTGCAGCAGTTGGCCAAGCAGCAATCCTGAGGGACCGGCGCCAATAATGGCGACTTGGGTTTTCAGCGTTTTCATTATTTTTATAACCCGTAAGCTTCACCCGAACGGATCAGGTGAAAGAGTTGTCATTCATCATGTTGCTGATCATTTTTCACTTGAGTGGCCGCCATAAGAAGGTGAAAACTGAGACAAAGCCTGCGCTTTTTGCCAATCGGGGCGATTACCGCACCACTATCCTGAGTATCGGATTGAAACCATGACCAAAACTGCCAGTACCGCGATTCCGGTCTTCAAGCTTTACGGGGAAAGCCAGCAATGGCCGACCCCTGATTTGTTGCACTGTGAAACCATTTCCCGGCGCAGCCGGGAGTACCAGTGGGAAATCCAGCCCCACCGGCACGCGGACCTCTGCCAGTTGTTGTACGTGCACAAAGGCCAGGCGCAATTGGAGATCGAAGGCCTGCGCACTACGCTCAGCGAAGCGACCTTGCAGGTGCTGCCGCCTTTGTGTGTGCATGGGTTTCGGTTTGCCGAGGATGTCGAAGGTTACGTCGTGACGCTGTCGGCGCCGCTGGTCAGCTATATGCAGACGCAACTGGGCGCGACGGTGGACGGTTTGCAGACCCTGGGCAGTTACGCGGCAGGCAAGGACAGCGACTACCTCAACAGCCTGTTTGCCCGCCTGCAAGACGAATACGCCGATGAGCAACCGGCGCGTGACATGATGATGCACGCCTTGGTCAGCGTGTTGCTGGTATGGATCAGCCGCCAGGCCATCCAGCGCCGCCACCCGCGAGCACCACGTGGGCGCGAGTATTTCCGGCGTTTTACCCAACTGGTTGAACAGCATTACCGCGAACACCCGAAAATTGAAGACCTGGCCCACAAACTGGGCATCTCGGTCTCACACCTGAACGGCACATGTCGGGAATTGGGCGGGCAGCCTGCGCTGCAGATCATGCATGACCGCCAGTTGCTGGAGGCCAAGCGCCTGCTGACCTACACCAGCATGACCATCAATGAGATGTCGGAGGTGTTGGGGTTTTCCGACCCCACCAACTTCTCTCGGCTGTTTCGCCGACGGGTCGGGTTTTCGCCCAAGGCGTCGCGGAGACAGGCTGAGCAGCCTACCTGAGCGCGCTGAAACTGCCGGTACGCGGAACACACAGGTCCTGATGGCAGCTGATCGCAAAGGTCGGCTGCATGCGGGTCTGTTCAACCCGGTAGGCGGCCGTGCCGTACAGCGCGGTCGCCACAGCGCACAGGATGAAGATCATTAGGTACTTTCTGATTTTTAGAGTCATGGCACACCTCTGAATGAAACGACTCGGTGCTGTTTAAAGCATAGGTCACTCAGGGCGAGTTGCCATTATGGGGCGCCATTCAACATCTTTATGTCGGGTTCAGAGGCCGATATCCCAAACCGGCTCCTCCGGGAACCGCTGCACCAGGAAATCCAGCAGGCTGCGCAGCGCCGACGGCATGTGTTTGCGCGAGGCAAACACCGCGTAAACATTCATCTGTTGCGGCTCGGCCTCGGGCAGCAAACGGATCAATTCGCCGCTGCGGATGTAGTCACCCGCCTGATAGCTGGGGAGCCGCGCCACCCCAGCGCCCGCCAGCGTCACCCGTAACAGGGTGGTCGCCTCGTTAGCGCTGATATTGCCCTGCACCGCCACCGACACCGGCTCTGCATTTTCGGTGAAGTGCCACAGACTTTTGCCGAAGTAGGAGTGCGTCAGGCAGTTGTGCTCCGCCAGGTCGTGCACGTGCTGCGGGTGCGGATGCTCCCGCAAGTAGGCAGGTGAGGCGCAAATCACCGAGCGGCAGAGCGTCAGCTTGCGAGCGATCAGATTGGGGTCCAGTTCAAAACTGGTGCGGATGGCCAGGTCGATACGCTCATCCACCAGGTTCACCGTACGGTCGAGCATCTGCATGTCGATACTGACCAACGGGTAGCGTTTGACGAACTCGACCACGGCATCCGCCAACTGCGCCTGGCCGAACGAGCTGCTGACACTTAGCCGCAGTTGGCCACGCGGCGATTCGTCCGGCTCACTGACGGCCGACTGCATGTCGTTGCACAACTCGAGCATTTGCCGACAACGGGGCAGCATTTCGCCACCCGCCGCGGTAAGGCTGAGCTTGCGCGTCGTGCGATGCATCAGGCGAGCGCCCACCCAATCCTCAAGCTCGGCCAGATAACGTGAAACCACTGGCCGCGACAGGTCCAACTGATCAGCGGCGGCTGACTGGCTCCCCAGGTCGACTACCGTGACAAACACCCGCATTGCTTGAAGACGATCCATGATTTGCACGCTTTTAGAAACAAACTATGTTTCAGCATCGCATTTTTTGTGGCGTTTAGTGCAACTAAGCTCTGTGCATCCTTTAACGATCACTGGAGCTGCCCCGATGCTATCCACCCTCAAACGCCTGACCCTCGCGACCGCCGCCCTGGCCTTCGCCGCCCAAGCTTCGGCGGCAGCGCTGAAACTCGACGTGTACAACCCTGGTGAAGCTGCGATCTTCCCGGTCAGCTCGGTACTGGTGAGCGGCGAAAAAGACGCGATCCTGGTCGACGCACAATTCGGCAAAGGCCAGGCCGAGCAGTTGGTGCAAAAAATTCGCGCCAGCGGCAAGCACCTGACCACCATCTACATCAGCCATGGCGACCCGGACTACTACTTCGGCCTCGACACCCTGACCGCCGCGTTCCCCGACGCCAAGGTGCTGGCACCGCAACCGGTGGTCGACCATATCAAGGCCACCGTCGCCGGCAAGCTGGAATTCTGGGGCCCGAAAATGGGCGCCGACAAACCGGCAAAAACCATCGTGCCGCACGTGCTTGAAGGCCACAGCCTGACCCTCGAAGGTCAACCACTGGAAATCATCGGCCTGGACGGCCCGCAGCCGGATCGCAGCTTTGTGTGGATCCCCTCGATCAAGGCCGTGGTCGGCGGTGTGGTAGTCGCCGAAAACATCCACGTGTGGATGGCCGACACCCAAAGCGCACAGTCCCACAAGGATTGGCTGGCAACACTGCAACGTATCCAACAGCTGAAACCGACTACCGTGATTCCAGGCCATTTCCTGGGCAGCCCGTCACTGAAGTCCGTGGCCTTTACCGCTGACTACATCAAGGCGTTCGACGTCGAAACCGCCAAAGCCAAGGACTCCGCCGCCCTGATTGCAGCGATGAAAAAACGCTACCCCAACCTCGCCGACGAAAGCTCGCTGGACCTGAGCGCCAAAGTCGCCAAGGGCGAAATGAAGTGGTGAATGGTTTTTTAACCCTGACTGACTGGAGAGCGTTATGAGCAAGATTGCAATTATTGGTGCCACCGGTCGTGCCGGTAGCCAACTGCTGGAAGAAGCGCTGCGTCGTGGGCATACCGTCACGGCCATCGCACGTAATACCGACACGCTGGCGGCGCGCCCAGGCGTTACCGTCAAGCAAGTCGATGCGCTGGATGCCGAAGCGTTGCAACAGGCCGTCAGCGGCAACGATGTGGTGATCAGTGCGGCGCATTTCGCCACGCTGCCGGCCAGTGCCGTGATCGGCCCGGTGAAGAAAGCCTCGGTGAAACGCCTGCTGGTGGTGGGCGGTGCAGGTTCGTTGTTGCTGCCCGATGGCAGCCGCGTGATCGACAGCCCGGGGTTCCCGGCGGAGTACAAGGCCGAAGCCAGTGCCGGTGCTGCGTTCCTGGACACGCTGCGCCAGGAAAAGGAACTGGATTAGACTTTCCTGTCGCCGTCGGCGGAGTTCGTTGAGACCGAGCGCACCGGCCAATTCCGTGTGGGCCAGGATGAGTTGCTGGTGAGTGCCGAAGGCCGTAGTTGGATCAGTTTTGCTGACTTTGCCATCGCACTGATCGACGAAGTGGAAACGCCGAAGCACTCACGTCAGCGTTTCACCGTGGGTTACTAAGCCTTACACGGTCAAAACTGTGGCAGCTGGCTTGTGTGGGAGCTGGCTTGCCTGCGATAGCTTCACCGCGGTGTGACTGACACACCGAGGTGCCTGCATCGCGGGCAAGCCCGGCTCCCACATTTGAATCTTCGGTATTACGACTGTTGGGCTTGGCTCACTAGCCAATCCATCAGTGCTTCAAGCCCAACCTGAGGCTCCGCCCCAGGCGGATACACCAAGTAATACCCCATCCCCGTCGGCACCCTTAATTCAAACGGCGTCGCCAACCGCCCCGCTTTCACATCCTCGCCTATCAACGCACTGTCGCCAATCGCCACCCCGGAACCCTGGGACGCCACCGTCATGGCCAGATCCAACGTCTCGAAATGGTGCCCCTGGGCCAGGTTGCTCAACCGCGTATTCGCCGCTTTGAGCCACAACGCCCAATCGCGCTCATCCCGCGCGGGGTGCAGCAGCACCTGTTGTTGCAGATCAGCCGGTGTGTGCAAGCCGCCGAGTAAACCCGGCGCGCAGACGGGCGTGAGTTGTTCATCAAACAAATGCCGGGCCTGGGCCGATTGCTCGGCGATGGGTGAATAGATCACCGCTGCATCAAACTGCTCGCGGCGAAAGTCCACGGTGTAGGCCACGGTGGTGGTGAGTTCCACCGGCACATCCGGGCGTTCCTTTTGCCACTGCATCAGGCGCGGCAGCAACCAGCGCATCACGCAGGTAGAAGCCTTGAGTTGCAAGGTGGCGCGGCGGCTGCCGATCTGCTCCACCGCGTCACCGATCAGGCCAAACACTTGCTGCGCGCGCAGCGACCACTCACGGCCTTCTTCGGTCAGAGCCAAACCGCGCGCCTGGCGCTGGAACAAGGCGTAGCCCAAATGGCTCTCCAGCCCGGCGATCTGTCGGCTCACCGCACCTTGGGTGATGTGCAACTGCTCGGCGGCGCGGGTGAAGTTGCAGCACTGGGCCGTGACCCAGAAGGTGTGCAGCGCGGGCAGCGGTGGCAGGCGTTTCATAGGGGCTGAGCCATGACGTGAGGACATGGCTAGTATGACTTTTTATCGATTGTTGCCGCTACCGGCCAGCCGCTCCAATAGCGCCTCGAATCCATAACAAGAGCGACATGTATGGCGACCTGCGGCGAAGTATTGGTCAACCTCCTGGAAAGCTACGGCGTGGACCAGGTGTTCGGCATCCCCGGCGTGCACACCGTGGAGTTGTACCGCGGCCTGGCGCGCTCGAGCATCCGTCACGTCACCCCGCGCCACGAACAGGGCGCCGGCTTCATGGCCGACGGGTATGCGCGCACCAGCGGTAAGCCTGGGGTGTGTTTCATCATCACCGGCCCGGGCATGACCAACATCACCACCGCCATGGGCCAGGCCTATGCCGACTCGATCCCAATGCTGGTGATTTCCAGCGTGCAATCGCGCAGCCAACTGGGCGGCGGTCGCGGCAAGTTGCATGAGCTGCCGAACCAGGGCGCGATGATCGCAGGCGTGGCGGCGTTCTCGCATACCTTGATGTCGGCGGCAGAGTTGCCTGGCGTGTTGGCGCGCGCCTTTGCGCTGTTCCAGGCCGGGCGACCGCGCCCGGTGCACATCGAAATTCCGCTGGATGTGCTGGTGGAAAATGCCGACGCACTGCTCGGCAGCGAGCCGGTCAGCGTGGCGCGTGCCGGTGCCGCGCCGTCGGCGGTGAAGCAGATGAGCCAATTGCTCGCAGCGGCAACACGCCCGCTGATTCTGGCCGGTGGCGGCGCCATCGATGCCGCCCAGGAACTGACCCGCCTGGCCGAAACCCTCGGCGCACCGGTGGCCCTGACCATCAACGCAAAGGGCATGCTGCCCTCGGCGCACCCGCTGCTGATCGGTTCGACCCAGACCTTGGTCGCCACCCGCGCGCTGGTCGCTGAGGCCGATGTGGTGCTGGCCATCGGCACCGAATTGGCGGAAACCGACTACGACGTGACCTTCGCCGGCGGTTTCAAGATACCCGGTGCGCTGCTGCGCATCGACATCGACCCCGACCAAACCGTGCGCAACTACCCGCCGAAAGTCGCATTGGTGGCCGATGCGCACATGGCCGCCGAAGCCCTGCTGGCCGAACTGAACACCCAGGCCTTGCCCGCGCGCGACCCAAACTGGGGCGCTCAACGCGTCGCCCGCTTGTGGGCCGAACTGACGCCGACCTGGGACGCCGCCACCTGCGCGCAAACCCTGTTCCTCCACACCGTCCTGGAGGAACTGCCCGGCGCCGTGCTGGTTGGCGATTCCACCCAGCCGGTGTACAGCGGCAACCTGACCCTGAACCTCAACCACCCGCGCCGTTGGTTCAACTCATCCACCGGCTACGGCACCCTGGGTTACGCCCTGCCCGCCGCCATCGGCGCCTGGCTGGGACGCGGCGACGGGCAACCGGTGGTGTGCCTGATCGGCGACGGCGGCCTGCAATTCACCTTGCCGGAACTGGCCAGCGCGGTGGAAGCGCGCGTGCCGGTCATCGTGCTGCTGTGGAATAACCAGGGCTACGAAGAGATCAAGAAATACATGCTCAACCGCGCCATCGAACCGGTTGGCGTGGACATCTACACCCCGGACTTTATCGGCGTGGCCCAAGCCTTGGGCTGCACGGCCGAAAGCATCCAGGGCATCGCGCACCTGCGCACGGCATTACGCGCCGCCGCTGATCGCCAGGGGCCGACGCTGATTGAAATCGACCAAGGCCGTTGGATGCAGGAGGTGGCGGTATGAGCGCAGTCGTGAACGGTGTGTTTATCGGCGGTGAATGGCGTGCGGGCCATGACGTGCTTGAGGTGATAAACCCGGCGACTGAAACCACCTTGGCCCACGTCAGCGTGGGTGATGCCAGCGCCGTGGCCCAAGCCGTGGATGTGGCCAGTGCGGCCTTCATCGGCTGGTCGAAAAGCACCGGCCGTGAGCGCGGCGCGCTGCTGCGCAAGATCGCCCAGGGCGTAAGCGAGCAGCGCGAACAGCTGATGCAATTGCAGTCGAGCAACAACGGCAAGCCGCTGTTTGAAGCCGGTATCGATGTGGACGACGTGATCGCCACTTTCGACTACTACGCGGGTATCTGCGAAAACATGGACGCCGGGCAAGACTGCGCGGTGGCGCTGCCCACCGACGATTTCAGCGCGCGCCTGCGCCGTGAACCGTGCGGCGTGGTCGGGCTGATTGTGCCGTGGAACTTCCCAATGGTGACCACCGCCTGGAAACTCGCCCCAGCCCTGGCGGCCGGCTGCTGTGTCGTGCTCAAACCGTCGGAAGTCACGCCGCTGGCGGAGCTGCAACTGGCGCGGATTATTGCTGCGGCGGGTTTGCCGGCCGGGGTGTTCAACGTGGTCTGCGGCACCGGCTTGGCAGTTGGCGCACCGCTGGCAGCGGACCGCCGCGTGGCGAAGATTTCCTTCACCGGCAGTAACGCCGTCGGCGTGCAAGTGATGCAGCGCGCGGCGGAAACCATCAAGGGTGTGAGCCTTGAATTGGGCGGTAGATCCTCGCTGCTGGTACTGGCGGATGCCGACCTCGACCTGGCAGTGGAACTGGCCTGTGGCGGTGGTTTTTTCAACGCTGGGCAGATGTGTTCGGCTACCAGCCGTGTGCTGGTGGCTGACAGCTTGGCGGATGAATTCCTGCGACGTTTGCAGGCACGGGCTGAAGGGATTCGTGTGGCAGACCCGTTTGCCGAGGACGTGGAAATGGGCGCGCTGACCAACCGTGCGCAGTACCAGCGGGTGCTCGGGCATATTCAGCGCGGCATAGCGCAGGGCGCGCGATTGGTGTGTGGCGGTGATCGGCCGGCGGGCTTGGCGAAAGGCTATTTCATTCGCCCGACGGTGTTTACCGATGTGCCGCTGGGCAGTGCGTTGTGGAACGAAGAAATCTTCGGCCCAGTGCTGTGTGTACGACGTTTTGCCACTGAGGACGAGGCGATTGCCTTGGCCAACGACAGCGATTTCGGCTTGGTGGCCAGTGTGGTGAGCGTCACTACCGAAACCGCCGAGCGCGTGGCCAATGCCTTGCAGGCCGGGCTGGTGTGGATCAACGCACCGCAGGTGATCTTCCCGCAAACGGCGTGGGGCGGCTACAAGCAGAGCAGCATCGGCCGCGAATTGGGGCCGTGGGGGTTGGCGGCGTTTCAGGAGATCAAGCATGTGATCCGGTCTAACTAACGACAAGCCAGCTCCCACACTTTTTGATCGGCGGTGTGTCAGTCAGCTGCAATTTGCCGGTCTAACTAACGACAAGCCAGCTCCCACACTTTTTGATCGGCGGTGTGTCAGTCAGCTGCAATTTTTAGATAGCGCCTGCGACTTTCTCATTTGCCCCTCTCTCCCATGCGTGGCCTGATTCGCCCCTGTCTATTCAAGGCTCGCCCATGGAAAACGTTCACGCAAAACCCACCACCGCCATCTGGCTGATGATCAGCGTTGTACTGGTCGCCCTTAACCTACGCCCGTCGATGGCTGCCATTGGCCCGCTATTGTCTTCGATTCGCGGCGAGGTACCGCTGAGCTTCAGCGGCGCCGCCTTGCTGACCATGCTGCCGGTCATGGCGATGGGGCTGGCGATGTTTTTTGGCATGGGCCTGGGCAAACGCTTTGGTGAGCACCGCAGCATTGTGCTGTCGTTGCTGGTGATTGGCCTGGCCACACTGTCGCGGCTGTTTCTGGATTCGGCGCTGGAGTTGATCGTCAGTGCCATTGCTGCCGGCGTCGGCATCGCCATGATCCAGGCGCTGATGCCAGCGCTGATCAAGACACGCTTTGGCGATAACGTGTCGCTGTTCATGGGCCTGTATGTCACCGCGATCATGGGTGGCGCGGCACTCGCGGCGTCGTTCGCGCCATTTGTGCAGGTGCAGACCGGCAGCTGGCGCATCGGCCTGGCGATCTGGGCGGCGCTGGCGTTATTGGCGCTGGTGTTCTGGTACGCCCAGCGCGCGGCGATGCCGCCGCTGCCACAAGCCGGTTCCGGCGCGCAGGAATCATTTTTTGGTAACCGTCGCGCGTGGTTGCTGGCGATCTTTTTCGGCCTCGGCACCGCGTCCTACACCTGTGTGCTGGCGTGGCTGGCGCCGTATTACGTGGAGCAAGGCTTAAGCGAACAGAACGCAGGGTTGTTGTTGGGGTTCTTGACCGCCATGGAAGTGGTGTCCGGCCTGGTCACCCCGGCCATCGCCAACCGCCGAAAAGATAAACGCGGGGTCGTCGCGGGGCTGCTGGTGCTGATCATCCTGGGTTTCTGCGGCCTCATTCTTATGCCCCAACACTTGAGCCTGTTATGGCCTTGCCTGTTGGGCCTGGGCATCGGCGGCCTATTTCCGATGAGCCTGATCCTGTCCCTCGACCACCTGGACAACCCGCGCCGCGCCGGTGGCCTGACCGCGTTTGTGCAGGGCGTCGGCTACCTGATTGCCGGGCTGTCGCCATTGATTGCCGGGATGATACGCGACCAATTGGGCAGCTTCGAATGGGCCTGGTGGTCGCTGACGGCGGTGGTGGTGGTTATGTTGCTGATCGTCACGCAGTTCAATCCTAAGCATTACGCACGACATATCCGCTGACGTCGTGTTGCCAACATTTTTTGTCCCACACCAAACATAGAAACGCCCTATGGCGCTTTCTATTGGCACGACCGTTCCGTTAAGCTTTTGCCCTTGTCGTGCGGCGCTGCCTCAGTGCCAAGGCTTATCGGACGGAACGGATGCTAAACAGTAATTTGCTCAGAAAGCTCGATATGCAGGACTTGATGGTGTTTATCGCCGTCTACGACCAGAGCAGCGTTACCGAGGTGTCTGAAACGCTGTTCGTCAGCCAGTCCACCGTGAGCTACAGCTTGAAGAAACTGCGCACCAGTTTCGAGGATGAGTTGTTTATCAATACGCGGGCGGGCATGCGGCCAACGTACAAGGCCACCACCATGTACGGGCATGTGCAGAAGATCCTCGAAAGCATCAACCTGTGCCACGCCGGTGGCCAAGCCTTTGACCCCACTTCGACGGCCGTGACCTTCAATGTGTGCGCCCCGGAATACTTCGAACAGTTGATCCTGCCGCGCCTGTTGAAGCACTTCGACCGCGCCGACCTGCCGGTGATCGTCAATGTGCAGAAGCTGGAAACCGACATCCCCGCCGACGACCTGCGCGAAGGCCGCCTCGACCTGGTGATTTGCTTCGGCCCGCACTTTCACCGCGCCCATAAAGACTTCAAGACCCAGATGCTGCTGGAAGATGATTTGGTCTGCGTGTTCGATAAACGCTCGGCCCCGCGCGAACCGGCGTTCAGCCTGCAATCGTTTGTCGAGCGCCGCCACGTGTTCCCAACGCCCTGGACATCCGACACCAACATGATCGACGGCTGGCTGGCGCGCCAGGCCCGCAAGCGCCAAGTGATCGCCCGCGCGAACAGTTACAGCGCGGCCTTGAAGATGATCACCGGCACCGACTTTGTTGTCACCCTGCCCCGCCGCGTGCAAAAGCTGCTGGCGCCGGCCACGGTGTTCGGCCATTGCGAGGCGCCCAACGGTTTACCGGGGTTTACCCTGGACATGCAGTGGAACGAAACCAGTGGCCAGGACAGCGCCAATACCTGGTTTCGTGAGCAGGTGGTGAAGGTGTGTGCGGAGCAAGGGTTGTTGTAACCCTCAGCCGATGGCGACCTTGCTGTAGGAATCGCGATCCATGTCCACCAGCAGCACGCTGAGTTGAACCTGTATATCCGCCGGCCACTCGCACTGGTCCTGCAATGCCGCCAACAGGCTTTCCGACAGCTGCGTCTTGACCTGTGGTGAACGCCCGCTGAGCAGCGACAGCTTCACCGCAATAAAGCCGCGCGGGCTGAGGGAGGTGCCGACCTGGAAGGTCTCGACCTTCACGGCGCGGCTTTTGATATCAAACTCGGAACCGAACTGCCCGGACGCCATCAGCACATTGTTGAGCCGCAAGAGGGTTTTCTCGACGGCCAGGCCGGTGAGATTGGCGGTGTATTCCAGGTGCAGGTGCGGCATGAAAAGCTCCGAATAGTTATAGGAAAAGAGTCACACGTATAGCATGCAGTTGAACTGAATCAGAGCGCTTTCACTGTGAAACTTCGGTCAGGCTGCGCAGCGCACGGTTTTCCCAGAACGCCACGATCACCAACACCGCCGTGGTCAGCGCACCCAGCAGCAACGCCGAAAACAGTTGCTGCAACCCCAGCGGCAACAGCACCAGCAACATCAGCAGCCCGCCCAGGTGCGAGAACGGTGGCAATGGCCGGTCACTCATCACCCACTTGAACAATGCACTGCCCAACAGAAACAACCACGGCCCAGCGATGATCGCCACCACACCGGCCTGGCTGGCATGCCCCGGGTGCACCAGCACCAGTTCGTCGGCCACCGCGCTGACAATGATCCCGGCGACGATCAACACGTGCAGGTAGGTGTAGGCAATCCGCGCCTGGCGGCCCGGGTCGGCGGAACTGGCAATCCGGTGGTGGGCGCGCTCGGCGCCACTGTCGAAATAGATCCACCACAAGGCGATGCTGCCCACCACCGCCACCAGGAATGCGCCCAGGCCTTCCAGGCTCCAGGGCAATTCGGCGAAGGTGGCGCCGGTCACCAGCAAGGATTCGCCGAGGGCGATGATCACAAACAGGCCGCAGCGTTCGGCCATGTGGTTGCCTTCCACGTTCCAGTCCGTCAGCGTCGAACGCCCCAGGCCCGGCACCCAGAAATACACCGACGGGGAAATCAGCTCGATCAACAGTGCCAGCGCCCAGAACGCCAGGCGCTGCTCACCGTCGAGCAGGCTGCCGGTGATCCAGAACACGCCGGAAAAGACCATCCACGCCAGGATCCGCTGGAAATTGCGGGTCATGTTCAGCGACTCACCGCGCACTGCCCACAACGCAAACAGCGTGCGTCCTACTTGCATGAACACGTAGGCGCCGGCAAACAGCACGCCTCGGTCGGTAAAGGCCTTGGGGATCGACGAGGACAGCAGCAGGCCGGCCACCATCAAGCCGAAAAGACCGATGCGGATCGGGATTTTTTCCGGGTCGAGCCAGTTGGTGATCCATGAGGTGAAGATCCACACCCACCACACCGCAACCATCATCAGCGCCACCTGCACCGCGCCGCCGAGGGTCAGGTGGGCCAGTAGCGAATGGGACAATTGGGTCACGGCAAACACGAACACCAGGTCGAAAAACAGCTCGACCATGCCAACCTTGCCACTGTCATGACTGCCGCGACCACGCAGCAAGGAACGCGATGGGCTCATCGGTGGTTCTCCCTGAAGGGTTTATCTCAAGATTTTGGCGCCAGCACCGGCAGCCTGTCGCGCTCGCTCATGAATGCCTCCAGCCGCGAGCGCATCCAGCGTTCCGCCGGGTCGGTATCGACATGGCTGAGCCAGACCATGGAGAGGTCCAGGGTTGGGGTTTCGAACGGAAACGGCTCGCAGAACAGGTTCCCGCCGGCGGCCATGGCCTGGGCCGTGTAGTCCGGCAGGCTGGCGATCATGTCGGTGCCGGCAAGCAAGGCCGGCAGCGCGCTGTATTGCGGCACCGACAGCACCACATGGCGCTTGCGGCCGATCTCGGCCAGCCATTCATCGGCAAACCCGGACACGTTGGCGGTGTGGGACACCAGCACATGGGGCCGTGCGCAATATTCGTCGAGGGTCAGCGGTTTGTCCGAGGCGTCGGCGCGCAACAGGCAGGGGCGGATATGCCGTAACAGTTTACGTTTGGCATTCGCGGGCAGGCCGCGGGCCTGGGTGATGCCGACGGTGATATCGCCGGACGCCAGCAGGTCGGGGATGCGCCAGTAGTCCACATGCTGCACCACGAACACCACCAGCGGCGCTTCCTGGCGCAACGCGCGCAGCAAGGGCGGCAGCAGGCCAAACTCGACGTCATCGGACAAACCGATGCGAAAAGTCATGGTGCTGATGGACGGGTCGAAATCGTGGGTCAGGCTCAGGGCCGACGACAATGAGTCAAGGGCGGGCGACAGGTGTTTGATGATCTCCTCGGCCCGCGCCGTCGGCTCCATACGATGGCCGACGCGAATGAACAGCGGGTCATTGAACAGCGTGCGCAGGCGATTGAGCGCCGAACTGATGGTCGGCTGGCCGAGAAACAGCTTCTCCGCCACCCGGGTCACATTGCGTTCGAGCATCAACGTCTCAAAAACGACCATGAGGTTGATATCGGCCTTGCGTAATTCATTGCGATTCATCGGCGCTCGCCCCACTGCCCTAAACAAGTGGCAGTGTAGAAACACCCGGGGCCCTGCGTCTATGTGCACACTGTTCAACGCGGGCCTTTGAGACTATAAATCAGCTTTGCTGGGCTACAGGAACACTATCGTGCTGGTCATTCTCGCCTTGGCCATCGTGGTGGCCGGGGTCTGTCTCTGGGTTATCCAGTTCATCGCCAACCCCACTGTCAGGACTCTGATGCGGGTATTTATCGGCTTGTGCCTGGCGGCGGCAGTGGCCTATCTGGTTTTGGCGTGGGGCTTTCCTATTTCAGTGCTGCTTTCATAACCCGTTTTAATCCGCTTACTTTTTCAGCAAGGACCGCTTAATCATGAAATTCGCCTACACCATCATCTATGTGCCGGACGTAGCTGCCTCACTGGCATTCTTCGAAAAGGCCTTCGGTTTCAATCGCCGTTTCCTGCATGAATCGGGCACTTATGGTGAGCTGGAAACCGGCGACACCACCCTTTCATTTGCTGCGCATGAACTGGGCGAGTTGAATTTCGACGGCGGCCACGTAGAAGCGCACGCATCCAGGCAGCCACTGGGTATGGAGGTGGGGTTCGTCACTGAGGATGTGTTCGTCGCCCACGCCAAGGCGCTTGTACTGGGCGCGAAAGAGCTGGCGGCACCGAGCACCAAGCCTTGGGGGCAAGTGGTGTCTTATGTGCGCTGCCCGGATGGCACGCTGGTGGAGTTGTGTACGCCGATCGTGGGCTGAACATAGATTCAATGTGGGATGTGCGGGTTATTAGACCGTGTTCCACTTGATTGTCAGGGCTTGAGCGGACGCTCCTGGTCGCGCTCGGAAAGCTCCGTGCCGTCGTCGGGATGCTTCCAGGTCTGCGGTTTTTCCTCTTCACGCTGCCGGGGTTGCTCGCGCTCCCGCTCATCTTGGCGCTTGTGTTCGTTAGCCATTGCCACCTCCCATCCGTAAGAATTGGTCACACCCTCAGCATAGAACAGCCTCGGCATTTTTGACGGAGTGGGCGATTGATAGCCTGAGCGCATCAATACATCCAAATTACTCACTTATCATTTCTAAATGTGTCAGCCACTATCCGCGGTCTTAAGCGAAACAAGCACTTCAAAAAGAACGCTGGAGACACAAAACCATGACTAGCCCTTCCCGGCCCGACTCTGCCCGCTCGAAAATTGGTGCGGTGTTCCGCGTTACCTCGGGCAACTTCCTCGAACAGTTCGACTTCTTTCTGTTCGGTTTCTACGCCACCTACATCGCCGCTGCGTTCTTCCCCGCCGCTAATGAGTTTGCGTCATTAATGATGACCTTCGCCGTGTTTGGCGCAGGCTTCCTGATGCGACCACTGGGCGCGATCATTTTGGGTGCCTATATCGATGACGTGGGTCGCCGCAAAGGGTTGATCGTGACCCTGTCGATCATGGCCAGCGGCACGCTGCTGATTGTGCTGGTGCCGGGTTATCAAACCATTGGCCTGTGGGCGCCGCTGCTGGTGCTGCTGGGCCGCTTGCTGCAAGGCTTTTCTGCCGGTGCGGAACTGGGCGGTGTGTCGGTTTACCTGTCCGAAATGGCCACTCCAGGCCGCAAAGGCTTCTACACCAGCTGGCAGTCGGGCAGCCAACAGATCTCCATCGTGGTTGCCGCCGCCTTGGGCTACGGCCTGAACGTGTGGATGGAACCGGCCGTGGTTGCCGATTGGGGCTGGCGTATTCCGTTTGCCATCGGTTGCGTGATCATCCCGTTCATCTTTGTGCTGCGGCGTAACCTGCAGGAAACCGAAGAGTTCGCCAACCGCAAGCATCGCCCGACCATGCGCGAAGTGCTGGCGACCCTGGTGAAGAACTGGACCATGGTGATCGGCGGCATGTTGATGGTGGCCATGACCACCACCGCGTTCTACCTGATCACTGTGTACGCGCCGACTTTCGGCAAGACCGTATTGCAACTGAGCACCTCCGACGCCCTGCTGGTGACGTTGCTGGTGGCCGTGTCGAACTTTGTCTGGCTGCCGATTGGCGGCACCCTCAGCGACCGTTTTGGCCGCAAGCCGGTGCTGGTGGCGATGACCGCCCTGACCGTGATCACCGCCTACCCGGCGCTGTCGTTCGTAGTGAATGCGCCGAGCTTCAGCCATATGCTCGAAACCCTGTTGTGGTTCTCGTTCCTGTACGGCATGTACAACGGCGCGATGATCCCGGCGCTGACCGAGATCATGCCGGTAGAAGTGCGCGTGGCCGGTTTCTCTCTGGCCTATAGCCTGGCGACGGCGATCTTCGGCGGGTTCACTCCGGCGATCTCCACCTGGTTCATTCACATCACCGAAGACAAGGCTTCGCCGGCCTACTGGATGATGTTTGCCGCGCTGTGTGCGCTGTGCTCGACCCTCGCGTTGTATCGCCGCGCCAATACCCGTGGGCAGGTGATGCAGGGGGCTGCGTAATGAAGGTATTGTTCAAAACCCTGACGGCGCTGGCCCTCGGCGCCCTGGCGCTGACGGCTCAGGCCGAAGAGCTCAAGGTGATGACCTCGGGTGGTTTCACTGCTGCCTATAAACTGCTGGGCCCGCAATACGCCCAGCACAGCGGCGACACCCTAGACACCATCCTCGGCCCGTCGATGGGCAAGGCGCCGGAAGCGATTCCCAACCGCCTGGCCCGTGGCGAACACGCCGACGTGGTGATTATGGTTGGCTACGCCCTGGACGACTTGATCAAACAGGGCAAGGTCGACCCAGCGTCCCGCGTGGAACTGGCGGATTCGCGCATCGGCCTGGTGGTCAAGCAAGGCGCCGCTAAACCTTCGATCGGCACCGATGCCGAGTTGAAGGCGGTGTTGACCCAGGCCAAGTCCGTGGCGTATTCGGACAGCGCCAGCGGCGTGTATGTCGAGAAGGAGCTGTTCAAGAAGCTCGGCATGCCGGCCAAGGGTACGATGATCGAACGCATCCCGGTGGCCGAACAGGTTGCCAAGGGGGATTACGAGGTGGGCTTGCAACAGGTGGCGGAATTGTTGCCGGTGCCCGGTGTGACTTACGTCGGCAAGATCCCGGAAGACGTGCAATCGGTGACGCGCTTTGCGGCGGGCATTCCGGTTAACGCCGAACACCCGGACCAAGCCAAGGCATTGCTGCAATACTTGGCTTCGCCCGAGGCGCAACCGGTGGTGCAATCCACCGGTTTGGACTCGGTGTCACGCTGACCGAAACGGCATTTCCCGTACCAACCGCTCCAACTCCAGCGCCGCCGGCGGCAATGTACGCCCGCGGCGCTTGATCAAGCCCACATTGCGCATCACCTGCGGTTCTACCAGCGGCACACTCACCAGAATCGGGTGCGCGCCCGCCGGCATCGCAATCGACGGCACCATCGCCACACCCAGCCCAGCCTCCACCAGCCCGATCATCGTGGTCACATGGTGGGTCTCGCAGATGCTGGGCTTTTTCACCCGTACGCCACGCAAGGCCTGGTCCAGCAGAAAGCGGTTGCCCGAGGTTTTGTCCACGGTGATGTAGTCGTGTTCATAGGCCTCGGCCCAGCTCACGCTGTCACGCGCAGCCAACGGATGATCACGACGACAGGCCAGCACATAGCGCTCCTGCAACAGCAGCTCGAACTCCACCTCATCTGCCAGGCTGCCGCTGAAACTCACGCCGAAATCCGCCTCGCCACTTTCCACCGCGTTGCACACCTCACCCGCGCTGGCGTCCAGCACCCGCAGGCGAATCTTCGGGTACAGCTTGTGGAATTCGGAGATCACGTGGGGCATGAAGTAGTAAGCAGTGGACGGCACGCAGGCGATGGTGACGTTGCCCATGCGCGTGGACGCGACGTTACTGATGCCCATCAAGGCGATGTCGAGGTCGTCGAGTATGCGCTCGACCTGCGGCAGGAACGCTCGCCCGACCATGGTCAGGCTGACGCGCCGCGTGGTGCGTTCGAACAGCTTTACGTCGAGTGCGGACTCGAGCTTTTCGATACGCCGGCTCAGCGCCGGCTGCGAGATACGGATGGCCTCGGCGGCGCCGCGAAAACTGCCCTTGTCTACCACGGCGCGGAAGGCTTGGAGGTCGTTGAGGTCGAAGTTGATGATCACGGAATGGGCCAGTGTGGTCGATTTGGCGGGCATTATCGTATGGGCGGTGATGAGGCGCCATGCGTGCCTGCGTCGGTGCGACGCTAATAACCCTGCTACAAATATGAAGTCATACATATCAGTGAGTTATTTATGTGGTTGAGCCACACAGCCGCTAAAAAGCGTCAATACTTGCGGCCTGACCTACTCAATTGGAGCGAGAAATACTCATGGAATCCTGCCAGAACCCACAGCCTTTTTGGGCGGATGACGAGGCCCCGGCGCTCGGCATTGATCAGTTGCTTCTTGCAACGCGCCAATGGTCAAGCAGGATTGAATCCTACTCTTCATCGGCGGACTTAGGCATGCGCTCAACCCAGCAAATGAGCATTACCTTGCCCATCGAGATGGCCGCTCTGGTCAAAGCCAAAGTCGCCTCTGGTGAATACGCCAGTGAAAGTGAAGTCCTCCGTGACGGCCTGCGTGCCCTGCTGGCGCGTGATCGTGCGATGGACCACTGGCTGCGCGACGAGGTTATTCCGGCGGCCGCCGCCCTCCAGGCTGACCCTAGCCGAGCACTGTCCGACGGGCAGGTTCGCGAGCACATGGCGGCCAAACACCAACGAAAAGGTACTGAGAAACCGTGAGTCATTCGGTTGCCTTTTCGCCCGAAGCATTGGCGCAATTGGACGCCCTTGAACACTGCATCAGCGATACCGGATCCCCACGTGTAGCGGCACGCTTTATCGACAACATCATCAGTTACTGCGAAAGCCTTTGCGTGTTCCCACTGCGCGGCATTCGCCGTGACGACCTGCTACCCACGTTGCGCATCACTCAATATCGGCATACCACCACGATCGCGTTTATGGTGGCCGCCGATACTAAAACGGTGTCGATTTTGGGGCTGTATTACAGTGAGCGAAACTACGCAGCACTTTTACAGAATGACGGACAGCCCATCCCACCGGGAGACGGTTGAACACATCGCCAACACTGGCCGACAGAGTGATCAATGACCAAGAAGACAATAATGAATGGCGCTGGCTCTCTGCAGCGAGCGTTGTGGTTCGGGTTGTATCTGTTCGGGTTGATGGGTATCGCGACCCTCGGCTTCTTCGCCTGGCAAAGCTTTTACCCCGTCAGCGCGGCAAACGGCTGGAGCGTTCACACCGTTTACAGCGATGTACCGAAAGCCGCCTCGCTGATGCCTTTACCCGACGGTTCGCTGATGATCAGCCAGGAACTCAACGATGCAAAAGGCAGCATCGTGCGAATTTATCCGGATGGGCAACGCGAAGTCGTGGTGGGCAACCTGTCCAAACCTGATGGCATGCTTGCGACCCACGGCGGCTGGGTGTTCAGCCAGGAAACCGGCGATGCGCCGGTGAGCTTTCTCAAGGATGGTGTGGTCACTGAACTGTTTCGCGGCGAAAACGTGCAAGGCCTGTGGGTCGAAGGCGACGACCTCTACGCCATCGAAGACCGCAAGGACAATGGGCGGCTATTGCGCTATCGCTGGAGCGACCAGTCGCTGACCGTGCTGCGCGATCAACTGAACGAAGGCGAGTCCATCACCCGTTGTACCGATGGCCGAATGCTCTACACCGAAAAGAAAAAAGGCGTGGTGCGTGAGCTGACCGATGACGGCAGCGATCCGGTGGTGCTGGCGGACTTGAACAAACCGACGTTCTTGATGTGTGATGAACGCGGTTTGTGGGTCAATGAAGACTCGACGCATCGGGCACGGTTGCTGCTGATTGATAAACAGGGGCGGCAACAGACGATCTTGTCGTTCTTGAAGGCGCCGCAGTCGATTGTGCGAACAGGAGACGGTACTTATTTACTGGCAGAAGGCGGCCGTGACCGAGTCCTTAAACTGGTGGGCAAGTCGCTGGCAGTTGCCAGCGACGACGTGAAGCACTGACGCAGCCCCGCAAAAGACCGACTATTGGCAGGTTCCGCCTTTGTGATGGGACCCAGTGCCCCCAACCGGATGCGTGCCCTTCGGGCATGCCGCCGCGAACATCGGGGTTACCATCAAGACCGCCAGCAGGATGATCGCCCAGGCCACATTGTTATGCAGACCACCCAGGGTGCCCCGCCACGCGTGATCAATCACAAAGGGCGCGGGTACAGGAAACAGTCCGAAAAAGTGGAAGGGTTCACCTTGAGCCCAGCGTAACAGGAAGCCCAAAACAATCTGCGCAGGAAGACCACCACGGCGGCGGTGAGCCAGTGGAACGTGCGGGTCAGGCGGTCGTAGCGGTCGGAGGAGGTGTTCATGGCCGCTCCCTAATGGTCTGTGGGGTGAACACCGCAGCAGGGAAAGTTACTCGGTGAGGTGCGAATAATTTATTCAGGCCGGCCTTGGCAAATCGAACACCCAGAAACGAAAAAACCCGCAGCGTGTTTTGCTACGGGGCGTTTCTATTTACGGGCGGGGCTGTAACTCAGTTTCCCCGCTCTTTATTGGCTTGGGAGAGGACCGAAGCCGCAAGGGATTTCGTTTCCTGGCTGTACTTATCGCTTTGAAGCGCCTTCCCCGCTTTCTCCTCCATCTCTGCACTGGTCTGCTTATCAGTGCTGCTCTGCGCCAATGCTGAAGCGGCAAGGCTTTTGGCAATGGCAGAGGCATTTGGATTATTAAGGGTTTCGGCTGCCAACGTCGCCATCGAGCTGGAGGTTTGTTTGGTGTTTTTACTCATGATGCATGTCCTTTGCAGTGTGGGATTTCCTACTTGGAAATCGCTGAAACCAAGATAGTGAGTTAGCGAAAAACGTGCAACGCACTAGCTGTAAGCAACGTAGGGGAAATATGTACGAAAGACGCAACCGTCATGTAGGGCGTCGAATCGATTGCACTGATGGTTATTATCGAAACGGTCGCCTGTGTCATTGCCAGAACAGGTTCTTATAATCGCCTCCAATTTCCCTTTCCCTCGCCTGGCTTCAGGCGACCGTCACCTCTGGAACCCAAAATCATGCCAAGCGCCAGCACGGTCCCTAGCGGCCCTCCCGAACATAATCAACAGAGCGTCAAACAGCAGTGGCTGGCGATTCTCTCGGTCGCCGTGGGCGCCTTCGCCTTGGTCACCAGTGAGTTTCTGCCGGTGGGCGTACTCAACGATGTCGCCAGCGACCTCGGTATCAGCGCCGGCCACGCCGGCCTGATGGTGACCGTGCCCGGCATCATGGCCGCCCTCGCCGCCCCGTTGCTGTCTGTCAGCATTGGCGCCATGGACCGTCGCTACCTGCTGATCGGCCTGACGCTGACCATGATCATCGCCAACTCGGTGGTGGCCTACGCCAGCGACTTCAGCCTGCTGCTGTTCGGCCGCGTATTGCTGGGCATCAGCATCGGCGGCTTCTGGGCGACCGCCATCGCCCTCAGCGGCCGCCTGGCGCCCAAGGGCGTGGGCGTAGCGAAGGCCACGTCGATCATCATGATGGGCGTGACCCTGGCCACCGTCCTCGGCGTGCCCGTGGGCACCTGGCTCAGCGGCCTGATGGGCTGGCGCATGACCTTCCTCGTCACCGCGCTGGTGGGCGTGCCAGTGTTGCTGGCGCAGGTCTTCCTGCTGCCGCGACTCAAACCGGAAAAGGCCATTCACATCAGTGACTTGCCGGCTTTATTTATCAACCCAAGCGCCCGGGTCGGCTTGATCGCGGTATTGCTGATCGGCCTGGCGCACTTTGCCGCGTACACCTACGTCGCGCCTTTCTTCAAAAACAGCTCCGGCTTCGACGGCCCCACCATTGGCTCGCTGCTGCTGCTCTTCGGCGTGGCAGGCGTAGCGGGTAACATTTTTGCCGGTTTCGCCGCCAACCGCAGCGTACGTTACACCTTGCTACTGGTCGCGCTGGTGATCGGCACCAGCACCGCCCTGTTCCCCTACTTCGCCACCGGCATGACCGGCGCCGCAATGCTGATCGGCCTCTGGGGCTTCGCCTTCGGCGCCTTCCCGGCCTGCGCGAGTATCTGGATGTTTGTGGTAGCGCCCAAGGATGTCGAACGTGGCATGCCGCTGTTTGTCGCGTTGTTCCAGGTGATTATTGCGTTGGGCTCGTTCTTTGGCGGGCAGATTGTCGATCAGATGGGTAGCACGGTATTGTTGAGTTTGGCGACGGCATTGGTGGGATGTGGGTTTATGACGGTGCTGGTGTTGGGAAGGAATGTGAGTAATAGCTTGGTGGCGCAGCCTGGCTAAGCAGACCAAAGCAAAAAAGCCCCGTAGCTTATTCAGCTACGGGGCTTTTTCTATGTAATGGCGGAGAGATAGGGAATCGAACCCCTTCGCATGCGCCAGAACCCCATGAGGGAGACGGTTTCGTAATCATCACCGCCGCTAGTGACCAGGGAATGGGTCACGTTGATACCGCGATGGTGAGAAAGCACTACGGGAGGTGGATACCGAAGGACACCAAGAGCATGGCGGGTATCGTGTCAAAAATGCTGGGGGTTAGAGCGGACTAGAGCGGTATACAGGGCGAGGTTTCTGCCCTAGAAATGCCCTAAACAATATGACCGAAACGAAAAATCCCCTGTAATCTTTAACGATTACAGGGGCTTAGTCTTATTCAATAATGGCGGAGAGATAGGGATTCGAACCCTAGGTACCGGTGAAGGTACAACGGATTTCGAATCCGTCCCATTCGGCCACTCTGGCATCTCTCCAACGGCGCGCATCATAACAGTGTGTTTCGCGGAAGCAAACCCCAAAAGCGATTTTTTTCCGTGCTATCAGATGCTTGCGTCGATTAAAGCGGTACGCCGAGACGATTGGCGACTTCTTCGTAGGCTTCGATGACGTCACCGAGGCCCTGGCGGAAGCGGTCTTTGTCCATCTTCTTCTTGGTGTCTTTGTCCCACAGGCGGCAGCCGTCCGGGCTGAATTCGTCGCCCAGGACGATGGAGCCGTCGTGGAATACGCCGAATTCCAGTTTGAAGTCGACCAGCAGCAGGCCGGCGTCGTCGAACAGCTTGGTCAGCACGTCGTTGACCTTAAGGGACAACTCCTTCATGCGCGCCAGTTGCTCAGTGGTGCCCCAGCCGAACGCCACGACGTGGGATTCGTTGATGAACGGGTCGCCCTTGGCGTCGTCCTTCAGGAACAGTTCGAAGGTGTAGGGGTTGAGCTTGAGGCCTTCTTCCACGCCCAAGCGCTTGACCAGGCTGCCGGCGGCGTAGTTACGCACGACGCATTCGACCGGGATCATGTCCAGCTTCTTCACCAGGCACTCGTTGTCGCCCAGCAGTTTGTCGAATTGGGTCGGGATGCCGGCCGCTTCGAGTTTCTGCATGATGAAGGCGTTGAACTTGTTGTTCACCATGCCTTTGCGATCAAGTTGTTCGATGCGCTTGCCGTCGAACGCCGAGGTGTCGTTGCGAAACAGCAGGATCAGGCGGTTGGCGTCGTCGGTCTTGTACACCGACTTGGCTTTGCCGCGGTAGAGTTCTTCACGTTTTTCCATGATGGGCTCCGCTTTGAGTGAGGTGGGCTAGGCGATGTGTCGCCAGTCGAGCCCTGAATCTTGATCGGCCAGTTGCAGCCAGTCCGGGTCGCACCCGAGGGTGTCGACAAAACATTGCCGGGCAAGCGTCGGCAGGTTGTTCTTGCTGCTCAAGTGGGCCAGGACCAAGTGTTGCAGGTCTTGCCAGCCCAACTCATACACCAGGTACGCCGCCTGGTGGTTGTTCAAATGTCCCAGCTCGCCGCCCACCCGTTGCTTGAGAAAGTACGGGTAATGACCACGAGCCAACAGATCTCGGCAGTGGTTGGACTCGATCATCAATGCATCGAGGTTGCGGTAACCGTCCAGCACCTTGGAGCAGTAGGAACCCAGGTCGGTGAGCACGCCGAAACGCCGCTCACCGTCACTGAATACGTACTGCGTCGGCTCCTGGGCGTCGTGCGCTACGGCAATCACATCGATGCTCAACGCACCAATCTGCAGCTGCTCGCCACCGGCCAGGAAACCTGCGGGTTCTATGGGTTTGCGCATCCCGCGCAGAGTGCCACGACTCAGGTACACCGGAAGATTGTAGCGCCGAGACAGCAAACCCACGCCATGCACGTGGTCGGCATGTTCGTGGGTCACTAGAATCGCGCTCAGCTGCGTAGGGTGAACCCCCAGGCGCAGCAGGCGTCGCTCGGTTTCTTTTAACGAGAAACCACAATCCACCAGCACGTACGTGTCGTCGTGGGCGACCAGCGTGCCGTTCCCTTGGCTACCGCTGCCGAGAACGGCAAAACGCATCGGATCAGCCCAAGTTGTCCTGAATCACGCCCAACACTTTGCGCGCCGTTTCTGCTGGCGCAACGGTGTTGATGTTTTTCTCGACGGTGACTTGTACGCTTTCGCCAACCTTGCTCAAACGAACTTGGTAACGCTCGGCACGGGTTTCGATCTCTTCCTTGGTCGGCTTGCTGCCGAACAGTTTGCCGAAGAAACCTGGCTCGTCGTCTTTCTTCTCGGCCTTTTCAGCCACGTTGATGTAGTACAGGCCCAGGCTGCGGTTGATGTCTTCAACGCGCCAAGGGCCCTGCTCCAACGCGCGACCAACACTGGCCCAGGCACGGTCGAGGTCTTCACCCAGGTTCAGCACCACGTTGCCGCTGCCGTCTTCGGTGAGGCTGACGCGGTTAGGCGTGTCGTAATCACGTGCGGCGAGCAGGGAAACCGAACCGCCCTTCTCGGAGATACGGCTCATGCTGGCCAGCATCTCGTCGACCAGCGCGGCGTCAACGCCCATGTTGACCGAACGCGGAGTGAAGTCGACGTTGGCGGTGCTGCCGGCAGGACGCTCGGCGCTGACCACGTAGACTTCACTGGTATTGCGCTGCACGCCAGGCTCGATGCGCACACGCACACGGGCTTCGCTGTCAGCCGCTACGCCACTGGCCTGCAGGCGCTGGGCCATGTTGGCGGACAGTTCGCTGCTGCGCTGCCAGGCAGTGGTGAACTCACCGGTCTGCGGGCGTTGCTGGTCCAGGCGGAAACCGTTGTCCTGGAAGAACTGCACTGCCACAGGCCAGACTTCGGCGGGTGGACGTTGAGCGATGATCCAGCGGTTGTCGCCGCTCTTTTGCAGGCTGTAGTCGCTGGCGTCCGCCACGGCCGAGATCGGCTGTGGACGTGGCACCACGTACTCACCTTTAGTGGTGTCGTCGGCCACGTTACGCGGAATAGGCAGCAACGGGTCAAGGCGCTTGGCGACATTGACGTCCGGCGGCAGCTGCATCGGTTTGGTTGCTTGTGCTTCCAGGTAATCGCTGCCGCGGTCACGGAAGTAGCCTTCCGGGCCCCAAATCCAACCGCAGCCACTGGTGCTGGAGATAATCAAGGCAAGTGCGGAAAGTCCGGCCAATCGCTTCATGCGTAGTGCTTCCTCAATTAAACCAGGACGCCGGACTGGCGCAGGGCCTGTCGCAGCGGTTCGTGACAGGCTTCGCTGAGCCGGGTGAGCGGCAGACGGATACCGTCCGGCATCAAGCCCATCTCAAACAGTGCCCATTTCACGGGAATAGGGTTGGATTCAATAAACAGTGTCTTGTTGAGCGGCATCAGCTTCTCGTGGATCGCGCGGGCGGTCACGGCGTCACCGGCGATAGCGGCGGCGCACAGTTCGCTCATGGCGCGCGGTGCAACGTTGGCGGTCACCGAGATGTTGCCTTTGCCACCCAGCAGGATCAGCTCGACAGCCGTGGCGTCGTCACCGGAATACAGCAGGAAGTCGCTGCTCACGCCGGCCAGGATGTCCTTGGCGCGTTGCAGGTCGCCGGTGGCTTCCTTGATACCGATGATGTTCGGCACCGTGGACAGGCGAATCACGGTCTCAGCCTTCATGTCGCAGGCAGTGCGGCCGGGAACGTTGTAGAGGATCTGCGGGATATCAACGGCTTCGGCAATGGTGCGAAAGTGCTGGTACAGGCCTTCCTGGGTCGGCTTGTTGTAGTACGGGGTCACCAGCAAGCAGGCATCGGCGCCGGCTTTCTTGGCGTTTTTGGTCAGCTCGATCGCTTCACGCGTCGAGTTGGCGCCCGTACCGGCGATCACGGCGATACGGCCCGCGACGCGCTTGACCACGAATTCGATCACCTGGATGTGTTCTTCCACATCCAGTGTGGCCGATTCACCCGTGGTGCCGACCGCCACAATGGCGTTGGTGCCCTCTTGCAGGTGGAAGTCCACCAGTTTGCCCAGGCTATCCCAGTCGAGATGACCTTGTGCATCCATGGGTGTGACCAGTGCCACCATACTGCCCGCAATCATGCAACCGCTCCTGCCGGAAAAAGAGAGCCGTAATGGTACTGGCGCCAAGATGCTTGTACAAGCGAAGTACCGCCTGAGGATGCGTTCTGGGGCAACTAAACGACGGGCAATGCCATCATTGAGCCAAAGCATGGCTTGAAGCACGCTGAAATCAGACTGATCACGCAATGAAAACGCCACCTCCTATCCCTTGGCGACGGTTTTCGCTACCCTTCATCCTTTGATCGATACAGCCCTCACCGTATCGACCGCTCATCGTTTTAGGAAGGCTGCATGTCCACCCCCACAGTTCGCGAACAATTCCTTGTTATCAGTGCCCTTGGCGCCAACCCCATGGAGCTGACTAACGTCCTGTGCCGCGCCAGCCATGAAAACCGCTGCGCCGTCGTAACCTCCCGCCTCACACGCCATGGCGAATGCAGTGCGCTGGTGCTGCAGATTTCCGGTACCTGGGACGCCCTGGCGCGCCTGGAGACCGGCCTGCCGGGCCTGGCCAAGAAGCACGATTTCACCGTCAATGTGGTCCGCAGTGCCGCACTCGAGAACCGTCCACAGGCCCTGCCTTATGTGGCGTATGTCAGCTCGGCCTACCGCTCGGACATCGTCAACGAGCTGTGCCAGTTCTTTATCGACCACAACGTCGAGCTGGAGAACCTGACCTGCGACACCTATCAAGCGCCACAAACCGGCGGCACCATGCTCAACGCCACGTTCACCGTGACCTTGCCGGCCGGCGTGCAGATCAGCTGGCTGCGTGACCAGTTCCTGGATTTCGCCGATGCCCTGAACCTCGACGCGTTGATCGAGCCATGGCGCCCACAGAACCCAATGTAAGGAAGTACTCATGCCGGTAGCCATCGACAAACCCGTGGCCGACTTCGAAGCTCAGGCCACCAGCGGCCAGACGTTCAGCCTCGCCGCCCTCAAGGGCAAGCAAGTGGTGATCTACTTCTACCCTAAGGACAGCACCCCGGGCTGCACGACCGAAAGCCAGGGTTTTCGCGACCAATATGCTGATTTCAAGGCCGCCAACACCGAGGTGTTTGGCGTGTCGCGCGACAGCGTGAAGTCCCACGAAAACTTCAAGGGCAAGCAGGAATTCCCCTTCGAGCTGATCAGCGACAAGGACGAAGCAGTTTGCCAGCTGTTTGATGTGATCAAGTTGAAGAAGCTGTACGGCAAGGAGTACCTGGGCGTGGATCGCAGCACCTTCCTGATCGACAAGGATGGCGTGCTGCGTCAGGAATGGCGCGGCGTGAAAGTACCAGGGCATGTGGATGCCGTTTTGGCGGCGGCGCAGGCGTTGAACAAGGCTTGAATCTTTGGGGCGAACACTGGGTGTTCGCCCCAATCGTTACAACAAAGGCGCAACCACCGGTTCTTGCCGCGGCCATGCATCCAGTACGGCCTTGAACAACGTCGCCAACGGGATCGCGAAGAACACGCCCCAAAACCCCCACAACCCACCAAACAACAACACTGCACAGATGATCGCTACCGGGTGCAGGTTGACGGCCTCCGAGAACAGCAGCGGCACCAGCACGTTACCGTCCAGGGTCTGGATAATGCCGTACACCGCCATCAGGTAGATGAACTGGTCACTCCAGCCCCATTGAAACAATGCGATCAGCATCACCGGCACCGTCACCACCACCGCGCCGACATACGGCACCACCACCGACACTCCCACCAGCAACGCCAGCAGTGCCGCGTAGTTCAGCCCCAGCGCCACAAAAGCGATGTAGGTAACGCCCCCGCAGATAACAATCTCGATGACCTTGCCGCGGATGTAATTGGCGATCTGCCGGTTCATTTCCTCAGCCACGCGAGTGATCAACGCGCGCTCACGCGGTAGATACCCGCTGACCCAGCGACCAATCATTGCGCGGTCCTTGAGGAAGAAGAACACCAGGATCGGCACCAGCACCAGGTAGATCATGATGTTGACCAGCAGCGGCAAGCTGGAGAGGGAAAAGGTCAGCGCCCATTGCCCGAATTTTCCGATCTCGCCGCGCGCCACTTCGATGGCCTGCAGCACCTGCTCATCCGACACCAAGTGCGGGTAGCGTTCCGGCAACAGCAGCAACAGCGATTGCCACTTGGCGAGCATGCCCGGCAGCTCGTTGAACAGGGTGATCAACTGATGCCACAGTAACGGCAGCAGCACCACGATGAACACCACCAACAGCCCCATGAACAAGGCAAACACCAGCCCCACCGCCACCCCGCCCGGCAAGCGCAAACGCTCCAGGGTGGTGACTAGGCCTTGCATCAGGTACGCCAACACCATCCCTGCCAGCACCGGTGCCAACATGCCACCTAAGGTGAGCACGGCGGTAAAGGCCAGGAACAGCAGGACCGCCAGCACCACGGCCTCTTCATCGGAGAAGTAGCGCTGAATCCAGTCTCGTAACACTTTGAACATCAATCAACCTCGGGTGATGGGGGCAAACGGTTCAGGCCTTGCGCAACCAATAGCGGTACACGCCGGCGGCGTCTTCTTCGTGCAACAAGGTGTGGCCGGCCAACTTGGCAAACGTACGGAAATCACGCTGGGAGCCTGCGTCCGTGGCGATCACCTTGAGTACTGCACCGCTGGCCAATCGATTGAGTTCCAGCTTGGCCTTGAGCAACGGCAACGGGCAATTGAGGCCGCTGGCATCGAGTTCGGCATCAAAGGCTACAGCGTCGGTCATGGTTTTACTCCGGGCAAGCGTTTAGGGTGCTTAGAATATCTGGTCCGAAGCTCAGTGTCCGGCTACAGTAACCTCTTTGTCGAAAGGCTCTGTGCATGACTTTTTTGCGCCCCACCCTGCTGACGCTGGCTTGCCTGCTGGCCTCTCCAGGCTTCGCGGACGACCTGCCGTCACTTGGCGACGCCAGTTCTGCCATTGTCTCGCCACAACAGGAATATCAGTTGGGCCGCGCATGGCTGGCCTATCTGCGCGGCCAGGTCTCGCAACTCAATGACCCTCAGCTCAAGGATTACGTCGAAACCAGCGTTTACAAGCTGGTGGAGACCAGCCAGGTCAATGACCGGCGCCTGGAGTTCATCCTGATCAACAGCCCGCAACTCAACGCCTTTGCCGCCCCTGGCGGGATTGTCGGGGTCAACGGCGGCCTGTTCCTCAATGCCCAGACCGAAGGCGAATATGCCTCGGTACTCGCCCACGAATTGGCTCACTTGTCCCAGCGCCACTTTGCCCGCGGTGTGGAAGCGCAGTCACGCATGCAGATCCCGATGATGGCCGCTTTGCTCGGCGGCATTATCGCTGCGGCAGCGGGTGCAGGTGATGCCGGTATTGCCGCGATTGCCGGCAGCCAAGCGGCGGCCATTCAGGAGCAACGCCGGTTCTCGCGCCAGAACGAACAGGAGGCTGACCGTATCGGCATCCTCAATCTGGAAAAAGCCGGTTACGACCCCCGCTCCATGCCGACCATGTTCGAGCGGCTGATGCGCCAATACCGTTTTGACGCCAAACCGCCGGAATTCCTGCTGACTCACCCAGTCACCGAATCACGGATCGCCGACACCCGTAACCGCGCCGAGCAAGCCAAAACCGGCGGCAAGGAAGACAGCCTGCGTTATCAACTGATTCGCGCGCGGGTACAGTTGCAATACGAAGATACGCCGGGCCTGGCTGCCAAGCGCTTCCAGGCACAACTGGATGAGAACCCGAAAAACGATGTGGCGCGCTACGGCCTGGCCATCGCCCAGATCAAGGGCACCCAGCTCAAGGAAGCACGGGAAACCCTGGCGCCGCTGCTGGCCAAGGCACCCAACGACATCATTTACAACCTGGCGCAGATCGAGTTGGACATCACCAACAACCGTTTGCCAGATGCGCAGCAACGCACTGACCGGATGCTGACCCAATACCCCGGCAACTATCCGCTGAATCAGGTACGCGTGGACTTGCTGCTCAAGCAGAACCGTACCGCCGATGCGGAGAAGGCCTTGGATGCGTTGCTCAAGTCCCGTCCTGATGATCCGGACGTCTGGTACCAGGTCGCCGAGACACGCGGACTGTCCGGCAACATCATCGGCTTGCATCAAGCCCGCGCCGAGTACTTTGCATTGGTAGGCGACTTCCAGCAGGCCATTCAGCAACTGGACTTCGCCAAGCGCCGCGCCGGCAACAACTTCCCGCTGTCCTCGCGTATCGACGCACGCCAGCGTGAGCTGATCGAACAGGAACGCCTGGTAAAAGGGATGATGAGCTAAACCCGCCGCCCACAAAAAAGCCCCGCTTTCGCGGGGCTTTTTATTATTCTAGCGGATTACTCGGCCAGCTTGAAGGTGATGAAGCTTGCACGCCCTTGACGCAACACGCGCATCGATACCGAACGGTTCTTCGGCAGCGCCTTGGCGATGTCGGTGAACTGCTTGGTGGTGTCGATGGCCTGATTGTTCAGGTGGGTGATGACATCACCTGGCTGCAGGCCAATCAAGGAGGCAGGGCCGTCCTGCACTTCCTTGATCACCACGCCACTTTTAAGGTCGAAGGCTTTCTTTTGCTCATCCGTCAGCTCGGCTACGGCGATGCCCAGGCGATTGCTGCTGCGCTCGGCGCCCGGCTTGGTGTTGCCCAGGGCATCCAGGGTGGCGCCCTCTTCCGGAATCGCGCCTACGGTCAGCTCAACGGTCTGGCGCTTGCCTTCACGAATCACTTCCAGCTTGGCTTTGCTACCGGCCTTGAGTGCACCTACCAAATGCGGCAGGTCAGCCGACATGATGATCGGCTGGCCATTCATGCTCAGGATCACGTCGCCTACTTGCAGGCCACCTTTGGCAGCCGGGCCGTCACCCTGGATCTGCGCGACAAGGGCACCGGCCGGCTTATCAAGACCGAAGGACTCAGCCAGATCTTTGTTCACTTCCTGGATCACTACGCCCAACCAGCCACGGCTGACTTTGCCACCGCTTTTGAGCTGGTTGGAAACATCCATGGCCACGTCGATCGGGATGGCGAAGGACACGCCCATGAAGCCACCGGAACGGGTATAGATCTGCGAGTTGATCCCGACCACTTCGCCCGCCAGGTTGAACAGCGGACCACCGGAGTTACCCGGGTTGATCGGCACGTCAGTCTGGATGAACGGCACGTAGTTTTCATTTGGCAGGCTACGGCCGATGGCGCTGACAATGCCCTGGGTGACGGTATGGTCGAAGCCGAACGGTGAACCGATCGCCACTACCCATTGCCCGGCTTTCAGGTCCTGGGATTTACCCAGTTTCAGCACCGGCAGATCTTTGCCTTCGATTTTCAACAAGGCCACGTCGGAACGCGGATCGGTGCCAACCAGCTTGGCTTTAAGCTCACTGCGATCAGCCAGACGAACGAGGATCTCGTCAGCGTCGGCAATCACGTGGTTGTTAGTCAGGATGTAGCCGTCCGGAGAAATGATGAAGCCCGAGCCCAAGGACTGCGCTTCACGCTGACCTCCACCGCCCCGAGGGGAGCGCGGTTGCGGCATGCCGCGCTCGAAGAACTCGCGCAGCATGGGCGGCAAGCCCTCAAGGTCCGGCATCTGCTGGTTCGAGACCTTGCGATCCGGCAGTTTTTGCGTGGTACTGATGTTCACCACGGCAGGCGAGGCCTGCTCCACCAGTTGGGTGAAGTCAGGCAGCTCGGCCGCTTGCGCGGGCAGGGCCTGACCCAGCACCAGCACCGTGGCGACTATGGATAGGTAAGACTTCAAACGTGGTATCGACATACAGCTCCCGTTACGACGAGCAGGGTTGAGCGACAGGGTTCAAGAAACGCCGAAAACTGCGACCGACATCTTTGTTCCGCGAACAAAACAAGGCCAGGGCCGGCAAGCCCTGACCTATAAAAAATATGGGGATTTTTTGCAAGTGAAAATACTGATCCAGAGATTTCATACTCTCAGCACCCAACCAAGCTTAGGCGCAGATTGAAAGACCAGGATGAACATAGGATTAACAATTCACGGCTTGGTGGCTGTCTTTTCGCCACGTACCGACAGCGTAATGCGCTCGGCGGTGCCGATGGGGATTTCGCCGACGACCGTCACCACTACTTCGCCATCGACTGTGTTCAGGCGACGGGATACAGCAACGGTTGGGCCTAGCTGGGTGCGCGTTTCACTTACGCTCGCGCCGTCGGTTGACTCGAGAAACACAGAAAAACGTGCAAGCCCGTCGTCATACATCAGGCTGTCGACGGTAGATTGGGTCTGGGTATCTCTACGCGCAATGCTGCTAGTGAGCTGGAAGCCAGGAGGCAACCAATCCAGGTGCCACGCATGGGTGGCGGGCACTTCAGGCGCTTTGTTCTTGGAGGTGGCTAAAGGCGCGCACTCGCTAGTGGGCTGCAAGTCACGATCGGAGGGGGACGGCGAAGTGTTCAGTCGCGTGAACTGGAAACGCTCCAACAGCTGGCCCTGATCATTGAGCAACAAGGATTTGAGCGGCAGCGCGGTTTCACGATCCAGGTGCAACTCAAAGCCATACCTGTACTGGTCACGCGGCGTGATCGCCACAATCACCGCATTACGACCGGCCACGCGCGATTTGCCAATGACGGCCAGTTCATAGAATTGAGTGAGTTTTTGCGGGTCAAGTGCGCGCGACGGCGCATCAGGGGAATTACCAAGGCCTGCGACCAACGTGCCACTGACACATTGCGTGCGGCCATCTACGCGCACGACTTCCTGGGCCGACCCATCGAGCTGCAAAAGCCGCTCTCGGACCTGACCATCCTGGACACGATGCCAGATGTCATGGGTAGAAAAACTGCCATTACGTTCGTAGACAAACGTACCTTGAAAGCTTTGCTGCTGCTCTGCACGCCCAAGTCGAGTAAGCCAGTCTTGGGCTTCATCGGCATGGGCGGGGAGTGCAAACCAGCCACTGAGCAAAAGCGTAAGGAGCGGTATGGCGCGCATAGAGCCCCTTAGCGGTTTAGCGGTTTTCCAGACTTGCTGCACGAGCGTATGGCAGAGCGCTTTCAGTCCCTTTCAAGGCCGATTCCTGTGCGTGTTGGCGCAGGTAACCTGGAAGACGCTGATCCTGCCAGCCGGATTGCCCTTGAAGTACACCGTTAGCCATAGGGCCGGTGGCATCGGAGCTTTCCTTGTAGCCGGCCAGTACGGCTGGGCCTTTAACTTGCGGACCGGCCATTACCGGTTGCTGAGTCTGTTGGGCCAGCTCGGCACCCGCGATTTCGTCCTGATTGTACAGGCGAACACCGGCCAGCACAGCAACGGTTACCGAAGCAGCGACTGCCAGACGACCCAGGCTACGCCATGGACCACGAGCAGCTTTTGCCGGAACGGCTTCATCAGCCAGCGCAGCAGAAACGGCCGCAGCAATATCCAGACGAGGGATTAAAAGATCCTTGTGCATCACCGCCCGAGCGACTTGGTAACGAGACCAGGTATCACGGGTTTCGGCATCATCAAATGCGTTAAGCACTCGACGAAGTTCCAGTTCATCCGCTTCGTTATCCATCACTGCGGACAGCGATTCCTGCAGGGCATCACGACTCATGGCGGTTCCTCTCTTGGCTGTCGCCGCTGTCTTTAGTTTTCCTGCAACAACGGTTGCAAGGCTTTATCGATGGCTTCCCGGGCCCGGAAAATCCGTGACCTTACAGTCCCCACCGGACACTGCATGACGCTCGCAATGTCTTCGTAACTCAGACCATCGAATTCACGTAAAGTTAACGCCGTACGTAAATCTTCTGGAAGTTGCTGAATTGTGCGATGAACGGTGCCTTCGATCTCGTCGCGCAGCAAAGCACGCTCCGGCGACTCGAGATCTTTGAGGCCGTGATCACCATCATAAAATTCTGCATCTTCTGAACTTACATCGCTATCCGGTGGGCGGCGGCCGCGAGACACCAGATAGTTCTTCGCCGTGTTGATGGCGATGCGATATAGCCACGTGTAAAACGCACTATCACCGCGAAAGTTACCAAGTGCACGGTACGCCTTGATAAAGGCTTCCTGTGCAACGTCCTGCGCTTCATGGGTGTCGTGCACAAACCGCACGATCAACCCGAGAATTTTGTGCTGGTATTTCAGCACTAGCAGATCAAATGCTCGCTTGTCGCCGCGTTGAACGCGCTCGACCAGCTGCTGATCCTCTTCCTGGGTTAGCATGAACACTCCTCGTTGTACTTGAAGGAGGCTTGCATAACTAAACGATCAGGCTTGCAAACATAGACTCGGACTTTTCGCAAAAGTTCTCCCCCTCAAAGCAAGTTTCCGGCGCGCACTGATTTGGCACACACGAAAAACGCAGCACGGGCAACGCCGGCTGCGCGAATAATCTTGTCGCCGGTTTTCTGACGCGTCCAATGCTCCCGACGGGCCAATAAACTCAACGTTTTCCCAGCTTTCGGGCAACCTGCTATTGAGTCGGGGCTTATGCAAAAAGTTCCCGCTTCAATAACCCGACGATTTTACCTCGCCGTGCGCCGTAATCTCACATTGCCACGAATGCCCGGCTATTGTGCCGCTCCCCCCCTCTATATACTAGTGGCCCGTGTGACCCTTTGATTCGCCGATCCAGGCGTCCTGTTTGCGCCACCCCTTTGGATCGCTTTTTGCGGAATCCTTCAAATGAGCCAACAGTTTCAACACGATGTCCTGGTGATCGGTAGTGGCGCGGCCGGCTTGAGCCTCGCACTGACTCTCCCCAACCACCTGCGCATTGCAGTGCTGAGCAAAGGTGACCTCGCCAACGGCTCGACATTCTGGGCACAAGGCGGCGTCGCAGCGGTACTCCATGACACCGACACGGTGCAATCCCACGTCGAAGACACCCTCAACGCCGGCGGCGGCCTGTGCAATGAAGACGCCGTGCGCTTCACCGTTGAGCATAGCCGCGAAGCCATCCAATGGCTGATCGACCAAGGCGTGCCGTTCACCCGCGACGAACACGCGGGCAGTGACGACGGTGGATTCGAATTCCACCTGACCCGTGAAGGCGGCCACAGCCATCGCCGCATCATCCACGCCGCCGACGCCACCGGCGCCGCGATCTTCAAGACTCTGCTCGACCAGGCCCGCCAACGCCCCAACATCGAGTTGCTCGAACAACGGGTAGCCGTCGACCTGATCACCGAAAAACGCCTGGGCCTGGACGGCGAACGCTGCCTCGGCGCCTACGTGCTCAACCGCGCCAGCGGCGAAGTCGACACCTACGGCGCGCGCTTCACCATTCTCGCTTCGGGCGGCGCAGCCAAGGTCTACCTCTACACCAGCAACCCCGACGGTGCCTGTGGTGATGGCATCGCGATGGCCTGGCGTTCGGGCTGCCGGGTGGCCAACCTGGAATTCAACCAGTTCCACCCCACCTGCCTGTATCACCCGCAGGCCAAGAGTTTCCTGATCACCGAAGCCCTGCGTGGTGAAGGCGCACACCTGAAACTGCCGAATGGCGAGCGCTTCATGCAACGCTTCGACCCACGCGCCGAACTGGCGCCACGGGATATCGTCGCCCGCGCCATCGACCACGAAATGAAGCGCCTGGGCATTGATTGCGTCTACTTGGACATCAGCCACAAACCCGAAGCCTTCATCAAGACCCACTTCCCCACCGTCTACGAGCGCTGCCTGGCGTTCAACATCGACATCACCAAAGGCCCGATCCCGGTGGTGCCGGCCGCGCACTACACCTGCGGTGGCGTGATGGTCGACCAACACGGCCGCACCGACGTGCACGGCCTGTACGCGATCGGCGAAACCAGCTTCACCGGCCTGCACGGCGCTAACCGCATGGCCAGCAACTCGCTGCTCGAGTGCTTCGTCTACGCCCGTTCAGCCGCCGCCGACATCCTCGAGCAACTGCCACGCATCCCGGTACCCGCCGCCCTGCCCCGCTGGGACGCCAGCCAAGTTACCGATTCGGACGAAGACGTGATCATCGCCCACAACTGGGACGAGCTGCGCCGCTTCATGTGGGACTACGTGGGAATTGTGCGCACCAACAAGCGCCTGCAACGCGCTCAACACCGCGTGCGGTTGCTGCTGGACGAGATCGACGAGTTCTACAGCAACTACCGAGTAAGCAGAGACTTGATTGAACTGAGAACCTGCCAGTGCGAACTGATGATGTCAGCCATGGAGCGCAAAGAAAGTCGAGGCCTGCATTACACCCTCGACTACCCGCAGATGCTGCCCGAGGCCCGCGACACTATCCTGGTGCCAACCACCTACGGCGGCTGAACTTCAAACGCACCCGCAGGCGCCGATGCACATCGCCAGCCTGCGAATCCCTCGGCACGCAAATCGAACGCACCCACCACGCGCCCGGCACCCGGTAGCGCAGGACCACGATCAACGGTAATGCCAGGCTGTCTGGACGCAGCTGCACACTGTGCCAACCGCGCTCATTGCTGAATAACTGCCAGCCGTCTTCGTCGCGGCGCAGGCCGCGAATCGACGAACGGTGTGTCAACAGAATATGCCGAGGTAACACCCAGGCGGCATGAGCCAGGCACAACAGCAGGCCAAGGCTTGCAAAAGGCAACGCGATAACTAGCAAGGCACCCAGTGCGAACAGCTGGGCAAGCAGATACGCCGCCAGCAGCAGCCGAGAGGCCTGCCAGCGGCATTCGAAGCGATTACTTAGGCTGGACACGGTCCAGAATCTTGCGAACCATGCGCTGCAGCTCCGGATCCTCAGATTCGGCGCGTTCCATGAACCAGCCGAACATGTCCTGGTCTTCGCAAGTCAGCAGCCGCTCGTAGAGTTTGCGATCCACCTCATTGAGCGTCTTGTACACCTCTCGGGTGAAAGGCACCAACAACACATCCAACTCGAGCATGCCACGACGGCTGTGCCAGTAGAGGCGATTGATTTCTACTTCTTCGACCATGGAGCGCTCCTCAAATAGTGCGCAAGTATACAGCCCCGACGGCAGCGGACCAGTCGGCGTTGGTCGCCCCCTACGGAAACTATCCATTTGCCGGGCGCCCCTCTATGATGCACCCATGACTTTTTGACCTGCGATGACCCATGGCCGACTCTGCTTTTTTCTGCCCCCTGTCCCACGAAGGCGTTCTCGCCGTCCGCGGCGCCGACGCTGCCAAGTTCCTGCAGGGGCAACTGACCTGCAACCTCAATTACCTGAGTGACACCCAGGCCAGCCTCGGCGCGCGCTGCACGCAAAAAGGGCGCATGCAGTCGAGTTTTCGCATCCTGCTGCAAGGTGATGGCGTGCTCCTGGCCATGGCCACCGAACTGCTCGAGCCGCAACTGGCTGACCTGAAAAAATACGCGGTGTTCTCCAAGTCCAAACTCACCGACGAAAGCACCGCCTGGGCGCGTTTCGGCCTGGCGAATGCAGATCAAACCCTGGCCGCCCTCGGCCTTGAACTGCCTGCCGAGACCGACAGCGTAGCGCGCACCGAAGCGTTGATCGCCCTCCGCGTCTCCCCCGGGCGTGCCGAACTCTGGGTGCCCGCCGAACAAACCGAAGCATTGCGCAACCAATTGGCTGCACAGCTGCAACAAGCTGACTTGAATGACTGGCTGCTCGGCCAGATCCGCGCCGGCATCGGCCAGGTCATGCCCCAGACCCGCGAACTGTTCATCCCACAGATGCTCAACCTGCAGGCCGTCGGCGGCGTCAGCTTCAAGAAAGGCTGCTACACCGGCCAGGAAATCGTCGCGCGCATGCAGTACCTGGGCAAGCTCAAGCGTCGCCTGTATCGCCTGCGCCTCGACGGCGCGGAATTGCCCGAGCCAGGCACCCCGCTGTTCGCGCCCAGCCACAACAGCGCCATCGGTGAAGTGGTGATAGCAGCAAAAGCTGACCAATCCGTTGAACTTCTGGCCGTGTTGCAAGCCGAAGCTGCTGACAGTGGCGATGTGCACTTAGGCACCCTGGAAGGCCCCGGCTTGCAACTGCTCGATCTGCCTTACCAACTGGATCGCGATCAAGAGATCCAGCGTTAATCGCCATACCTTTTTGCAACACCCTAGAGAGCATGAATGAACAAGCTGGCGGAAAAAGTCCAACAGGCTTTAGTGACGGCCATCGACAACGATGACCTGGTTCTGCCGACATTACCGGAAGTGGCCCTGAAGATACGTCAGGCCGCCGAAGACCCGGAGATCAGCATCGGCCACCTGAGTAAAGTGATCAGTCGCGATACCGCCCTGTCGGCGCGCCTGATCAAAGTGGTCAACAGCCCGCTGCTGCGCGCGACCCAGGAAGTCACCGACCTGCACACCGCCATCACCCGGCTGGGCACCAATTACAGTAGTAACTTGGCCATCGGGCTGGTGATGGAACAAATCTTCCACGCGCGCTCCGAAGTCGTCGAACTGAAAATGCGCGAAGTGTGGCGCCGCAGCCTGGAAGTGGCGGGCGTGAGTTATGCCTTGTGCCGCAGCCACAGCCATCTCAAGCCGGACCAAGCGGCCCTCGGCGGGTTGGTGCATCAGATAGGCGTGCTACCGATCCTCACTTATGCCGAAGACCATTACGAACTGCTCTCCGACCCGGTCAGCCTCAACCATGTGATCGAGAGCATTCATCCATTGCTGGGCGACAAGCTGCTGGGTGGCTGGGATTTCCCGGAGATGCTGGCGAAGCTGCCGGGGCAATACCTGGACCTGGAGCGGGACTCCGCGAGCCTGGACTACATCGACCTGGTGCAAGTTGCCGTGCTGTACTGCCACCGAGACACCGATCATCCGCTGGCGAACGTGGCGGTTTCAGACCTGCCGGCAATCAAGAAACTGCGTATCGACCCTTACAGCGATGCCCTGCGCGCCGAGTTGGATGAAGCGCGCTCGATGTTCTACTGATCAACCCGCGATAAAACTCACGCGCACCTTCAGCCCCGCCGACTCACCATCATGCAGACTGATCTGCGCCAAGTGCGCGCGGCAGATCTCACCGACAATCGCCAACCCCAACCCCGAGCCCATGCCCTGCTGGCTGCGGCGATAGAAACGCTCAAATACCCGGTCCCGCTCATCCAGCGGGATGCCCGGGCCATCATCTTCCACTTCCAGGATCGCGGGCGCCGTAACCCGCAGGATCACATTGCCGCCCGGTGGCGTGTGGGCCAGCGCGTTATCGACCAAGTTACTCAACAACTCATTCAATAAAGTCGGCTCGCCGCGCAGCCACACCGGCTCGTCTGCCTCCAACGCCAGGGCGACACCGCGAGCGTGGGCCAGCGGCGCCATGGCCATGCCCAACTCGCGCGCCAACTGGCTGAGGTCGAGCAATTGCGCACCGCCTTCGGCAATCGCCCGCGCGCCGTTTTCAATGCGCGCCAACGACAGTAATTGGTTGGCCAGGTGGGTCAGGCGGTCGGTGCCTTGGGCGGCGGTTTCCAGGGTGCTGCGCCACGTCTGCGGGGCGTCGCTGCGCAGGCCCAGCTCCAAGCGAGCCTTGAGCGCGGCCAGCGGGGTGCGCAGTTCGTGGGCGGCGTCGGCGATAAACTGCGCCTGACGTTCGAACTGGCCGCGCAGGCGCTCGGTGAAGTGATTGAGGGAGCGCACCAGCGGGCCGAACTCATCCTGCACTTCCACCAGCGGCAACGGCCGCAAGTCGTCGGGCTGGCGCTCTTCCACCGCCGTGCGCAGGCGCTCGAGCGGGCGCAACGCCGCGCTCACGGCAAACCACACCAGCATCAACGCGCCGACCGCCAACATCCCAAGGCGCAGCAAGGTGTCGGCCATCAGGCTGCGGGCCATGCTCTCGCGCGCTTCATCGGTTTCCGCGACGCGAATCTCTGCCATGCCATTCATGTTCGGTTCGGAGACAGCCTTGAGCAGGCTGACCACACGGACAGGCTGGCCTTGAAACGTGGCGTTATAAAACCGCGCCAACGCGGGGTAATCGTCAGTACGCGGCGTGCCGGGAGGCGGACCGGGTAAGTTTTCGTAGCCGGAGATCAGCTTCTGATCAATATCGTTGACCTGATAATAGATACGGCCTGCGCTGTCGTAGGCAAAAGTGTCCAGTGCCACATACGGCACATTCGCACTCAGGGTGCCATCCACTTGGGTCAACCCGGCAGCGATAGTGCGCGCCGAGGCCAGTAAGGTGCGGTCATAGGCAGTGTCGGCGGCTTCGCGACCATTCCAGTAAGCACTCATGCCGCTGGCAAGCATCAACACCACCAGCAACAGTGCCAGGTTCCACAGCAGGCGCCAGCGCAAGCTGCTGGGCTTATGCATCGCGGGCTTCCAGCAGGTAACCGAGGCCGCGGAAGGTCACGATAGCGATGGGCTGGCCGTCGAGTTTCTTGCGTAAACGGTGCACATAGATTTCGATGGCGTCGGGGCTGGCCTCTTCATCCAGGCCAAATACCTGGGAGGCCAATTGCTCCTTGCTCATCACGCGGCCTGGACGGGCAATCAGCGCTTCAAGCACCGCTTGCTCGCGGGAGGTCAAGGTCAACAGTTCGCCGCCCACCGTGAAACGCCGGGTATCCAAGTCATACACCAGCACGCCGCACGCCTGCTGGCGCTCACCACCCAATACACTGCGGCGCAACAGCGCCTTGACCCGCGCCTCCAACTCGGTCAGTTCAAACGGCTTGGCCAGGTAGTCATCGGCGCCCAGGTTCAGGCCATGCACGCGGTCCTTCACATCACTGCGCGCCGTCAGCATTAACACAGGCAGATTTTTCCCACGCGCCCGCAGACGCGCCAATACCTCGAAACCGTCCATGCGCGGCAGCCCCACATCGAGGATGACCACCGCGTATTCCTCACTGTTCAAGGCCAGGTCCGCGGCCACCCCATCGTGCAGCACGTCGACGGTCAAACCCGTGCTCTTGAGCGCCTGGGCAACACTTTCGGCGAGTTGCAAATGGTCTTCAACCAGGAGAACACGCATGGATTTTCACCTCATTCGGGCATGGTCGACGCCACGCTTTGGCGGGCAGTTTACAGGCGCCACCTGCCCTGTGAAGCCCGAAAACACTGAAATGCAACTGAAAGGTTAGTGAAAGGTTCGCCCTTTAGCATCCAGATACGGTGGGTAATTCCCGCCGAGCTACCTGATCCGTAGCGCCAGAAAAACGCCTAGACGCGTTTTCGCCAAAATAAGAACAATAACGGAGTACACAACGATGCTGTCGACACAGCCCCAGGCTTGCCCGCCTGTTCGTTTTTCTCGCCTTACCCAGACCGCCCTTGCCAGTGCCACTGCCCTTGCCGGCTTTTCGCCGCTGAGCCAGGCTGCCTTCTTCGAAGACAGTAGCGCGACCCTGGAAACCCGCAACATGTACTTCAACCGCGACTTTCGCGACGGCACCAGCGCGCAGCAGTCCAAGCGCGACGAATGGGCCCAGGGCTTTATGCTCAACCTGCAATCGGGCTACACCGACGGCACCGTCGGCTTTGGCGTGGATGCATTGGGCATGCTCGGGGTCAAGCTCGACTCCAGCCCCGACCGCACCGGCAGCGGCCTGTTGCCCACCGACAACGGTCGGGCCGTGGATGAATACTCCAAACTCGGCCTGACCGGCAAAGTGAAAATCTCCGCCACCGAGCTAAAGATCGGTGCGCTGATCCCCGAATTGCCGATCCTCAAGCCCAACGACGGCCGCATCCTGCCGCAAACCTTCAACGGCGGGCTGCTGACGTCCAAAGAATTCAAGAACCTCGTGTTCACCGGTGGCCGCCTGGATAAAGCCAAGGACCGCGACTCTACCGACTACGAAGACATCGCCCTCAACAACAAGAACAGCCGTTTCGTCAGCGGCGCTACCGGCAAGCACTTCAACTTCGGTGGCGTGGACTACAAGTTCGCCGACAAGATCACCGGCAGCTACCACTTCGCCCAGCTCGACGATGTCTACCGCCAGCACTTCCTGGGCCTGGTGGCCTCGCGCCCAATGGGCCCCGGCACCTTCGGCGCCGACCTGCGCCTGGCCATCAGTGATGACACCGGTGCAGCCCACGGCGGCCCTATCGACAACAAATCCCTCAACGGCCTGTTCAGCTATGCCCTCAATGGCCATAAGCTCAGCGCCGGCTACCAGCACATGTCCGGCGACAGCGCCTTTCCCTATGTGGATGGCGCTGACCCGTACCTGGTCAACTTCGTACAGATCAACGACTTCGCCGGCGCCGAAGAACGCTCCTGGCAGGCACGCTACGACTACGACTTCGCCAAACTGGGGATTCCCGGCCTGAGTTTCATGAGCCGTTACCTGTCGGGTGACAACATCAAGCTCAGGAACGGCGAGACCGGCAAGGAGTGGGAACGCAACAGCGAGATCCGCTACGTCGTGCAAAGTGGCACGTTCAAAGACGTAGCCCTGCGCCTGCGTAATGCCACGTACCGCTCCAACTATTCGGCACGTAACGCGGATGAAGTGCGTGTGCTGGTCAGTTACAGCCTCGCGCTCTGGTAATAAGTGCCGGGCAGTCACACCTAATAACAACAAAGACGGAGATAAAAATGACCTATTCACTGCGTAAATTGGCCCTCGCCGCCGGCTGCATGCTGTTCGCTGGCCAACTGCTGGCCGCCGACGAACCCAAGCGCCCGGAATGCATCGCCCCGGCCTCGCCCGGCGGTGGTTTTGACCTGACCTGCAAACTGGCGCAAAGCGCGCTGGTCAACGAAAAGTTGCTGAGCAAACCGATGCGCGTGACCTACATGCCTGGCGGCGTGGGTGCGGTGGCCTATAACGCAGTGGTGGCGCAGCGCCCGGCAGACGCCGGCACCTTGGTGGCGTGGTCCAGTGGTTCGCTGTTGAACCTGGCCCAAGGCAAGTTCGGGCGCTTCGATGAAAGTGCCGTGCGTTGGTTGGCAGCCGTGGGCACCAGCTACGGTGCCATCGCCGTAAAAAGCGATTCGCCTTACAAAAACCTCGACGACCTAGTACAGGCGCTGAAGAAAGATCCGAGCAAAGTGGTCATCGGCTCCGGCGGCACCGTGGGCAGCCAGGACTGGATGCAAACCGCTCTGGTCGCCAAGGCTGCCGGCATCAATCCGCGCGACCTGCGCTATGTGGCACTGGAAGGCGGTGGTGAAATTGTCACCGCATTGATGGGCAACCATATCCAAGTGGGCAGTACCGACATCTCCGACTCCATGCCCCATATCCAGAGCGGCGACATGCGCTTACTCGCGGTGTTCTCCGAGGAGCGCCTGGACGAGCCGGAAATGAAGGATATTCCGACGGCGAAGGAGCAAGGCTACAACATCGTCTGGCCAGTGGTACGAGGCTTCTACCTCGGGCCAAAAGTCAGCGATGAAGACTACGCCTGGTGGAAAGCCGCCTTTGACAAGCTGCTGGCTTCCGAAGACTTCGCCAAGCTGCGCAACCAGCGCGAGCTGTTCCCGTTCGCCATGACCGGACCTGCGCTGGACACCTACGTGAAGAAACAGGTGGCTGACTACAAAGTGCTGGCCAAAGAATTCGGCCTGATCCAGTAATCGCCCCTTGTTCGCGCGGCCACGCCTCTGTGCATCAGGGGTGGGGCCCAGGATTCCCGTAATCGCCCCTTGTTCGCGCGGCCACGCCTCTGTGCATCAGGGGTGGGGCCCAGGAGTTTCCCATGCTCTTACAACGCATTTTTGCAGCCACGCTGCTGCTTGCCTGCGCCGGCCTGGCCTTGATGGCCTGGCCGTATCAGGCGGCATTTTCCTACGAGCCGGTCGGACCCCGTGCCTACCCGCTGTTGATGCTCGGCCTGATGAGCCTGGCACTGATCTATATGTTGTTTCGCCCTCAGCCCACCCAATACAAGGACGACGAACCACCGCTGGACCGAGCGACCCTGATCAAAATCGGCCTATGCGTGGCACTGCTACTGATATTTGCCGGCACCTTCGAGCCGCTGGGTTTCATTCTCAGCAGCATGCTGATCGGTATACCAATGGCTCGGCTATATGGCGGTCGCTGGTTGCCCAGTGTGGTGATTATCACGTTGATGAGCGTCGGTCTTTATCTGCTGTTTGATAAAGCCATGGACGTACCTCTGCCCCTCGGCCTGCTCGACGTTCTGGAGAACTGATATGGATACGCTTGGCTATTTGGGCCAGGGTTTCGGCGTTGCGCTGACCCCCTACAACCTGGTGACCGCATTGTGCGGCACCCTGATCGGTACCGTGGTCGGCCTGTTACCGGGCCTGGGGCCGATCAATGGCGTCGCGCTGTTGATCCCCATCGCCTTCGCGCTTGGGCTGCCGCCTGAGTCAGCACTGATATTGCTGGCGGCCGTGTACCTGGGCTGTGAATACGGCGGCCGTATCAGTTCGATTCTGCTGAACATCCCGGGCGAAGCCTCGACAGTAATGACCACCCTCGACGGCTACCCGATGGCGCGTAAAGGCCTGGCGGGCGTGGCACTGTCGTTGTCAGCATGGAGTTCGTTCATCGGTGCACTCATCGCCACTTGCGGCATGGTGATGTTTGCTCCCCTGCTGGCTAAATGGGCGATTGCCTTTGGGCCTGCGGAATATTTCGTATTGATGGTGTTCGCGATTGTCTGCCTGGGCGGTATGGCCGGTGAGAAACCGCTGAAAACCTTTGTCGCCGCCTTGATCGGCCTTTTCCTGTCGGCGGTGGGTATCGACGCCAACAGCGGTGTGTACCGCTTTACCGGTGACAATATCCACCTGACCGACGGCATCCAATTTGTGGTGCTGGTCCTGGGCCTGTTTTCCATCAGCGAGATCCTGTTGCTGCTGGAAAAAACCCACCATGGCCAGGAAGCCGTCAAGGCCAGCGGGCGCATGATGTTCAACTTCAAGGAAGCAGCGTCGGTATTCGTAGTCAATATTCGCTGCGGCGTCCTGGGCTTCATCATGGGTGTGCTACCGGGCGCCGGCGCCACCCTGGCCAGCGCCGTGGCCTACATGACCGAGAAACGTATCGCCGGTGCCAGCGGCACCTTCGGCGAAGGTGACAAACGTGGCCTGGCCGCGCCGGAAACCGCCATCGGTGCTGCCGCCTGCGGCGCCCTCGTCCCCATGCTGACCCTCGGCGTACCCGGCTCAGGCACTACCGCGGTGATGATCGGCGCGCTGTCGCTGTACAACATTACCCCCGGCCCACTGCTGTTCCAACAACAGCCGGACATCGTCTGGGGCCTGATCGCTTCGTTGTTTATCGCCAACATCATGCTGGTGATCCTCAACATCCCGATGATCCGCATCTTCACGCGCATCCTTGCCGTGCCAAACTGGGCGCTGGTGCCGGTAATCGCCATCATCACCGCGATTGGGGTGTACGCGGTTCACGCCACCACCTTCGACCTGTTCCTGATGATTGGTATCGGCATCTTCGGTTACATCCTGCGCAAGCTGGACTTCCCGCTGTCGCCGGTGCTGCTGGGCTTTATCCTCGGCGGCCTGATGGAGCAGAACCTGCGCCGCGCGCTGTCGATTTCCAACGGCGCGCTGGAAATCCTGTGGTCCAGCCCAATCACCTTTGGTGTGTGGGTACTGACCGCAATCATGTTGCTTGTGCCGCTGCTGCGCATCTACCGCAAACGTGCCCTGCAGCGTCGCGCCGTGGCCGATGTCTGAGGTCACCTTTAAACAATGGTGGGCAACACCGCTGGTCGGCCTGGCCGGCGGTTACCTGGCCAGCCTCGTCGGCTGGCCTTTGCCGTATATGGTCGGCTCGTTGCTGGCGATCATCCTGGTGCGCTGCCTGACGCCGTGGCAATTGGCCGAGATTCCCGGCGGACGCAAATGCGGCCAATGGGTAGTGGGCGTCGGCATCGGGCTGCACTTTACGCCGATGGTGATCGAGCAGGTGATGAGCCACTTCGGCCTGATCTTCTTCGGTGCGCTGATCACCAGCCTGTCGAGCATTGTCGGTGTGTGGTTGATGCGCCGCAGTGGCGAAGACCGCGCCACCGCGTTTTTCTCGAGCATGCCGGGCGGTTCCGGTGAGATGGTCAACCTCGGCGCGCGTAATGGCGCGGTGCTCAGCCGTGTTGCGGCGGGGCAGAGTTTGCGCGTGCTGGTGGTGGTGCTGTGTGTGCCGGCGATCTTCAAGTATTTGCTCGAAGGCGGCGCGCCGCAGTTTCATCCCGCGCCGGTGAGCTGGGCCTGGCTGGCGGTGCTATTTCCGATTGGCGCGCTGGTAGCCTGGGGATGGCAGCGTTTGCGCCAACCGAACCCGTGGCTGTTCGGGCCGCTGTTGGTCAGCGCCACCGCCAGTGTAGTGTGGGACTTGCATATCGGCCTGCCCGATGGCGGCAGCCAGATCGGCCAATGGCTGATCGGCAGCGGCTTGGGCTGCCACTTCAACCGTCAGTTCTTTCGCCGGGCCCCGTCGTTTATGGCGCGTACGCTGATCGGTACGGCGTTGACCATGGCGCTGGCAACGTTAGCGGCGGTGGGCTTGAGCGCCATGACGCAGCTGGACTTGCGCTCACTGACCTTGGGCATGATGCCCGGCGGCATTGCCGAAATGAGCCTCACCGCCGAGACCTTGCAACTGTCGGTGCCGTTGGTGACGGCGATGCAGGTGATGCGCTTGTTGTTTGTGCTGTTTCTGGCAGAGCCGTTGTTCAGGCATTGGAACCGCCAGCCAGACAACGTCTAAACCCTCCACCAAATTCCAATGTGGGAGCTGGCTTGCCTGCGATCCAGGCACCTCGGTGTTTCAGCCAGACCGAGGTGATTCTATCGCAGGCAAGCCAGCTCCCACATTGGACTGTACTGAGCTTTAGAGTGGCGGCAACCGCCACTCAATCGGCGTCTCGCCATTCTGCTCAAGAAACTTGTTGGTGCGGCTGAAATGCCCGCAGCCCAAAAACCCGCGATACGCCGACAGCGGCGACGGATGCACCGACGTCAGCACCAGGTGCTTGGTCGCATCCACCAGTTTTTGCTTGCTTTGCGCATGGGCGCCCCACAACAGGAAGACCAAGTGCGGTTGATGCGCGCTGACCACTTCGATAATCCGGTCGGTAAAGAACTGCCAGCCCTTGCCCGCATGGGCGTTGGCATTCGCGCGTTCCACGGTCATGGTGGTGTTGAGCATCAGCACGCCCTGGTCGGCCCAGCTTTGCAGGCAACCGTGGTTGGGGATGTCGATGTTCAGGTCGCGCTTGAGCTCTTTGTAGATATTTACCAAGGAGGGCGGCGTCGGCACGCCCGGTTGCACCGAGAAGCACAAGCCGTGGGCCTGGCCTGGGCCGTGGTACGGGTCCTGGCCGAGGATCACCACCTTGACCTTGTCCAGCGGCGTTGAGTTGAGTGCATTGAAAATCAGCGGGCCCGGTGGGTAAATTTCTTTGCCGGCGGCGTGTTCCTGGCGCAGGAACTCGCGCAGTTGAGCCATGTAGGGCTGTTCGAACTCATCCTGCAGAGCGTGTTTCCAGCTGGGTTCGAGTTTGATACGGTCGCCTTCGGTCATGGTGTGTTCGTCGTGTAAAAAAGAATGGGCGAACCCTAGGAAAGCCGACCCCGCTTGTCAATTGATCTGACACACAACCGGCACTTTCTGTTGAAGCGATCATACTGATCGTTCACTTTCTCGATTGAGGTCACGATGAACCTGCACTTCGAAGAGCTGACCGGCAGCGACGGTGCCCGCATCGGCATCGCCAGCCTGGACGCTGAAAAGTCTCTCAACGCGCTCTCCTTGCCGATGATCCTGGCCCTGGGCGATCGCCTGGATGCCTGGGCCCAAGACCCGAACATCGCCTGTGTGCTGCTACGCGGCAATGGCCCCAAAGCCTTTTGCGCCGGCGGCGAAGTGCGCAGCCTGGCCCAGGCCTGCCGTGAACAGCCCGGCGCTGTGCCAACCCTGGCCGCAGAGTTTTTCGCGGCGGAATACCGCCTCGACTATCGCCTGCACACCTACCCCAAGCCGCTGATCTGCTGGGGCCACGGCTACGTGTTGGGCGGCGGTATGGGCCTGCTGCAAAGCGCGGCGGTGCGCATCGTGACACCGAGCAGCCGTCTGGCGATGCCCGAGATCAGCATCGGCCTGTACCCGGATGTGGGCGCCAGTTGGTTCCTGTCGCGCCTGCCCGGCAAGCTCGGCGTGTTCCTTGGCCTCACCGGCGCGCACATCAATGGTCGCGACGCCCTGGACCTGGGCCTGGCCGACCGTTTCCTGCGCGATGACCAGCAAGAAGAATTAATCGAAGGTCTGCTGCAACTGAATTGGCAGGAACAAACCGCGATGCAACTCAACAGCCTGCTCAAGGCCCTGGCCCAGGAAGCGGTCAGCCAGCAACCCGAGGCGCAATGGCTGCCCCGCCGTGCACAGATCGACGAATGGTTGGACGTCGGTGATGTGCGCTGTGCCTGGCGCGCGCTGAGCCCATTGCGCGACCACGCCGACCCGCTGTTCAGCCGCGCCGGCAAGACCCTCAGCGAAGGCTGCCCGCTGACGGCGCATCTGGTCTGGGAGCAGATTCAACGCGCCCGGCACCTGTCCCTGGCCCAAGTGTTCCAGATGGAATACACCCTGAGCCTGAACTGCTGCCGTCACCCGGAGTTCGCCGAAGGCGTGCGCGCGCGGTTGATTGACAAGGACCAGACGCCCCATTGGCACTGGCCGGATATCAACACCATTCCCGAGGCCGTGGTGCAAGCGCATTTCCACAAGGCCTGGGAAGGTCGGCACCCATTGGCGGACTTGTCCGACGTCTAACGGTGACCACCACCGTGGCCGCCACCATGCCCGCCGCCACGGTTGCCGCCTTGGTTGTGCCCACCGCCATTGCCCCAACGGTTGCCGCCCCAGCCTTGGTTCGGGTACGGCCGGTAATTAGACCTTGGGTAATAGCTCCGACGTCTAACGGTGACCACCACCGTGGCCGCCACCATGCCCGCCGCCACGGTTGCCGCCTTGGTTGTGCCCACCGCCATTGCCCCAACGGTTGCCGCCCCAGCCTTGGTTCGGGTACGGCCGGTAATTAGACCTTGGGTAATAGCCCGGCGCTGGCCGGTAATAACGCGGCGCCGGGTAGTAACGCGGTGGCGGCGCGTAGTAGCCACGCCCATAGAGGTAACTGGGGCCGCCGCCGTAGTAATAGGCCGGGGCCGGAGTGGTGTAGACCTCAGAGCGATAGTAAGTACCCCCGCCATCGTAATAGGGCACACACGCAGACAGGGTCAGGCCGAATAAAGCGCTAAGAAGCAGTCGTCGATACATGGCGGCCTCCTGGACCGCTTGAGAGCACCTTCAGCGACGCTGAAGGGCGGCATTCGTCTTTCATTGAATGACGAAATATCTGACATCAAAAACCGAATCTGGTGCGTTTCGGACACAGGTTGAAACATCTGTTTCAGACGAAGCGAGCGCTTCATTGCAGTGCGCCAGCGCACCAGCACAACGCAGCCCAAGCCCCCTGCCCCTCACCCTCCTCGCGACTTGAAACATCTGTTTCAGACGAAGCGAGCGCTTCATTGCAGTGCGCCAGCGCACCAGCACAACGCAGCCCAAGCCCCCTGCCCCTCACCCTCCTCGCGCAAACCTTCGGTCTAAAGGCTCGCGGCCTACTTGGCACGACTCTCGCTTTGGCTAACCCGTGCAGGCTTCATCACAGGTTCGCGGCACCACAATTTGCAATGGCTGACTAGGGTTCCGGCTCGCTTGACGCGAGTGGCTGGTCCGAGAGTTGGCGACCTCCAGTTGAGGTTACACGGCGGGATAAAAGCCCGGGAGACAAGCCACCGTTCACGGTGCCGCGTTGCTCCCTGCCCGCCCATGATCAACTGGAGAAACCCCATGCCAACACCCCGTTTACCCGCCCTGCTCGCCGCCGCTTTCGCCGCCGTGTTGAGCTTCCAGACCCAAGCCGCCAGCAAAGACCACTTCAGTGTGTGCTGGACCATTTACGCCGGTTGGATGCCGTGGGAGTACGCCGGCAGCCAGGGCATCCTCGACAAGTGGGCCAAGAAGTACGGCATCAAGATCGACATGGTGCAGCTCAATGACTATGTCGAATCCATCAACCAGTACACCGCTGGCCAGTTCGATGGCTGCACCATGACCAACATGGACGCCCTGACCATCCCCGCCGCCGGTGGCGTGGACAGCACCGCGCTGGTGGTCAGCGACTTCTCCAACGGCAACGATGGCGTGGTGATCAAAGGCACCGGCAAGACCGTGGCCGACCTCAAGGGCATGAACGTCAACCTGGTGGAACTCTCGGTGTCCCACTACCTGCTGGCGCGGGCACTGGAATCGGCTGACCTCACCGAAAAAGACCTGAAAGTGGTCAACACCTCCGACGCCGACATCGCCGCTGCCTTCAACACCAATCAAGTGCAAGCCGTCACGACTTGGAACCCGATGCTCTGCGAGATCAAGGCCAAGCCCGGTGTCACGCAAGTCTTCGACTCCAGCAAAGTGCCCGGCGAAATCATGGACATGATGGTGGTCAACACCCAAACCCTCAAAGACAACCCCGCCCTGGGCAAAGCGCTCACCGGTGCCTGGTTTGAAGTGGTCGCGCTGATGAACGCCAAAAACGCCGCCAGCACCGAAGCCTTGGAGCATATGGCCAAAGCGTCGGGCACCGACCTCAAGGGTTTCCAGGCGCAACTGGACACCACCAAGCTGTTCGCCACGCCCAAGGAAGCCCTCGCCTTCGCCACCAGTGCGCAGTTGCCCGCCACCATGCGCAAAGTTGCCGAATTCTCCTTCCAGCACGGCTTGCTCGGTGAGGGCGCCAAGGACACCAGCGCCGTGGGCATGAGCTTCGCCAATGGCGTGACCAGCGGCGACACCGCCAACCTCAAGCTGCATTTCGACCCCCGCTATGTGCAGATGGCCGCCGACGGCACGCTGTAAGAGGACCCGGCCATGCGCCTGATCAACCGTCACCCGGAACGCTCCAGTCGCCTGCTGTTGGTGATCCTGCCGTTCGCCCTGCTGCTGTTCGCCTACTTCGTGGGCTCGGCCGAGCGCCTGGCAGACAACCCCAACGACAAGCTGCTGCCCAGCGCCGTGCAAATGGGCGACGCGGTAAAACGCCTGGCGTTCAGCGCCGACACGCGTACCGGTGAGTACGTGCTGTGGCAAGACAGCGCGTCGAGCCTGCGCCGCCTCGCCATCGGCTTAGGAATAAGCGCCCTCGCCGGCCTGTGCCTGGGGATTGCCGCCGGTACGCTGCCGCTGTTTGGCGCGCCGTTGTCGCCGTTGCTCACGGTGCTGTCGATGGTGCCGCCGCTGGCGATCCTGCCAATTCTGTTCATCGTGTTCGGGCTGGGGGAATTGTCCAAAGTGATGCTGATCGTTATCGGCATCACCCCAGCCCTGGCGCGCGACCTTGAGCAGCGCGCACGGGAAATCCCCATCGAGCTGCTGGTAAAAGCGCAAACCCTCGGCGCCTCCACCTGGACCCTGATGCTGCGCGTGGTGTTGCCGCAACTGCTGCCGCGCCTGCTGATTTCGCTGCGGCTGATGCTCGGCTCGGCGTGGTTATTCCTGATCGCCGCCGAAGCCATCGCCTCCACCGACGGCCTGGGCTACCGGATTTTCCTGGTACGCCGCTACCTGGCGATGGACGTGATCTTGCCTTACGTGGTGTGGATCACCCTGCTCGCCTGGCTGATGGACTGGGGCCTGAAAACCCTCACCCGCCGTGCGTTCCCCTGGTACGAAGGAGCGCGGGCATGAGTTTTATCAGCGTCAACAATGTGTGGCAGCGCTACGGCGACCAAGTGGTGCTGGAGGGCCTCAACCTGCACGTCGAGGAGGGTGAGTTTTGCACGCTGGTCGGCACCTCTGGGTGCGGCAAATCCACCTTTCTGCGCCTGCTGTTGGGCCAGGAAACTGCGAGCAAAGGCCAGATCCTGCTGGACGGCCAAGCCCTCGCCGCCGAGCCGGATGCCAGCCGTGGCGTGGTGTTCCAACGCTACTCGGTGTTCCCGCATCTGACGGTACTGGACAACGTCGCCCTAGGCCTTGAACTGCCTCATTCACCGCTGCTGGGCCGGCTGTTCGGCAAAGCCAAAAGACACGCCAGGGAACAGGCGGCCGCACTGCTGCAAAAAGTCGGCCTCGGCCACGCCTTGGACAAGTACCCGGCGCAGCTCTCCGGCGGCATGCAGCAACGCCTGGCCATCGCCCAAGCCCTGATCATGAAGCCCCGCGTGCTGCTGCTGGACGAACCCTTCGGCGCCCTCGACCCGGGCATTCGCAAGGACATGCACCAGCTGTTGCTGGCGCTGTGGCGCGAAACCCGGCTGACGGTGTTCATGGTCACCCACGACCTGAGCGAAGGCTTCAGCCTCGGCACGCGCTTGCTGGTGTTCGACAAGGTCCGCGTCGACCCCCACGCCCCCGGTGCCTATGGCGCCCGCATTACCTACGACATCCCTTTGAACAGCGCGCGCCGCAAAGCGCTCGCCGCCGAACTTGGAGCCTCAGCCCAATGACCGATTCCACTCAACTGTTTGCGCCGTTCGCCGAAGAAATGCTACCCGGCGGCGGCCACCGTTCCTTCGTGCTCAAGCGCGGCCAACTGCTGCGCCTCACCGACATTCGTGGCGGCGCCAACGTCAGCCTGACGCTGCTCAACGCCAATGAAAAAACCGAACGCCTGAACCTGCCCGACAGCCTCAAATGCCAACACACCGCCAAGCTCACCCGCGGCCACTGCCTGTACTCGGACATGGGCCGCGTGCTGGCCGCCATCACCGCCGACACCTGCGGCTGGAGTGACAGCATTGGCGGGGTGTTATGCGCCGCCGAGGTGGCCGAAAAATATGGCAAGGGCCGCTATCAGGAACTGCGCAACGGCTTCTACCGCAACGGCACCGACAACCTGCTGGTGGAATTGGGCAAGTGGGGCCTGGGGCTTTGCGACCTGTTGATGACCCTCAACCTGTTCAGCCGCGTCAGCGTGGACGGCGACGGCGGTTTGCACTTTGTGCCGGGCAATTCCAAGGCTGGCGACTACATCGAGCTCTACGCACCGATGGACACGCTGGTGGTGCTCACCGCCCTGCAACACCCGATGGACCCCAACCCCGATTACGCACCGCAACCGCTGAAGCTGAGCTGGATGAACGCGGCCCCCAGCGTCGCCGAACACTGCCGCACGTCGCGCCCGGAAAACACGCGCGGCTTTATCAACACTGACCGCCTGTTCGCTTGAGGAGCTGCCATGTCTATCGCACTGAAACAACCCGATGCGGCGGTGTACCGCGCGACTATTCCCGCCGGCGAGCCGTGGCTGATGGAGGTCAAGGCCGGCCAGACCCTGCGCATCCTTGACCTTGAGGGTAACCAGGCCGTCGACACGCTGTTCTACAGCCTCAAAAACCCCAAGGAACGCTACGACGTGCAACGCACCCTGCGTCGGCAAAACAACGTGTACCTGAGCACCGGCAGCGTGCTGTATTCCAACCTCGGCCAGCCGATGCTGACCCTCGTCGAAGACACCTGCGGGCGCCACGACACCCTCGGCGGCGCCTGCGCGCAAGAGAGCAACACCGTGCGCTACGCCCTGGAAAAACGCTACATGCACAGCTGCCGAGACAACTACCTGCGCGCCTGCGCCCACGATGGCCGCCTGGGTAAAAGCGACATCGGGCCGAACATCAATTTCTTCATGAATGTGCCGGTCACAGCCGACGGTGGGCTGACCTTTGAAGACGGTATTTCCGCGCCCGGCAAGTACGTCGATTTACGCGCGGAGATGGACGTGATCGTGCTGATTTCCAACTGCCCGCAATTGAACAACCCCTGCAACGCCTACAACCCGACCCCTGCGGAGTTACTGGTATGGAACTGAAAATGAAGCGGTTGCGTAAATGGTTGTTCGCCCTGTGCCAGGCCCGAGCGGGGCAGTGCATGCAAAAACAATGAGGGTTCCCTGTGGGCGCTGGCTTGCCTGCGATGGCGGTTAATCAGCCAATAAATAAGGTGACAGACCCACCGCCATCGCGGGCAAGCCCGGCCCCCACAGTTGATCACCATCAACTCCAAAGATTTGCGCCATGGACGACCCTGGCGCGTACCCCCACATGCGGGACGGCCCGCAGGGTTTTGCCATGTTCGAAAAACTGTTGATCGCCAACCGTGGCGCCATCGCCTGTCGCATCCTGCGCACCTTGCGCGAGCTGCAGGTCAAAGGCGTCGCCGTGTACGCCGAAGCTGACGCAGCCAGCCTGCATATCCAGCAAGCCGACGAGGCCTACAGCCTCGGTGAAGGCGCGGCGGCCGGCACCTATCTGGCGGTGGAAAAAATCCTCGCCACCGCCAAGGCCTGTGGCGCCAAGGCCATCCACCCCGGCTACGGCTTCCTTTCGGAAAACGCCGCCTTCGCGCAAGCCTGCGAAAGCGCCGGTATTGCCTTCGTTGGGCCGACGCCTGAACAGTTGCGCGTATTCGGCCTTAAGCACACCGCGCGCACTCTGGCCAAGCAACATCAGATCCCCTTGCTGGAAGGCACCGAACTGCTCGACAGCCTCGACGCGGCCCTGCTGGCGGCCGACACGGTGGGCTACCCGATAATGCTCAAAAGCACCGCCGGCGGTGGCGGCATCGGCATGCGCGTGTGCCGCAGCGCGGCCGAGTTGGGCGACTCGTTCGAGGCGGTCAAACGCCTGGGGCAGAACAATTTCAGCGACGCCGGTGTCTTCATCGAGAAGTACATCCAGCACGCCCGCCACCTGGAAGTGCAGGTGTTCGGCGACGGCGCAGGTGAAGTGATCGCCCTCGGCGTGCGCGACTGTTCCGTGCAGCGGCGCAACCAGAAAGTCCTCGAAGAAACCCCGGCGCCGAACCTGCCCGACGGCATGGCCGAGGCCTTGTGCGCGGCCGCCATTACCCTGGCCAAGGCCGTAAATTACCGCAGCGCCGGCACCGTGGAGTTTATCTTTGATAGCGCCGATGGCCGCTTTTACTTCCTCGAAGTGAACACCCGGTTGCAAGTGGAACACGGCGTGACCGAGCAAGTCTGGGGCGTGGACCTGGTGCGCTGGATGGTGCTGCTGGCAGCCGGTGAAATGCCGCCTTTGCATACATTGGCTTTGAACCCCCATGGCCATGCGATTCAGGCACGGCTGTATGCGGAAGACCCAGGCAAGGACTTCCAGCCGAGCCCGGGGCTGTTGACTCGCGTGGACTTCCCGGCGGCCGCAGGCCTACGGATCGACACTTGGGTGGAAGCTGGCTGCGAGATCCCAGCGTACTTCGACCCGATGATCGCCAAGCTCATCAGTTGGGCGCCGAGCCGCGAACAGGCACGTATGGACCTGCATCAGGCGTTGAGCGACAGCCAGCTCTATGGCGTGGAAACCAACCGCGATTACCTGCGCCAGATCCTGCTCGCCGCGCCCTTCGCCAGCGGCCGCCCATGGACGCGCTGCCTGGAAGATCTGGTCTACACCGCCGACACCGTTGAAGTGCTCAGCGCCGGCACGCAAACCAGTGTGCAGGATTATCCTGGCCGCCTCGGCTACTGGGCCGTGGGCGTGCCGCCGTCAGGGCCGATGGACAGTCGCGCGCTGCGCTTGGGCAATCGTTTGCTGGGCAACAACGACGGCGCAGCAGCCTTGGAAATCACCATGAGTGGGCCACTGCTGCGCTTCAATTGCGCGGCGGTCATCGCCGTCACCGGTGCAGAAATCCCGCTGCTGTTGAATGACCAGACAGCGCCGATGAATACCGCGCTGTTGATCGAGGCCGGGTCGATGTTGAGCCTTGGCACCCTCGCAGGCGCCGGTGCACGCAGCTATCTGTGCCTGCGCGGCGGGCTGCAAGTGCCCGACTATCTGGGCAGCAAAAGCACCTTCACGCTCGGTCAGTTTGGCGGGCATGGCGGGCGTGCTTTGCGGGCCGGTGATGTGTTGCACGTGTTGCCATTGGCAGACGTCAACGCCGGGCAGCAGTTGATGGCTGAACCATTGGCTGAGGTGCGCACACTGCGGGTCATTTATGGCCCGCACGGTGCGCCGGAATATTTCCTGCCTGAGTACATCGACACCTTCTTCGCCACCCAGTGGGAAGTGCATTTCAACTCCAGCCGTACCGGCGTGCGGCTGATCGGGCCGAAGCCTGAATGGGCGCGCACGGACGGCGGCGAAGCCGGGCTGCATCCGTCGAACATTCATGACAATCCTTATGCGATTGGGGCGGTGGATTTTACTGGGGATATGCCGGTGATCCTCGGGCCGGATGGGCCGAGCCTGGGTGGGTTTGTGTGCCCGGTGACGGTGATTGAGGCGGACCTGTGGCAGCTGGGGCAACTCAAGGCGGGTGACAAAATTCGCTTCGAACCGGTCGACCTCAAAACCGCCCGCGATCTCGCCCTGAACTGGGATCAAATGTGGGCGCCGGGCTTGCCCGCGATGCAGACGGCTCGGGCTGTCAGTCAAACCGAGGTGATGCATTCGCGGCGCGAGCAAGCCCGCGCCCACATTTGATCGAGTCGCCAGTGGTGTTGGACACCGGCCACGACAACACCCGCCTCGTCGCTCGCCTCGCCGGTGACACCCACCTGCTGCTGGAGATCGGCGCCGCCGAACTCGACCTGGTGCTGCGCTTTCGCGCACACGCGCTGATGCAGGCCCTGCAAACCCGCGCCCTGCACGGCGTGATCGACCTGACCCCGGGCATCCGCTCCCTGCAAATCCACTACCTGCCCGAACAACTGCCGCTGGCCGAGCTGCTGCCGCTGATCACCACCGAATGGGCCGCCGTGTGCGCCACGCAAAACCTGCAAGTGCCGTCGCGCATCGTGCATTTGCCGTTGTCGTGGGACGACCCGGCCTGCCAACTGGCCATCGAAAAATACATGACCACCGTGCGCAAAGACGCGCCGTGGTGCCCGAGCAACCTGGAGTTCATCCGCCGTATCAACGACCTGGCGAACCTCGACGAAGTGCGCCACACCGTATTCGACGCCAGCTACTTGGTGATGGGCCTGGGCGACGTGTACCTCGGCGCGCCGGTCGCCACGCCACTGGACCCGCGTCATCGCCTGGTGACCACGAAATACAACCCGGCCCGCACCTGGACCGCCGAAAACTCGGTGGGCATCGGCGGTGCTTACCTATGCGTCTATGGCATGGAAGGCCCGGGCGGTTATCAGTTTGTGGGGCGCACGCTGCAGATGTGGAACCGCTACCGGGAAGTCGCGGCGTTCGACGGCAAGCCATGGTTGTTGCGCTTCTTTGACCAGATCCGTTTCTACCCGGTGAGTGCTGATGAGCTGGTGCAGATCCGCCGCGATTTCCCGCTGGGGCGCTTTGCGCTGAGCATCGAGCACAGCCAGTTGAACCTCGCGGATTACCAGGCTTTTCTGGCGCGGGAAGCGTCGAGCATCGGCGCCTTTCGCGAGCATCAGCAGCAGGCTTTTAATGCCGAGCGCGAGCGTTGGATCGCCAGCGGCCAGGCGCATTACGACAGTGAAGAGCTGGCTGCGCCCATCGGTGAAGACACCCCGCTGCTGGCCAACGAGGTCAGCGTCGACAGCCCTATCGCCGGCAACCTCTGGCAGGTTCAGGTGGCTACCGGGAATCGGGTCTCAGCCGGCGAGGTGCTGGTGATTCTTGAGTCCATGAAGATGGAAATCCCGGTGGTGGCGCCCTTCGCCGGCACCGTGCGCGAGATCCCGGTGCAACCCGGCAGCGGCATTGGCGCCGGGCAACGGGTGGTGGTGCTGGAACGTGACTGACTTTTCTTTTTCAACAGGCGGACAAGCCATGAATCTGCAACTGGACAACCTGCGCAATGCCTACCTCAGCGGCGATACCACGCCGCGCGAATTACTCTTGCAGTTGCGCGAAAAAGCCGCGCAACTGAACCCTGACTATCACCTGTTTATTCATCTGCTCAGCGTGGCGGAACTGGAGCCGTACCTGGCGGCACTGGACGCTCGCGAGCCGTCCGAATTGCCGTTGTTCGGCGTGCCGTTTGCGATCAAGGACAACATCGACCTGGTAGGCATTCCGACCACGGCGGCCTGCCCGGCGTTTGCTTATGTACCGACGCGCAGTGCGACGATTGTCGAGCAACTGATCGCCCTGGGCGCGGTGCCGCTGGGCAAGACCAACCTGGATCAGTTCGCCACCGGGCTCAATGGTAGCCGCTCGCCGTATGGCGCCTGCCCCAACAGTGTATTGCCGGAATATCCAGCGGGCGGTTCCAGTGCGGGGTCGTCGTTGGCCGTCGCCCTGGGTGTGGCGAGTTTTGCCCTGGGCACCGACACCGCCGGTTCCGGCCGGGTGCCGGCGGCGTTGAATAACCTGGTGGGGCTCAAGGCGAGCAAAGGCCTGATCTCCACGGCGGGCGTGGTGCCGGCGTGCCGTACGCTGGATTGCGTCACCACCTTTACCCGCACCGCGCGCGAGGCCAGCCAGTTGCTGGCGCTGACCGCCAAGCTCGACCCGCTGGACGCCTACAGCCGCCAGAACCCGGCGTGGAATGACGCCTGCGCGTTCGGTGCACCGAGGCCGTTTCGTTTTGGTGTGCCGCGCACTCAGGACCTGGAATTCTTCGGCTGCGAGCAAGGCCCACCCCTGTTCCAGCAGGCCATCGCCCGCGTGATTGCCCTCGGCGGCGAACCGGTCACGCTCGACCTGTCACCCTTCCTCGAAGCCGCGCGCCTGCTCTATGAAGGGCCGTGGGTGGCCGAGCGCTACAGCGTGGCCGGTGAACTGATGGGGCGTGAGCCCGAAGCGGTGCTGCCAGTGATCCGTGCCGTGTTGGCCAAGGCGCCGGCGGTGACGGGTGTCGACACCTTCCGTGCGCAGTACCGTCTGCAAGCCTTGAAAGCCCAATGTGATGTGTTATTGGAAGGGCTCGATTGCGTGCTGACGCCGACCATCGGCCGCCCAGTCACCTTGGAAGAACTGCGTGCCGAACCGGTGTTGCGCAACGCCGAACTGGGCTATTACACCAACTTCATGAACCTGCTGGATTACGCGGCCGTCGCCGTGCCCAGCGGCTTTATGCACAACGGTTTGCCTTGGGGCGTGACGCTGTTTGGTCGCGCATTTACCGATCAATACCTGCTGGGCGTGGCCGATGCGCTGCAGCGCCAGCAGGATGCATCGCTCGGCGCGCCAACAGGCAACGCCAGCCATGACATGACGCGGCTGGTGGTGTGTGGCGCACACCTGCAAGGGCTGGCGCTGAACGGCCAATTAGTGCGCCGTGGTGCACGCTTGTTGGAGCGCACCCACAGCTCGGCGGACTATCAACTGTTCGCCCTGGCCGGCGGGCCGCCTTATCGCCCCGGCATGCTGCGGGTAAGCGAAGGCGGCGTGGCCGTCGAGGTTGAGGTGTGGGAATTGCCGAGCCGCGAACTCGGCTCATTCCTCACCGGCATCCCCGCGCCACTGGGCCTTGGCAAGGTGCAACTGGCGGACGGGCGCTGGGAAACCGGCTTCATCTGCGAACCCTACGGCCTGGCGGGCGCGGTGGACATCAGCCACTTCGGCGGCTGGCGCGCCTACCTGCACAGCTTGCAATAGCGGGGCGGCGCTGTATCGTGCTGGAAACTGCGCGATACAGCCCGAACCGACATGACCACGCCAACCCTCTGCCCCGCCTGCGGTGCTCGCAACGACTGCACCCTGGCCGACCCGCGCACCGCCGACCAAGCCTGCTGGTGCTACAGCGTCACCATCGACCCAGCGGTGCTCCAAGCGCTGCCGGATGAACTGCGCAACACCGCCTGCCTATGCCCACGGTGTGCCCAGGTGGATGCGCAATTGCGTGGGGTTGCGCCTAAGTAATGCGCGTTGATCGTTTCCTCAGCAACCTGCCGCGTTTCAATCGCCAGCAAGTGCGCTTACTGCTGGTTGAGCGACGGGTGAAGGTCGATGGCGTGGCGGTCAGCGATCCACACCACGAAGTGCGTGAGTTCAGTTGCGTGTGTGTTGACGATGAAGTGCTGCAAGTCGGCAAACCAACGCGCTATTTCATGCTGCACAAACCCCAAGGCTGTGTAAGCGCCACGTGCGACCCGCAACACCCCACGGTCCTCGACTTACTGGATGTGCCGGACAAGGACGAACTGCACATCGCCGGTCGTCTGGATTTCAATACCACCGGGCTGATGCTGATCACCAACGACGGCCAGTGGTCGCGCCGCTTGACCCAACCGCAGACCAAACTGCCCAAGGTTTACCTCGTGCAAACCGAACAAGACATCACCCCTGAATACGCGGTGACGTTTGCTGCGGGCCTGTATTTTGCGTTTGAAGACCTCACCACCCAACCCGCCGAACTTGAGCTACTGGGCCCAAGGACCGCGCGGCTGAGCATCATCGAAGGCCGCTATCACCAGGTGAAGCGCATGTTCGGGCACTTTGATAACAAGGTGATCGGCCTGCACCGTGAGCGAATGGGGCCGTTGGTGCTGGATGATGCGCTTGCGCCGGGCGAATATCGGGCACTGACTGACAACGAAATCCGAAGAGTCTGATAACCGTTCGGCCGGTGATGGCAAAAAACCAGTTCGGCGCCTTGCGACCTGGCGTCTGTGCTGCTTGAATCAAGACGCCAGCCAAAATATGACTGGCGAGTCGCCTATAACCTCCAAGAAACACCTTGCCCCGCCCGCGCTTGATCTACGGGCCTTTGCGGCAAACAGCCCGCCCTAACAACAGCCGTCGGCCAGCCGTCATCGGGCCGACATGGGCGCTCATCTTCCAGGCGTATGCCTACCTGTCATAAAGCGTGTGCAGACTGATCTGCGCGCCCTACCCGCTTGCCAGGAGTCTTACGACATGAGGCCAGAAATCGCTGTGTTGGATATACAGGGTCAGTATCGGGTTTACACGGAGTTCTATCGCGCGGATGCTGCGGCAAAGACCATCATCCTGGTCAACGGCTCCATGGCCACCACGGCCTCTTTCGCCCAAACCGTGAAAAGCCTGTACCCGCAATTCAATGTGGTTTTGTACGACCAGCCCTACGCTGGCCGCTCCAAAATCCATAACCGCCACGAGCAGATGCTGACGAAGGAAGTCGAAGGCCAGATTCTGCTGGAACTCATCGACCGCTTCGCCGCCGAACACGTGCTGTCGTTCTCCTGGGGTGGCGCTGCCACACTGGTCGCCCTCGCAGAGCGCCCGCGCCGCGTGGAAAAGGCGGTGATCAGCTCGTTCTCTCCGGTGGTCAACGCACCGATGCGCGACTACCTTGAACGCGGCGTCGACTACCTCGGCAACCTCGACCGCGACCGCGTCGGCCACTTGGTCAACAGCACCATCGGCAAACACCTGCCGTCGCTGTTCAAACGTTTCAACTACAAACACGTCAGCAACCTGGCCGAGCACGAATACGGGCAGATGCACTTTCACATCAGCCACGTACTCAACAGCGACCGGCTGTGCTACCTCAAAGCAGCCCGGCAAATCGACATTCCGGTGCTGTTTTTAAATGGCGAATGGGACGAATACACCAGCGTCGAAGATGCCAAGCTGTTTGGCCAGCATGTGGCCAAGAGCAGCTTCAGCACCATCCAGGCCACCGGGCACTTTCTGGATATGGAGCACAAGGCGGCGTGCCGGGACAGCCGGGACGCGGTGGTCGGCTTTTTGAAACCCGAGCGGCAGGTCAGCCGGTTGCGCTATCACCAGGGCCAGATGCAGCATGCCTTTGCGATTTGAACTAACCGCTGATGTGGGAGCCGGGCTTGCCCGCGATGCCGGCGCCGTGGTGCGGCGATCCGACGAGCCAGCTCCGGCTTGCGGCCGGCGCCGTGGTGCGGCGATCCGACGAGCCAGCTCCCACACCCGCTTGATGAACGCAACTCACACATTTTTCGAAGAAAAACTTCAAATCCCGGCGAACATCTGGTACAAAGTCAGCCGCTCTGAGCGGGTATAGTTTAATGGTAGAACAGTAGCTTCCCAAGCTTCCGACGAGGGTTCGATTCCCTCTACCCGCTCCACTCAGATTTTGCGCTTGCGTCAGGAGGGTTCTGACGGGAGATGCATAAAGAAACCGGTCCTCAGTGGCCGGTTTTTTTATGGGCGTGATTTGAGGTCTCAGTTATTCTTTTCGCACAAACCTGTACAAATCAATATTTCTGTACAAGTATCAGTGCTAAGCGTTGGCGCTTCGCCGCGCATGATCACGGAGCCGGGCAATGACACGTCTACTGGTTTCATTGTTGTTGGCGCTGAGTTTGAGCAGTTGCGGCAACGTCGAAGTGGCCCACTACGCAGACCAGCAACCGCAGTTGGACCTGGAGCGTTTCTTCAGCAAGCCCGTCAAGGCCTGGGGGATTTTCCAGAAGCGCTCGGGCGAAGTGGCCAAGCGCTTTGAGGTCAATATCGCCAGCCGGCGCGAGGGCAACGCCTTGATTCTCGACGAGCGTTTCCTGTACAGCGATGGCACGCGCCAACAGCGGGTGTGGACGCTGACACCGGATGGCCCGGGGCGCTGGCGCGGTCGGGCAGGTGATGTGGTCGGCGAGGCGATTGGCGAAGTGGCGGGCAACGCACTGCGTTGGCGTTACCGACTCAACCTGCCGGTGGATGGCTCAATCTACGAAGTGAGCTTTGATGACTGGATGTACTTGATGGACGAAGACACCTTGATCAACCGTTCCAGCATGACCAAGTTCGGCGTCGAATGGGGCCAGGTCACGTTGTTCTTTCGTCGCCAGTGAGCGACCCGAAGTGAGGGCGAATCATGAATCTGCAAATGCTGACCGAATTGGCGCAAAAAGGAGAAGTTCGTGAGTTGGAACTGCTGTCGCTGGAGGGTGGTTTCTACATCGCGCGCGTCAGGTTGGATCATGTCCAGATGACGCTTTTGGGCGAGGACGCCAAGCCGATGCGCATCGGCTCCACCACGCATTTGCGCGACCTGTTGCAACGCGTTCCGCCGTTTCCCTGTGTGCTGGTGCAACACTGCGTGCACGATGAAATGTGCGGTGTACGGGAAGGGGCAATCGGCGCGTTGCGTATTCCGTTTACGTTGGCTTCGTCTCTTTAAGGCGCTTTGCGGTTTTTGACTCCCCGGCCCCAGATCGAGCTACAGGCCTCGACCGCTGATAGGCAGCGGCAGACAAACCTTAAAGACGTCGACCGAGACACCTAACTCAGACGATTCTGATCGTTGTGTAGGCAATGCCGCAAAATTCATAGCCGTTCTAGCGTTCGCCTTCAGACTGCAAATTTTGGCAATAGGAAAACCTTGAAAAGCCCGTGGAATGACGAAGATTGCTACCGAGCAGGCGTGGGTCGCGAGAGTCTGTACAAAGCATTTGCCCCTGGCGCTAAACCTCGTTTTGAAACAGTCCTTAAGGTGCTTCACTCACTTGGCATTGATCTACTGGCCCGGTCTGGACACTCCAGCAATCACTCGACTATTTGAGGCGCGCGACCGCGCTGCACCACCCACGCCAACGGCAACGTCACCAACAACATCCCCGCCAGCACCACCACCGCCACCGGCACACCCAACGCATCGCCCACTGCGCCAAATACCAACGGCGCCAGCGCTCCGCCGCCAATCGTGCCGGTGTAAAACACTGCAAACGCCTGCTCGCGTTTGCCGGCCCCCGCCAGGTCCGGCACTGCGCCGTAGAGCACCGAAGACGTGCCGTTCAACGCCAGGCCCAACACCGGCAACATCACCATCAAGCCACTCAGCGGCAGGTACACGGCTGCGACGATCAGCAGCGTTGTGCTGGTTTCCGTCAGCCAGACGGTTTTCATCATGCCGACGCAGGCACCCAGGTAGCCGCAGAGCAATTTGCCGAATGCACCGCCGATGAACAGCATAGTCAGGGCCAGGCCGATGCCCGCTGTGCCAGCACCTTTGGCCTGCAACAGGAATGGCAGGAACGTGAGAAACCCCATGCGCACGGCGCTATCAAGGGTGCCGGTGAGAATCAATGCACGCAGACCTGTGACGGAGCCCGTCCCACTGAGCGGCTTGGCTTTTTTTGCAGCGGCGGATTCGGAAACGGGAGCAGGCACCCACCACCACAGCAGCCCTGCTGCCACCAGACCGAGCAACCCAAGGAGTGTCGCACTGACGCGCCAGCTGATGACGGTCAGTAGCAGGCCAACCAACCCAGGAATCAGGGTTTTGCCGATGTCGCCGGAAAAGTTGTACTGGGACAGCGCCTGCTTGACGCCACCACCGGCCTCATAAGCGTCGGTGATCATCGAGGACGCCAGCGGGTGCTGGGTGCTCGCTCCCAGCCCACCCAATAGCAACGCCAGCAGCAACAGGCACAGCCCGGTGGCTTGTCCCACCAATAAGTAAGCCAGACCCGCAAGCGCGGTGCCACCCACCAGCAGCGGCACGCGGCCCCAGCGTGTGGCGGCGCGGCTGGCCATGAGTTGGAACACCGCCATCATCCCGGAGTAGGCGCCACGCAACAGGCCGATCTGGGCGTAGGACAAGGCGAACTGCGCTTGCCAGATTGGCAGCAGCACATAGATAACGTCGGTGAGCCCATCGTGTACGGCATGGGCGCTGCAACCGGCAATCAGCGAACGGCGGCGAGTGGATGTTTCGCGGGCGGGCACGGCGACGGAGTCGTTCATGGTGCCTGGATCAGCTCAGGTTTAAGCGGCTTCCAACCGGTCAGGGCGATCAGCAGGGTCAGCAATTGAAAGCCGATAATCAGCGCCACGCAGCCGGCCCAGCCCCAACGTTCCCAGATCAACGCAGGAACGATGGCACCGCAACTGCCGCCCAGGTAATAACAGGTCAGGTAAACCCCCACGGCGCCCGACTTGTGGTTACCGGCTGTGGCGCTGATGAAGGCATTGGCGGCGGCCTGGGCGAGAAAGACGCCGGTGGAACTCAGCGCCAGGCCCACCACAATGCACCACAACGACGGCGCCAGGGTCAGCGCCGAACCGCTGACGCCAAGCGCAGCGGCGACCGCCAGCAGCTCGGCGTGAGGCCTGGCTTTGCTGAGGCGCCCGGCGATGGGAATCACGATCAAGGCCAGCAGAAACACCATGTAAAGCGTCCCCAAGGCCGCTGGCCCCAGGTTGAACGGCGGCAGGCCAAGGTACAAACCCGCGTAAGTAAATGCCGCGACTTGGCAGAACAGCACGCAAAAACCTACGGCGTAAGCAGCCAACAAGGGTTTACGCAAAACACCAGAGGAAGCGGCTTTAAGCCGCTCGGTTCGAGGCCGGTTGGCAGGCAACAGAAACTGGATAAACCCACCGACCATCAGGCTCAATACCGCCAGCAACTCGAAGGCTTCCCGCCAGCCGACGTATTGCGTCATCACTCCGGTGACGAAGCGCCCGGCGAACCCGCCCAACACGGTGCCCGCCACATACAGGCTGGTGACTTCAGTCACCGTCCCGCCACTCCAACGGTCGCCGATGTAGGCGACGCTGGTGGCAAACACCACCGGTATCAACATGCCTTGCACAAACCGCCACACCAGTACTTCGGCAAAACTGTTGGCATAGGCGGTCATCAGCGCGGGCACCGCCAACAGCAGCGCGGCCACGGCGATCACCGTGCGCTGTGGGAGGCGGCCGGTCAGCCGGCTGACAAAGGGCGCAGTAATCGCCACAGCCAAAGTGGTGACCGTGATACTCCAGCCCGCGTCCTTGGCGCTGATATGAAACTGCGCGGCGAAGGTCGCGAGGATGCTCTGGGTCGCATAGAGATTAAGAAACGCCGCGCAGCCACACAGGAACAGGGCAAGGCGGGCACAATGCAGGCGCGGCTTCATGAAACCTCTCGTTTTATTTTGTGAGGTCTTTATAGAATGGCCGACGGGTCTTAAACCAATACCGATTTTGAACCGATCAATACCCAAGGATCAGGATGCTCGACCTACGCAAGCTGCGTTACTTTCTGACGGTCGCCGAAGAATTGCACTTCGGCCGCGCAGCACTTCGCCTGCACCTGGCCCAGCCGCCACTGACGCGGCAGATCTCGGCGCTGGAAGCGGAGTTGGGGTTCAAGCTGTTTGATCGCACCAGCCGCACGGTGTCCCTCACCGCTCAAGGCCGTTCGTTCTTGCCTTACGCGCGTGGCGTGTTGGAGCAGGTTGAGTTGGCGCAGGTCATCGCCAGCAAATTGGCAGCGGGCACCGCAGGCCAATTGGCACTCGGGTATGTGAGTTCAATCGCGCTGTCGGACCTTTTCAGCCAGGCGATCCAGGCCTTCGCCCAGCGCTTTCCCGATGTGCAGTTGACCTTGGTGGAGTGCGCCTCCGGCAGCTTGGGCGCGCAAGTGGCGGATGGGCGGCTGGATATCGGGCTGAGCCGCCTGTTGCCGCAAACAGGGGAAGTCCACGCGCTGTCGCTGGGCGAAGAGCGCTTGGTGGCAGCAGTGTCCAGTGACAGCCCGTTGGCCAGGCAGGCTGCCGTCAGCGTGGCGCAGCTCGGTGCTTTTCCGTTGATACTGTTCCCGGCAGATTACGGGTCGGGGTTGAACCAGTCCATCGAGCAACTTTACCGCCACCACGGCCAGCCCTTGCGCGCCGGGCCGACCGGGCGGCAGATCACTTCGATCATTGCGCTGGTAGCCGCCGGGCAAGGCGTGGCGCTGGTACCCGAATGCACGCAAAGTTTGATGAACAAAGGCGTGACGTATCGCCCGTTGGTGGAGGCGGATGCGTGCGCGCAGTTGCTGGCGCTGACCCCGGCGATAAGAAAAAATAGATTGGCTGAGGCATTTCTCAGTGTGCTGGCAGAGGTTTTACACACTCGGTAACGCCTTCGAAAAAACCCGCAATACCTCTCTCCGGCGCCATTCCTGCGCGGTCATACACTTCATTCAACGCTTACTGAAACGCCGGTCATCGACCGTCGGTAGGTAGAGTGTTGATAATTCATTTTAAGTGGTTATAGTCACCACCGACTCACACCACAAGGAGGTGATGTGGATAGCCGATATTTGATAGGTCACATTGTTGCGCACGGCTGGTACCTGGTGCGCACACGGGGCAGTCATCACCACTTCAAACACCCGACAAAACCGGGGTTAGTGACGATTCCTCATCCCAAGAAGGACCTGTTGGACAAAACCGCCAAGCGCATTTTGAAACAGGCTCTGCTCAGTTGACCGTCCCCGGAGGGCAATAGACATGCTTTACCCCATCGCAATTTCAACCGGTGACGAGAACCATGCCTGGGGCGTGGAAGTCCCGGATATTCCTGGCTGCTACTCTGCTGGCGATGATTTGGACGACGCCATGGCCATGGCCCGTGAGGCGATCGAAGGGCACTTCGAGATCCTTGCGGAAGATGGCGCGCCAATTCCCCGCGCGCAAAAAGTTACCGTGCATGCGGCCAACCCACAGTACGCCGGCTGCACTTGGGCCGTGGTGGACATTGATGTCACCAAGTACCTGGGCAAGGCGCAGAAACTCAACATCACCCTGCCCGGCTATCTGTTGAACCGTATCGATGAATACGTGCTGCATCACCCCGAAGAAAAAAGCCGCTCGGGTTTTCTGGCGTCGGCAGCGCTGAAGGTGCTGCAAAAAGAGGGATAGTTGCCATTCAGCATCGTCTGACGGTGGCGACGAACGAGCAGCGTAATCAGGCCCGTTCGTCAGCACTCAGTGCTTCGCTTTAGTCGTCACGCTGCCCGATGTGATTTTGTGGGTGGCCATTGGTAAAATTTCACCACTCATGGGGCTTCATAGAGCTCAGCATCTCTGACGGTGGCGACGAACGAGCAGCGTAATCAGGCCCGTTCGTCAGCACTCAGTGCTTCGCTTTAGTCGTCACGCTGCCCGATGTGATTTTGTGGGTGGCCATTGGTAAAATTTCACCACTCATGGGGCTTCATAGAGCCTCCAGGTCCTACGGGTACCCGCACTTCGCCGATTGGGTTTACTGGAACCTCTAAGCTCCGGGAGAATTTGATCGCAAGAAACGTAGTTTCCAGTCCGACGGGTAAAACTACAGTAGCGCTGTGCCTATAAATGCCTTTCGAGGAATCAGCTCATGTCCTACGAATACAAGCTCATGCCCTCCCCCGTTGGCCAGCTCACCCTGGTCGCGCGCGACGGCAAACTCAACGCCATCCTGTGGGAAAAAGAGCGCGCCAACCGCGTGCGTTTGGGTGAGTTGCAGGAGGCCAACGACAGCCCGGTGCTGTTGGAAGCCGAGCGCCAGTTGCGAGAGTATTTCGCCGGCACCCGCAACCAGTTCGAACTGGCACTGGATTTCACCGGTACAGCGTTTCAGAAACAAGTCTGGCAGGCGCTGTTAACCATCCCCTTTGGCGAAACCCGCAGCTACAGCCAGATCGCCCAGCAGATCGGCAACCCCAAAGCGGTGCGTGCGGTGGGCGCTGCCAACGGGCGCAACCCGATCTCGATCATTGCGCCTTGCCACCGCGTCATCGGCGCTTCAGGCGGGTTGACCGGGTTTGCCGGAGGGCTTGAGGCCAAGCAGTATCTGTTGGCGCTCGAGGATCGCGGTCAAGTGAAACTTGCCTTGTGATTACGAAAGACAACTTTGTTCAACTATCCCAATTGTAAAAAGAAATTTCACCGTGTAGCTGCGGTCAGTATTTTCATCACCCACCTATTAGGAAAACGGTCATGAAATTCTCCGCAGTCTCCCAATCTCTTTCGCGCTGGGCAGGCAGTGCCCGGACGTTTTATGCGGCCGTCGCGTTGATTTTTCTGTGGAGCCTGAGCGGGCCGTACTTTCACTACAACGACACCTGGCAGCTGATCATCAACACCTCGACCACCATCATTACCTTCCTGATGGTGTTCCTGATCCAAAACACGCAAAACCGCGACAACGACATCCTGCATATCAAGATTGATGAGCTGCTGCGCGTGTCCAAGGATGCGCAGAACGCTGTGTTGAGCCTGGATGGGCTAGACCGCAAAGAGTTGGAGCACCTGCGCGGGCAATATCGCAGCATCGGCGACACCGGCAGCGTCAGCCTAAACAGCAATTGCGGTGAAGTGGTGGACGATGCGCTGCCGAGTAAAACCGACCTGAACCAGGCATAAAAAACGGCGATTGGAAATCATCCAACCGCCGTTTTTCATTTCATGTGACGGATTCAACCGTCGCCTTGATGACCTTTACCGTAGGTCGACGCCAGGGCACGGGCTTTTTGCAAACGCTCTTGCAGCTTAGGCAGCGTCTCGTCCACCAGCGCTTTTATCTCGGGCACATCCGAGGCCGCGCCTTCTTTCTTGAACAAGGCGATGGCGTCTTCGTTTTCCTTGACCTGCTGCGCGGTGTAAGCGGCGTCAAAGGAGTCGCCATCCTTGAGTTCGGGCATCAAGGTTTCGGCTTTGTCGACGATCTTCTCGCGCGGAGCCACCGGCAAGTCGAGCTTCTTGGCGATCGCCGCCAGATGCTGATTGGCGAGGGTGCGCTCGTTGATCACCTCGATGGTGTAGTCCTTGATTTCCTGGGACGAAGTTTTGGCGTGGGCCATGCGACTGGTTTCGATATCGGCCATACCTTTGGCCGAAGCCTGCTCGATGAATTCAGCAGGCGACTGGGCGAAAGCATTGCTGGCGCCGAGGCCCAGCAGCATCGCGAAACTGGCGGTGCGTAACCGGATAGCCATGCGGCTCATGATGGGTTCCTCCAGGGCAAAAATAGGTGCGGGGAAATACACCCCGCCCTGAATTCGAATTTTCAGGGCGGCAAAGGTTTAGAAAAAACTTCCCTGTGCGACGAACGGTCGCCGTCACATCAGGCCGGTTTGCTGCCGAACAGTCCTGGCAATGCGTGCGCCAGCGCATTGATGGCGAAGCCGATGAACATCACACCGCACAGTTTGGTGATCAGGATTTCATGGCGCTGATACACCGTGCGCACGCGCTGGGCGCCCACCACGCCGATCAGAATCGCGTAGGCCAGCAGGCCACCGATGAAGCTCAGGAAGATCAACGACGGCAGCATCGCCCAGGTCAGCAACTCGGCACGGCTGGACAACAGCGCGGTAAATGTCGCCACCGCCACCGGGTAGGCCTTTGGGTTGGTCAGGCCGAACAGAATGCCGTGCCAGAACGGATGCCGCGCCGCGCCCTGAGGTGCATCACTGCTGCGACGCTGGGTGCGAATGGCGCGCCAGCCGAGCCAGAACAAATACAAGCCGCTGAGCACACCGAGTACATCAAAGGCACTGCTGCCGACTTCCCGCGCACCAACAATGGCGATCAGCGCAGTACTGCACCACACCACGTCCCCCAGCAAATGCCCGCACAGAAAACCCGCACCGGCGCGGCGGCCACGCGCAGCGCCAATGCCGAACACGGCCAGGACGCCCGGGCCTGGGGTAATCCCGTAGATAAAGCCCGAAGCGAGGACGGCGAGCAGCAAGGATGGGGTCATGGGCGCGACTCTGACAGACGGTTGAGAGGTGCAAGGATTCTGCACGTTCTGGGGCTATGGGTAAAACTTCATTCCTGCATAAGGCTTGGCGCGACAGGCGTGCAGACGCGAGGCTAAATCGCCCACATGCAGTTCGAGTTTGTGGCCATCGGGGTCGAGAAAGTAGAACGAAGCGCCTTCGCTGCGGTTGTCGCGCCACTCCTGGACCTTTGCCGCGCGCAGGCGCGACACCAGCGCGGGGAAATCACTGACAGCGGCGGTGAACGCATAGTGGGTGTACTCCGCTGCGGGTTCTGACGTACGCGACGGATCGAGCGACAAACACAGCCACAAACCGGGCAGTGAGAGGTAGGCGCCGTTGTCCCAGGTCGCATCAAGCTGAAGGTGCAGCAGCTGATGGTAGAAGTTGACGCTGCGGTTCAAATCGGTGACGGCAAGGGTCAGGTGGTTGAGGCCTGAGAGCATGGTGGGCTTCCTGTTATCGGTGGCTTTCGGACAATACACCCTGCACCTGCCCAATCAACCACTGCAATCCCGAATCCCCACCCCGCCGTGCATGCCACGCCAGCTCAAAGGCAAACGAGGGAATATGAAACGGCGGCGGTACGGCCAGCAAATGCTGCTGATCAATGTTGGGTACGCCTCTGGATGACACCGTCAAAATCAGGTCGGTGCCCTGGATCAACTGCGGCGCCACGCCCCAATGCGGCAGGCTGATCGCCACATGCCGCCGCTCACGAATCGCCGTCAACGCCCGCTCGATTTCCGGCGTGCCGCTGCCGCGCATTTCCAGCAGCACATGGGGGCGCGACAGGTAGGTGGGCAGGTCGAGCGTGCCGTTTGCCGGCAGGCTGTCGCGGTCCACCAGGCAGGTGTAATGCTCCTCGAACAACGGCGTGGTGCGCAGTTCAGCGGGCATGTCGGGGAATACCCCAGCGGCCAAGTCAATGTCGCCATTGAGCACGCCGTCCACCATGCCTTCGCGGCTGGCCTGGATGATTTGCAGGTCGATACCGGGCGCCTCATGACGCAGAACGCGAACCAAACCGGGTAGCAAAATCGCCGCGCTGTAGTCCGACATTGCCACGCGAAACCTACGCTTAGCCGACGCCGGGTCAAATCGGTTCGGCGCCAGCAGCGCCTGCACCTGAGCCAAGGCTTCAGCCAGCGGCGTCGCCAACTCCAGCGCGCGCGCCGTCGGCACCAACGTGCCGCCCTGGCGCACCAGCAACGGGTCATTCAACACATCCCGCAGGCGCGCCAACGCATGGCTGACCGCTGGCTGGCTAAGGTGCAGACGCTCAGCGGCACGGGTGACATGTTGCTCGCTGAGCAAGGCATCCAGGACCACCAGCAGGTTGAGGTCGATGCGGCGCAGATCATTCATCAGCTGCATGCTCGGCATAAGAAATTGGAATTTAAATTTGCGCGACGAATAGCCTAGAGTCCAGCAAAACCTCTGGGAGATTCGCAATGACGACGTTGCATTGGTTGGGTTTGTTGGCGCTGGCGGTGATCGCCGGCGCAGTAGTACCGTTTCAAAGCGCGATCAATGCCAACCTCGGGCGCGGGCTCGGCCACCCGTTGTGGGCCACGCTGGCGTCACTGTTGGTGAGCATTATTGTGCTATTGCCGGTGATTCTGGCATTGCGTTTACCACTGCCGAGCCTGGCGTTTATCACTAAAGCGCCGCTGTGGATGTGGGCCGGCGGTGCATTTGGCGTGTGCTTTATTTCCCTGGCATTGGTGCTGCTGCCCAAGCTCGGTGCGTCGGGGTTTATCGCCTTGGCCATGGCCGGGCAGATTCTCGCTTCGCTGCTGCTTGATCACTTTGGCCTGTTCGGCCTGGTGGAACGCCAACTGACAACGCCCCGGGTGCTGGGGGCGTTGCTGTTGATCGGTGGGGTGGCGTTGATTCAGTTCAGCAGCACGCCCGCCCGTGCGTTGGCAACGGCGGGCTGATCAGGCCTTGTCCAGCGTGCGCAGTTTTTGCGGCAAGCCCCACAGCAATAGCGCCGCCGCCAACAGCGCGCACACACCGATCACGTACAGCGCCGGGGTGGTGCTGCCAGTAAGGTCCTTGATCCGCCCCACCATCACCGGGCTCACAATGCCGCCGAACTGGCCAAGGGTATTGATCACCGCAATGCCACCGGCGGCACCGGCACCGGCGCCGGCCAGCAGTTTGGGCGGCAAGGTCCAGAAGGTCGGGATTGCGGCGATGATGCCAGCGCCCAGGAGGCCCAAGGCGATGATCAGGAAGGTGGTGTGGTCGGCAAAGATCCCGGCACTGAAGAAACCCACCGCACCTAACACCACCAGGCCGCAGACAAACTTGCGCCGCTCGCCAGTGGCGTCCGACAACCGCCCGATCACCAGCATGCTGATCGCACCGCACACATACGGAATCGCAGTGAGCAGGCCGATCATCACCGGGCTCTGGGTGCCGGCGCTGCGGATCAATTGGGGCGCCCAGAAGTTGAGGCCGTAGGACGCGACCTGGATCAGGAAGTAGATAAACCCGAGCATCAGGAAGCCTGGAATGCGGATCGCCGACAGCAGCGAGCCACCGTGCTGGTTCGGCTCGTGCTTGGCGATGCGGCTCGACAGCAAGGTCTTCTCCGCCGGCGTGAGCCAATGCGCGTCTTCAATGCGGTCCTTGAGCAACGTCAGCACCAGAAAGCCCAGGCCGATGCAGGGCAAGCCGCCGAGCAGGAATAGCCAGTGCCAGCCGCGCATCTGCAGCACGCCGTCGAGATGCTCCAACACCAGCCCCGAGAACGGCGCGCCGACCAAGCCTGCGAAGGCCGAAGCCAGAAACAGCAGCGAGGTGATGCGCCCACGAAAGTGCTGCGGGAACCACAAGGTCAGGTAATACAACACGCCCGGCGCAAACCCTGCCTCCATCGCACCGATGATGAAACGCAGGCCGTAGAACTGCCACTCGGCGGTGACAAACACCATGGCCGCCGTGGCCAGGCCCCACGACATCATGATCCGCGCGATCCAGCGCCGCGCGCCGACCTTGTACAGCATCATGTTGCTGGGCACTTCGAAGATCACATAGCCGACCACGAACAGCCCGGCGCCCAAGCCGTAAGCGGTGTCGCTCAGGCTCAGGTCGGTTTGCAGTTGGAACTTGGCAAAGCTGATGTTGATGCGGTCGAAAAACGCGAACAGGTAGCACACCATGATCAGCGGCATCAGGCGCCAGGCGACCTTGCTGACCAGGGCTTTTTCGGCATCGATCTCAGCAGCCGGGCGCAGGCCTGCCTCTAACGTATTAGTGCTCATGCATTTTCTCCAGCGGGCTGCTCAAAGGCGCCCGATTGTTTTTGTTGTCTGGTGCGGCGTTACAGCGTGGCGATATAAGCCGGTGGCGGGTGCAGGTCGCCATTGCGCCCGGCCTTGGCCACTTGGCCGGGCAGCGCATGGCCGAGCAGAGCCGGCAGGCGGCGGGACATGTGCAGCAGGTGCGGCAGGTCGATGCCGGTGTGAATACCGACTTCGTCACACAGGTTGACCAAATCTTCGGTGCAGATATTGCCCGACGCCCCCGGCGCGAATGGGCAGCCACCCAGGCCACCTAACGCCGCATCAAAACGCCGTGCGCCAGCTTCATAAGCCGCCAGCACATTGCACAACCCCAGGCCGCGCGTGTTGTGAAAATGCAGGGTCAGGTCGCTGGCCGGAACGCGCTCCAACACGCGCGTGACCAGACGCTGCACCTGGCGCGGGTTGGCCATGCCGGTGGTGTCGGCCAGGGTGATGCCCTGGATGCCCAACTCGCGGTAGGCATCGACAATTTGCAGCACACGGTCTTCAGCAATCTTGCCTTCGAACGGGCAACCGAAGGTGGTGGCGATGCTGCCGTTGAGGCGCACCGAGTAGTCGGCGGCGAAGCTGACGATAGCGCCAAACGCGGCCAATGACGCTTCGCAACGCATGCGCATGTTGGCCAGGTTGTGGGTCTGGCTGGCGGACATCACCAGGTTCAGCTCATCGGCGCGGGACTCGATGGCGCGCTGGGCGCCTTTGAGGTTGGGGATCAGCGCCACATAGATCACACCGGGTTTACGCTGGATGCCCTGGAACACCTGCTCGCCATCGCGCAACGCGGGGATGGCCTTGGGGGAGACGAACGAGCCGGCTTCGATCCGCGAAAACCCGGCCAAGGCCAGCTCATTAATCAGCGTGATCTTGTCGGCGGTTTCGACCCAGGTGGGTTCAATTTGCAGACCATCGCGCGGGGACACTTCCTGCACGATCAGCGGGTCGGAATAATCGGTGATCATTGCACCACTCCCAAGGTTCTCAAGCGTTGGATATCGGCCCCGGTCAGGCCCAGGCCGGCGAGGATGTCGTCGGTGTGCTGGCCCAGTGTCGGGCCTTGCCAGTTCACCGCGCCTGGGGTTTCGGAAAGTTTGGGCACAATGCCGGGCATTTTTACCGACACGCCGCCGGGCAGTTCGGCATTGAGCAGCATGTCACGCGCCTGGTAGTGCGGGTCGCTGACGATATCGGCCACCGAGTAGATGCGCCCGGCCGGCACTTCTGCCGCTTCCAGAGCGCTGAGCACTTGGTCGATGGGCAGGCTACTGGTCCAGTGGGTGATCGCGGCGTCGAGCAAACCGCTTTTCGCCGCACGGCCATCGTTATGGGCAAACTCCGGCGCTTCGGCCAAGTCGGCGCGGCCGATGGTGGTCATCAGACGCTTATAGATCGGGTCGCTGTTACCAGCGATCACCACGTAAGCGCCATCGGCGGTCAGGTAGGTGTTGGAGGGCGCGATGCCGGGCAAGGCGCCGCCGCTGCGTTCGCGCACATGGCCGAGCATGTCGTATTCGGGCACCAGGCTTTCCATCAGGTTGAACACGCTTTCGGCCAGGGACACATCGACAACCTGCCCGTCGCCCTGCCCGGTCTTGACCCGCAGCAGCGACATCAGCGCGCCGATCACGCCATGCAGGGAAGCGAGGGAGTCGCCCAGGCTCACACCCACTCGCGCCGGTGGCGAGTCCGGGTTGCCGGTGGTGTAGCGGATGCCGCCCATGGCCTCGCCGATGGCACCGAAGCCTGGGCGGTCACGGTAAGGGCCGGTCTGGCCGTAGCCGGAGATGCGTACCAGGGTCAGCTTGGGGTTGAGGGCGTGCAACACATCCCAGCCCAGGCCGAGTTTTTCCAGGCCGCCGGGGCGCAGGTTTTCGATCAGCACGTCGGCGTCGCCGAGCAGTTGCTTGATCACGCCCAGGCCTTCCGGGGACTTGAGGTCCAACGCCAGCGACTTTTTGTTGCGCGATTGCAGGTACCACCACAATGAGGTGCCTTCGTGCAGTTTTCGCCATTTACGAAGCGGGTCGCCCTGGCCCATGGCTTCGATCTTGATCACCTCGGCGCCGAACTCGGCCATCAGCCGGGCGGCGAACGGCGCGGCAATCAGGGTGCCGATCTCAATCACCTTGATACCGGTCAATGGAGCCGTCATGGGGTGAGCCTCTTATTCTTGGAATGTGAGGGCAAGGCTAGAGGATAGGCGTAGGAGAAATCCAACCGTCAGTTGGCAAGGAGCGTTCGCGAAACACGAACAACAATAATCACAATCGACTGACCGGCGACAACTGCGCCTCATCGCGCACCACTACGATCAAGCTGCGATCCGACCAAGCATCCGTCAGCGGCACCGCGTGCAACCCCAACGCGCGGCCAAACAGTTCATAGGCTTTTTGCGGCAGGATGCCAATGCCCATGTTCGCCTGAACCATCCGGCACATCGCATCAAACCCCGGCACATGGATGCGCAGGCGCAGCATCTTGCCCGCCTCGCGCGCAGCCGCATGGGTGCGCATATTGATCGAGCTGGCGGCATGTAAACCCACGTAATCACTGCCTAACGTTTCGGCAAAGGCCAAGGATTGGCGGGTAGCCAACGGATGATCTGCCGGCATCAGCACCACCAGTTTGTCGTGCCGATAGGTCACGCTGGGCAGGCCTTTAGTGTCCGTGTCGCTGGAGCAAATGCCCAAATCGGCCACGCCATCCAGCACACCCTGCACCACGCCATTGCTGGGGCGTTCCTCCAGATCAGTTTTCACCTCAGGATGCAGCGCGGAAAAATCCCGCAGGTCTTCCGGTAAGAACTGAATGATCGCCGACAGATTGGCCAGCATGCGCACATGACCGCGCACGCCATGGCTGTGTTCGCCCAATTCCAGGCCCATTTTTTCGACGTTGAACAGCATCTGCCGCGCATGGTGCAACAGGGTTTCGCCCGCCGCCGTCAGGTCCATGCCCTTGGCCCGGCGCACGAACAGGCTGACGCCCAGCACCTGTTCCAGTTCCATCAGGCGCTTGCTCGCCGCCGACACCGCAATGGCTTCACGGGCCGCAGCGCGGGTCAGCGTGCCTTCCTCAAACACCGCAACGAACAGTTGCAAAGTGATCAGGTCCAGGCGACGCACCAGGCTCTTGTGCAGCATCAGCGACGCTCAGAGGCCAGGCGATTGATCTCGGCCTGCTCCACCACCGCGTTCGGCGCGCCATGGCGTACCGCCGCCAACATTGCCTGGCCGACGGTCTCGGTGCTCACGACCCAGCCCGGCTTGACCCGACGTACGAAAGAGAGCGCCGGCCCGAGTACGGAATAGAAGGATTGGTACAGCGGCGTTTTCGAACGCACGCCATGCAGCGGCTGAATCACCCCTGGCCGAAACAGGTACACCGCCTTGAACGGTAGGCGCAGCAACGCGTTTTCAGTCTTGCCCTTGATCCGCGCCCACATCGACTTGCCCGCCTCGGAGCTGTCGGTGCCGGCGCCGGACACGTAGATAAAGGTCATCTGCGGATTAAGTCGCGCCAAGGTGCTGGCCGCAACCAGCGTCAGGTCATAGGTGAGGTGGGTGTACTGGGTTTCATTCATGCCCGCCGACGAAACGCCGAGGCAGAAGAAACAGGCATCAAAACCTTGCAGCAGGTTTTCCAGGGGATGGAAATCCAGCATGTCGCTGTGCAGCACCTGGTGCAGCTTGCCGTGCTCCTGGGTCAAGGGCGTGCGGCCGACCGCGACAACTTCCTGCACGTCAGCGGCCAACAGGCACTCGCGCAGCACGCCCTGACCGACCATGCCGGTGGCGCCGAATAACAGAACTCTCATGGGTGGACCTCAGCGGCAAGCCGCAAGCTTCATGCTCAAGTTAAATGCAGTTCGGCTTGTAGCTTACCGCTTGCAGCGTGCGGCTGCCCCTTTAGAAAGCGCTGCGAAAGATCTCCTCAATCTGACGCTGATCGGCCCGCCGCGGGTTGGTCAGGCCACAGGCATCCTTCAACGCATTAGTGGCCAGCAGCGGAATGTCCTGCAACTTGGCGCCCAGTTCACGCAAGCCGGCGGGAATCTCAACGTCGAGGGCCAACGTGCGAATGGCGGTGATGGCAGCCTGGGCGCCCTCTTCCGGGGTGATGCCCTTGATATCAGCGCCCAACGCGCGCGCCACGTCGCTCAAGCGCTTGGCGCAGACACTCGCGTTGAAGCTTTGCACATGCGGCAGTAACACCGCGTTGCACACGCCGTGGGGCAAGTCGTACAGGCCGCCGAGTTGGTGGGCCATCGCATGTACAAAGCCCAGGGACGCATTGTTAAAGGCCATCCCAGCGAGAAACTGCGCATACGCCATGTTTTCCCGCGCGGCCTTGTCGGTACCGTCGCGCACGGCCAGGCGCAGGTTGGCGCTGATCAGTTCGATGGCCTTGATCGCGCAGGCGTCGGTGATCGGCGTGGCGGCGGTGGACACATAGGCTTCGATGGCGTGCGTCAGCGCGTCCATGCCGGTCGCGGCGGTCAGGCCCTTGGGCATGCCGACCATCAGCGTCGGGTCGTTGACCGACAGCAGCGGCGTGACGTTGCGGTCGACGATGGCCATTTTCACGTGACGGGTTTCGTCGGTGATGATGCAGAAGCGGGTCATCTCGCTGGCGGTGCCGGCGGTGGTGTTGATGGCCACCAGTGGCAGCTGCGGCTTGCTGGACTGATCGACGCCTTCGTAGTCGCCGATATGCCCACCATTGGTGGCGCACAGCGCGATGCCCTTGGCGCAGTCATGGGGCGAGCCGCCGCCCAGCGACACCACAAAATCGCAAGCATTGGCCTCCAACATCACCAGGCCTTTCTCGACGTTTTCCACATTGGGGTTGGGCTTGGCGCCGTCGTAGATCACCGAGTCGATGTCCTGCATCGCCAGCTTCTCGGCGATCATGCTGGCCACGCCCGCTTTGGCCAGGCCCACGTCGGTGACGATCAGCGCCCTGCGAAAGCCGTAATTGCGGATGGCCGTCATGGCTTCGTCGAGGCAGTCGGTGCCCATGATGTTGACGGCGGGAATAAAGAAGGTGCTGCTCATGGTCAATCCTCAGAGGCGTTATGCCTACAGGATCAACCTGACTTGCCTGCGCCATCTTGATCAGGATCAACGCCCGCTCGTGATAAAGTCATCACCCAGCCGATTTTGAGTAGACCCGCCGCAATGAAGGATTTCCAGGATATTGACGCCCACCTTGAAGACTGGAGCGCGCTGCGCAGCGCCGTCGATTTCAGTGGGATTCTGATCGGCAACGGCGCGAGCCGTGTGATTTGGGAAGACTTTGCCTACGATTCGCTGTTCGAAAACGCCCGTACCGTCGAAGAAAAACCCCTCAGCCAATCCGAGCTGAGTGTGTTCGACGCCCTGCAAACCCGCAGTTTTGAACAGGCGCTGGGCGCGTTGAAGACCACCAGCCGGGTCAACAAGGCCCTGGCGGTCAGCTCGGCGGCGCCGCGCAATCGCTACTACGCGATCAAGGAAGCGCTGATCAATACCATCCACGCCGTGCACATTCCGTGGCGTCTGGTGCAGCCGTCGACGCTGGCGACGATCAACGCGGAACTGGCTCGCTACCCCACGGTATTCACCAGCAATTACGACCTGCTCAACTACTGGGCGATCCTGCACACGCCAGGCATCGACGACTTGTTCCGCAGCGCCGATGCCAGCTTTGACCTGCGCAACACCCGCACAGAGGCCACGCGCATCCTCTACCTGCACGGCGGCCTGCACCTGGTGCGCAACCTCGACGGTACGGCGCGTAAATTGCCGTCCACCGACAGCACTCTGCTCAGCAGTTTTGCGATCAACAACACGATCAAGACGTTGGACGACGTGCCGCTGTTTGTCAGCGAAGGCAAGGTGGAAGAGAAGCTCAAGACCATCCGCAGTTCGGACTATTTGTCGTTCTGTTATGAGCAACTGCTGACCCATGAGGGTGCGCTGTGCCTCTTCGGCCACGACCTGGGCCCGCAGGATAGACACCTGGTGGATGCGCTTCGCCAGGCCAAACTGACCACACTGGCGATTTCGGTATCGGGCCGCAGCGACGGGTTTATTCGCCAGCAGAAGCGTCGGTACTCGGCGTTGTTTGAGGGCAGCGGTGTGGCGTTGAAGTTTTTTGCGGCGCGTACGCACCCGTTGGGTCATTCGGCGTTGTCAGTGCCGGTCGAACGCTGAGCCCCCGAACAAAGCAGATCAACATGTGGGAGCAGGCTTGCCAGCTCCCAACGACAAAGCAGATCAACATGTGGGAGCAGGCTTGCCAGCTCCCACATTGATTGCATTTCAAATAACGGTCACCGTCATTCTTCCGAACTGTGCACCACCACCAACAACTGCGCCTGTACTTCCCCGACCGAACGAATCCGGTGGGGCTTCTGCGCATTGAAGTGCAGCGCATCGCCCCGCTCCAGGATCACCCGCTCGTTCATGAAATCCACTTGCGCACCAGGCTGACTGGCGCGGGAACTGTTCTATCGCCAGTTGCCGCTGCTGGAATTCATCCTCAAGGGTGGTTTGCCGGCGACGATCAAGGCCGGGTTTTGCGCAGTGCAGCGCATCGCCCCGCTCCAGGATCACCCGCTCGTTCATGAAATCCACTTGCGCACCAGGCTGACTGGCGCGGGAACTGTTCTATCGCCAGTTGCCGCTGCTGGAATTCATCCTCAAGGGTGGTTTGCCGGCGACGATCAAGGCCGGGTTGCGCATGAACGGGTTGGAAGCCGGCGACCCCGTCTTCCGGTATTCCCGTTAGGCGACAGCGCACGCGATCCGCTGAAGACGCTGTTGGCAGCCGTCTGAATAAAAAATGCCCCGGCACGCCGCTTGAGTAGGACTTTATTCACTAGCCCGTAGGATTAAAGGCTATGCCCAGCGTATTGCCAGCCAGGCATCAGCATTTACCACAAGACAAATGACAATAATTCTCGATATCATTCGCGACTTCTCTACGTCGTGCTTCGTCAAGAAGGATATCCATGCCTCGTCCCAAGCCCGACCCGTTGTCGGCCGATACCTTTCGCGGGTTTTATGCAGACATTCTGTATTTCCTGCGCAAACGCACGGACAACGCCAGCGACGCGGCAGACATGACCCAGGATGTCTTCACCCAATGGCTGGGCTACCGCGACCGGGCCAAGGTCGAGCAGCCACGGGCGTTTCTGTTCCAGATGGCGCGCAACCTGCTGCGCGATCACTGGCGTAAGCAGAAGGTACGGCAGACCGTCCACTCTGACCCGACCGAAAGGGACGCCGAGCCGGTCACCGATGAGCAAAACGACCCCATGGCCGCCGCGCAGCGTTTGCAGCGCCTGGAACAGTTGAAAGAAGTCCTCGCCGAACTCTCGCCCCGCAGGCGAGAAGCCCTTATGCTGCATCGCTTCGAAGGCCTGAACCAGGCGCAGATCGCCGAGCGCATGGGCATTTCGACCAGCATGGTGGAAAAGCACATCGCTTTTGCCCTGCTGCATTGCAAGCGACGCCTTCAACAAGAACCCGGCACGGAGCAGCCAGAATGAACCGCCTGAGCGACATCGACGCCCTGGATATCGAAGCGAGCGACTCCATCGATGCCCAAGCCGCCAGCTGGTTTGCCCGCAACCGCAACGATGCGGGGCGAACCGAGCGCAAGGCCTTTGCCGCCTGGCTGGCCGTGCCCGCCCATGCCCGCGCCTATGCCGAATTCGAGCAACTGTGGGCCGACCTCGCCCAGTTGCAGCAACTGAGCAAACCCGTGCCGCTGCCCAAACGCAAACCCTCTCTCTGGCGCCCGGCCCTGGCCGTGGCTGCCGCCGTGGTCTGTGCCGTGCTGGCCACGCACATCGGCGCACCGCGCGAGCTGTATCACAGCCAAATTGCCGCGCACGCCAAAGGCATGCGCACCTTGAACCTGCCCGACGGCAGCACCCTGTTTGTGAATGCCAACACGCGCCTGCGCGTGGATTTCAGCGCCCACCAGCGCATCCTTCATTTGGACAAGGGCCAGCTGTACATCGAAGTCGCCGCCGACAAGGAACGGCCGCTGTACGTGCAAGCTGGCGAGGCGAATGTGCGGGTGGTCGGCACCGGTTTCGACGTGCGGCGCAGCCAGCAGCAACTGGTGGTCAGCGTCGCCCATGGCCAGGTGGCCTTCGCGCCGGACGCCAAAAGCCCGGTGACCTTGCTCGGCGCCCAACAGCGCGCCGCCTATAACTACGCCAAGGGCACTGTGCAGCAACAAACCCTTAGCGCTGGAGAAGTGGCGGATTGGCGCAGCGGGCACCTGTCGTTTCGCAACCGCGACCTGGCCAGCCTGATCGACGAGCTGAGCCTCTACCGGCCCCAGGCCCCCTTGCACGTCAGCAAATCAGTGGCGCAACTGAAGGTCTCGGGCAACCTGGATGTGAATGACCCGGACGCCCTGCTCAACGCCCTGCCGGCCCTGCTACCGGTGAAAACCGTGGCCTCGGCCGATGGTGTGATGAGAATCGAACCGAGCAAGTAAGGCCCGCGAACCCTCATTTGAGAATATTTTGCATTCGCATGTGTGGTTTTTTTCAACCTGCCCCGTCTTCCTCCGGACTGTGTTTGATCTGCACACCTTTTTGGCTATTTAGCCACCCCGGGGGATTCCATGTTTCGCGCGCCTTGCCACGCTTCGCACCTGTTTCTTCGACCGACGCTGATTGCCACCTGCCTGGCGTTCAGCCTCAGTGCCCAGGCTGAATCACTCAAGCTGCAACTGCCTGCCCAGTCACTGGCCACGTCCCTGAGCCAGGTGGCTCAGCAGGCGAAAATCCAGCTGCTATTCGATGAAACACTGCTCAAGAACGTACAGGCGCCGGCGCTCAACGGTGAGTTCACCCCGGAAGTGGCGATTCGCAGCCTGCTGAAAAACGGCGCGTTCACCCTGATCAAGGTCGGCACCACCTACGTGGTGCGCCCCGACGAGGGCAAGACCACCCACAGCGGCGCCATCCAATTGGACGCCCTCAGCGTGATCGGCACCGGTAACGAGGTCGACTCCGCCACCGTCAACCGCTCCACCCTGAGCCAGGCCGACATCGATCGGTACCAGTCCAATAACATCCCCAGTTTGCTACAGACCTTGCCCGGCGTGAGCCAGGGCGGTTCGCTGAAACCTGGCGGCCAGACCATTAACATCCGGGGTTTCGGCGATGCCGAAGACGTGCCTCTGACCGTCGACGGCGCCACCAAAAGCGGCTTTGAGCGCTACCAGCAAGGCACCGTGTTTATCGAGCCCGAGCTGATCAAAAGCATCGAAGTGGAAAAAGGCCCGACCTCCCCGTTCACCGGCAACGGCGGCTTCGGCGGCACGGTGAACATGACCACCAAGGACGCCCCGGATCTGCTCAAAGACGGCCGCAACAGCGGCGCGATGCTCAAGTACGGTTACTCCAGCAACGACCACGAACAGGTCTACAGCGGCGCCGTGTATGGCCGCACCGACGACGGCCGTTTTGACGCGCTGGCCTACCTGACCCAACGCGACGGCGGCGACATGAAGGTGGCCGCTAAGCTGCCCAACGAGGACAACCTGTTCCCGATCAACCCCCAGCGCCTGCCCAACAGCGCCCAGGATGTGGACGGCAAATTGTTCAAGGTCAACGCGCACCTGACCGATGAGCACAGTGTCGGGCTGTCCTACTCGCGCTCCCACAGCAACCGCTGGACACCGTTTTCCGCCGCCAGCTACCCGGCGCCGCCGACCCAGGCCCAGATCGACCGCTACGGCTACGAAGGCGCGTTGACGCGTTTTTTAGCCCACCGCGACACCGTCGACACCACCTGGTCGGGCAAGTATGAATACCAGCCGCTGGACAACCCGCTGGTAGACCTGACCGTCAAGTATTCGCAGTCCAACACCGACCAGACCGACGAGCGCAACGCCAGCGCGTTTTTCCAGCTGGCCACCGGCGGCCGCAAGATGGACACGTCCTATACCGACAAGAACCTCGACATCCGCAACGTCAGCCTGTTTGACACCGGCCCCTTGCAGCATGCAGTCACCGTCGGCGGGCAGATCCGCAAACACGCGCGAGAAACCGAGATGTGGATACCCGGTAAAACCTACGACACCGCGCGCTACAACTACGGGCATTTCCAGCCGGGCTTCATGCCCCACGGCAAAGTCGACACCAATAGCTTCTTTGTCCAGGATGCGGTCACCGTGGGCGATGTAACCATCACCCCGTCCCTGCGCTACGACCATGTGCGCAACCGCGGCGAAGCCAACGATGCGCCTTACTACAGCAACCCGAACCCGGCCGTCGGCCACGATTACAGCGACCGCACCTACACCGGTTGGTCACCGCGCCTGGCGCTGTTCTGGAACGTCACCCCGCACCTGGGGCTGTTCGCCAACTGGAGCAAGACCTGGCGCGCGCCGGTCATTGATGAACAATATGAAGTGCAAGGCCTGGGCAGCCGCACCGCCACCAGCGTCGACCTCGACCCCGAGCGCATCACCTCGATCAGCGTCGGCAGCGTGACCAGCTTCGACAACCTGATCGCCGAGGACGACAACCTGCAAATACGCACCACGTTGTTCCATAACAAAGTCGAAGACGAAATCTTCAAGGCCACCGGCGTCGGCTGCCAGAACCAGGCCATCAACGGCGGTACGATTGCCAATGCTTGCCCACCGGGTGCGATGCCCAACTACCGCAACATCGGCGGCCTGACCATCAAGGGCGTTGAGCTGGAATCGTTCTACAACTCCACCTACCTGTTTGGCTCGGTGTCGTTCGCCTACGCCAAAGGTGACCACGAAGGCGCCTACACCAACCCCTGGGGCCCGAACGTGGCAGCACGCGACATTCCACCGACCAAATGGGTGCTGGTACTGGGCACCAACATTCCCGCCTGGGATGCCCAAGTGGGCTGGACGGGCCAGTTCATCGGCGCCACCGACCGCTTGCCCAGCGACAAATATTCCGGCGGACCGGGCAGCAGCTTAGGCGATCTGTTCTATGACCAGTACGGCAACAAGGCCTACAACACCCAAGGCCTGTTCGCCAAATGGAAGCCGCAACAGGCCTACCTGAAAGGCACCGAAGTGAACTTCACCGTGGACAACCTGTTCAACAATAACTTCCGCCCAGCCTTGAGCGGCGATCGCGCCTATACCAAAGGCCGTGATGCGAAGATCAGCGTTACGCGGTTCTTCTGATTGTGGGAGCTGGCTTGCCTGCGATACAGGCGACTCGGTGTATCAGGCATCTCGAGGTGATGCTATCGCAGCATAGGTATCTACACATCTTTTTTAACATCACAGGCTAAAAGCAACACAAAAAGTTGCGTAGATACCCATGGCTATCGCAGGCAAGCCAGCTCCCACACGACCTCAACTGTACGGATAAATCCGTACCCAGCTGTAGGCCCGCAATCGGCGGGGGTTGTGGCTAGATGGGCTTCCCTTGAAGCCCTCTCGTTTCGGTCCCCATCATGAGCTCGCGCGAAAACACCGGCATGGCCCTCGGCCTGCTGGGTGTCATCATCTTCAGCCTGACCCTGCCCTTCACCCGCATCGTGGTGCAGGAAATCCACCCATTGCTCAACGGCCTGGGTCGCGCCTTGTTCGCGGCGATTCCGGCGGCGGCGCTGTTGCTGTGGCGCCGTGAGCGCTGGCCGACCTGGCACCAGGTGCGCGGTTTGTGCCTGGTCATCGCCGGTGTAATCCTCGGTTTCCCGGTGCTGTCGGCCTGGGCCATGCAGACCTTGCCGGCCTCCCATGGCGCGCTGGTCAACGGCTTGCAACCGCTGTGCGTGGCGCTGTATGCGGCGTGGCTGTCCCACGAGCGGCCGTCAAAAGCCTTCTGGGCCTGCGCGGCGCTGGGCAGTGCGTTGGTGTTGAGCTACGCCTTGATCACCGGCGCGGGCAGTATTCAGGCGGGTGATTTGCTGATGCTCGGCGCAATTGCCGTGGGCGGCCTGGGCTATGCCGAAGGTGGCCGGTTGGCGAAGGAGATGGGTGGCTGGCAAGTGATCTGCTGGGCGCTGGTGCTGTCGACACCGGTGCTGATCGGCCCGGTGTGGTACCTGGCGGCGCAGCACCAAGGCGCGATTTCGATGCGCACCTGGTGGGCGTTTGGGTATGTGTCGCTGTTCTCGCAGTTCCTGGGGTTCTTTGCCTGGTACGCCGGGTTGGCCATGGGCGGGATTGCGCGGGTCAGCCAGATTCAACTGCTGCAGATTTTCTTCACCATCGCGTTTTCGGCGTTGTTCTTTGGTGAACATATCGAGCCGATTACGTGGGTGTTTGCCTGTGGGGTGATCGTGACGGTGATGCTGGGGCGCAAGACGGCGGTGCAGCCTGCGCCGGCTCCCAAGCCAAGCACTATCTAATGTGAAAGCTGGCGTGTGTGGGAGCTGGGCTTGCCCGCGATCGCATCACCTCGGTTTACCTGAAAGACCGAGTTGCCTGCATCGCAGGCAAGCCAGCTCCCACCCAAGCCAGCTCCCACATTTTTGGTGCTGTGCTCAGCTCAAATAACCATCCGCGCGCAGCAAGGTTTCCAGGCAGTGCTCGGTGATGTGGTAGAACGCCTTCAGCGCTTGGATTTTCTCCAGCAGTTGCGCGTTGTCCACCGGCTCGTTGCGTTTGACCGCGAGGATCATCTTGTTCTTGTTGGTATGTTCCAACGAGATGAACTCGAACACCTTGGTCTCATAACCGCAGGCCTCAAGGAACAACGCACGCAGGCTGTCGGTGACCATTTCCGCCTGTTGGCCCAGGTGCAGGCCGTATTGCAGCATCGGCTTGAGCAGCACCGGGCTCTGGATCTGTAGGCGAATCTGTTTGTGGCAGCACGGCGAGCACATGATGATCGACGCGCCGGAACGGATGCCGGTGTGGATCGCGTAGTCGGTGGCGATGTCGCAGGCATGCAGCGCGATCATCACGTCCAACTCGCTCGGCGCCACGCTGCGCACATCACCGCACTTGAACACCAGCCCCGGGTGTTCCAGGCGCGCGGCAGCGGTGTTGCACAGGGTCACCATGTCTTCGCGCAGCTCCACGCCGGTCACTTCGCCCTCAGCCTTGAGGGTGTTGCGCAGGTAATCGTGAATGGCGAAGGTCAGGTAGCCCTTGCCCGAACCGAAATCGGCGACCCGCACGGGTTGGTCCAGTTTCAAGGGTGACGAGGTCAGCGCATGGCTGAACACTTCGATGAACTTGTTGATCTGCTTCCACTTGCGCGACATCGACGGGATCAGCGCCTGCTTGGCGTCGGTCACGCCTAGGTCGGCGAGGAACGGCCGGCTCAGGTCGAGGAAGCGATTTTTCTCACGGTTGTGCTCGGCGGAAGGCGCCTCACGCAGTTGCTGCGGCTTGCTTTTGAACAACGAGCTTTTGTTCTTCTTGCTGTATTCCAGCTGGGCTTCGTCGGTCAGCGACAGCAAGTGCGCGTTCTTGAACGACGCGGGCAGCAGCTCGGCAATCGCCGCAACGCCGTCGGCCAGGGGCAAGTTCTTGGTGATGTCGCGGGTCTTGTAGCGGTAGACGAACGACAGGCACGCCTGCTCCTTGACCGTTACCGGCTTGATGATCAGCCGTTGCAGCTCGGCTTCCTCGCCGACGTACTTGGCCAGCACCAGCTTGATAAACGCATGCTGCGCCAGGCTTGCGCTCAGCAGTTCGATGAACTGGGCGTGATGATCCGGCGCAGGGCGGGCAGGTTGAGCGGTGACGGACATGAACAAAAACGCCTCGGGCTGGGAATGCCGGGCATTTTAGGGGGGATAGTGCTTCAGGGCACGGGGTTATTTGATCAACGGTCGCTCAGCCGCCGCAAATCAAATGCGGGAGCTGCTTTTCTGTGGGAGGTGGCTTGCCTGTGATGCTGGCACCTCGGTCCATCAGGCCAACCGAGTTGATGCCATTGCAGGCAAGCCCGACTCCCACAGAAAAGCAGTTCCCGCATGGGTTCTGAGGGGTGTGGGCTATTCCAGCACGATCAGGCGGTTGGGCAACTCATTACGCGCCTGCGTCACCGGCACATGCACCTTGAGCAACTCGCCGCAGGCCTCGATACACGCAATAAACCCCGCCAACGTCTGCCCCTGTTTCACCTGCTGGGTAAACGCCTTGACGATGCCATCCCAGCTCTCGTCATCCAGCCGTTTGGAAATACCCTCGTCCACCAGGATCTCCACATACCGTTCCGCCTCGCTGACAAAAATCAGCACACCCGTCCCGCCCACCGTGTGGTGCAGGTTCTGCTCCAGGAACTGCCGGCGCGCCAGGTTGGACGCCCGCCAATGACGCACCGAACGCGGGATCAAGCGGGTGGTGACCTTGGGCAAACGAAACACCAGGCACAACACGATAAACGTCGCCCACTGCGCCAACAGCAAGGTGTACATGGTCAAGTAGCCCGACAAGTAATGCACCACGCCGGGCACCACCAAGGCGATCAGGCTGGCCCACAGCAGCGGGATGTAAGCGTAATCGTCAGCGCGGGCCGCCAGCACCGTGACCAGTTCGGCGTCGGTGGTTTTCTCGACTCGGGCAATCGCTTCGGCGACTTGGCGCTGCTCGTGTTCACTCAGTAATGCCATGGTTGTCGATGCTCTGTTCTAGTTATTGTCATTACCAGCCACCTGAGGCCCCGCCACCGCCAAAACCACCGCCGCCGCCTCTGAAGCCACCACCGCCGCCTCCCCCGCCACCGCCGCCGCGCCCACTGCTGCTGAGGATTGCCAAGAGGATAGCGCCAACCGGCAGGCCCAGGCGATTGCACAGCCACAACACGCCGATCAGCAGGATGAACAAGCCGATGGACAACCCTGGGTTGTCCTTGGCGAAATTCGCATCCGCCACATGCGCTGGCACCGCCAGCGGCTCGCCGCCCACCACCTGCACCATCGCCGTAACGCCGTCGCTGATGCCCTGGCTGTAATTGCCAGCCTTGAACTTAGGCGCGATCACCTGATTGATGATCACCCAGGACTGCGCATCGGTCAGCACGCCTTCCAGGCCATAGCCGACTTCGATGCGCAATTTGCGCTCATCACGGGCGACGATCAACAGCGCGCCGTTGTCCTTGCCCTTCTGGCCGATGCCCCACTGGCGGCCCAATTGGTAACCGTAGTCCTCAATCGGCACGCCTTGCAGGTCGGGCACGGTGACCACCACGAGCTGGTCGCCGGACGTTTGCTCCAACGCCTGCAACTGCTGGGTTATTTGCGCCCGCGTTGCCGGGTCGAGCATCTGGGCGCTGTCCACCACCCGCCCAGTCAGGGCCGGGAACGTCAGCGCCGCCTGGGCCGCACCGACGCACGCCAGCAACCACAGCGCCAGGCCTATCCGTAATAAACGCATCGACACCTCAACGCAGCGTTATTTGAACTTCACTTGCGGCGCTTTATCGGCATCAGCGCTGGTGGCTTCAAACGTGGCGCGGATCGGCAAGTCGCTGTACATCACGCTGTGCCACAGGCGGCCAGGGAAGGTGCGGATTTCAGTGTTGTACGCCTGCACGGCCTGGATGAAATCGCGACGGGCCACGGCAATACGGTTTTCCGTGCCTTCAAGTTGCGATTGCAGGGCCAGGAAGTTCTGGTTGGCTTTCAGGTCCGGATAACGCTCAGACACCACCATCAAGCGGCTGAGGGCGCCGCTCAAACCGTCCTGGGCTTGCTGGAACTGCTTGAGTTTCTCGGGGTTGTCGAGGGTGCTGGCATCTACTTGGATCGAGGTGGCCTTGGCCCGCGCCTCAATCACGGCGGTGAGGGTGTCTTGCTCATGGGCCGCGTAGCCCTTGACCACTTCCACCAGGTTGGGGATCAGGTCGGCACGCCGTTGGTACTGGTTCTGCACCTGGCCCCAGGCCGCCTTGGCCTGTTCATCCAGGGTGGGAATGGTGTTGATGCCGCAACCGCTCAGCACGCTGCTGATCAGTAGCAAAGCCGCGGCTTTCAAGCCCCAGCGGTAACCTTGTGCTGCTTGCATGGTGTTTCTCCTGCCCAAACTAGATGGAATGTGACGACTAACCCTATAAACCGCGCACTTGGGGCATAATCCGCCACCACTGGATTGCGTCGAGCCAATCAGCTACAAAGATGCCCAGCGCGAAAAAGAGTTCAGAGTGTGCTGCATTTATCTGAACAACACCCGAACAACAATAGACGCTCCCCACATTTTGGCCGATGGCATTCTCTTGATGCTATGCAGTGAGCCGAAAAAGGATATTCATGAAAAAGCTGTGTTTGCTCGGCCTTGTTGCCACTCTGGCCACCCACCCCGTCTGGGCAGAAACAAAGCCTGCTGCGCTTAAAGACAAGGACGCCTTCGTCAGCGACCTGCTCAAGCAGATGACCCTGGATGAAAAGATCGGCCAATTGCGCCTGATCAGCATCGGCCCCGAAATGCCCCGCGAGCTGATCCGCAAGGAAATCGCCGCCGGCCGTATCGGCGGCACCTTCAACTCGATCACTCGCCCGGAAAACCGTCCGATGCAGGACGCGGCCATGCGCAGCCGGTTGAAGATCCCGATGTTTTTCGCCTACGACGTGATCCACGGCCACCGTACGATCTTCCCGATCAGCCTGGCCCTGGCCTCTAGCTGGGACATGGACGCCATCGGCCGCTCCGGGCGCATCGCCGCCCAGGAAGCCGCCGCCGACAGCCTCGACATCACCTTTGCGCCGATGGTCGACATCTCCCGCGACCCGCGCTGGGGGCGTACTTCCGAAGGTTTCGGCGAAGACACCTACCTGACGTCGCGCATTGCCGAAGTGATGGTCAAGGCCTTCCAGGGCACAAGCGCGGCCAATGCCGACAGCATCATGGCCAGCGTCAAGCACTTTGCCCTGTACGGCGCGGTGGAAGGCGGTCGCGACTACAACGTGGTCGACATGAGCCCGGTCAAGATGTACCAGGACTACCTGCCGCCCTACCACGCGGCGATCAAGGCCGGTGCCGGCGGCGTGATGGTGGCGTTGAACTCGATCAACGGCGTGCCCGCCACCGCCAACACTTGGCTGATGAACGACCTGTTGCGCAAAGACTGGGGCTTTAAAGGCCTGGCCGTGAGTGACCACGGCGCGATCTTCGAGCTGATCAAGCACGGCGTGGCCAAGGACGGGCGTGAAGCCGCTAAGCTTGCGATCAAGGCCGGCATCGACATGAGCATGAACGACTCGCTGTACGGCAAGGAATTGCCCGGGCTGCTCAAGTCCGGCGAGATCGAGCAAAGCGACATCGACAACGCCGTACGCGAAGTGCTCGGCGCCAAGTACGACATGGGCCTGTTCAAAGACCCGTACCTGCGCATCGGCAAGGCCGAGGATGACCCGGCCGACACCTATGCCGAGAGCCGCCTGCACCGTGCCGACGCACGGGATGTCGCGCGCCGCAGCCTGGTCCTGCTGAAAAACCAGAACAACACCCTGCCGCTGAAAAAATCCGCGACCATCGCACTGGTCGGCCCGCTGGCCAAGGCGCCGATCGACATGATGGGCAGCTGGGCCGCCGCCGGCAAACCGGCACAATCGGTGACCCTGCTCGATGGTCTCAACGCGGTGATCGGCGAAAAAGGCAAAGTGATCTACGCGCGTGGCGCCAACATCACCAACGACAAGGCCGTGGTCGACTACCTCAACTTCCTCAACTTCGATGCCCCGGAAGTGGTGGATGACACCCGCTCCCCGCAGGTGCTGATCGACGAAGCGGTGAAGGCCGCCAAGGATGCCGACGTGGTGGTGGCGGCTGTGGGCGAGTCCCGTGGCATGTCCCACGAATCCTCCAGCCGCACCGACCTGAACATCCCGCAGAGCCAGCGCGACCTGATCAAAGCCTTGAAAGCCACCGGCAAACCGCTGGTGCTGGTACTGATGAACGGCCGCCCGCTGTCGATTCTTGAAGAGAACCAACAGGCCGACGCGATCCTGGAAACCTGGTTCGCCGGCACCGAAGGTGGCAACGCCATCGCCGACGTGCTGTTTGGTGACTACAACCCGTCGGGCAAGCTGCCGATCACCTTCCCACGTTCGGTAGGGCAGATTCCGACCTACTATAACCACCTGACCATCGGCCGGCCGTTTACCCCAGGCAAGCCGGGCAACTACACCTCGCAGTACTTCGATGACACCACCGGGCCGCTGTTCCCGTTCGGCTATGGCCTGAGCTACACCACGTTCAGCCTGTCGGACATGGCGCTGTCGTCCACCACCCTGAACAAGACCGGCAAGCTCGACGCCAGCGTCACGCTGAAAAACACCGGCAAGGTCGAGGGCGAAACCGTGGTGCAGTTGTATATCCAGGACGTGGCCGGCTCGATGATCCGCCCGATCAAAGAGCTGAAGAACTTCCAGAAGGTCATGCTCAAGGCCGGTGAGGAGCGCACGCTGCACTTCACCATCACCGAGGAAGACTTGAAGTTCTACAACACCCAACTCAAGTTCGCCGCAGAACCCGGCGAGTTCAATGTACAGATCGGCCTGGACTCCCAGGATGTGCAGCAGCAGACGTTCGAGTTGCTGTAACACCTGCAGCCCCCCTCTTTTTTTGAAGAGGGGGCTTGCGCGCTGGCCCACCGAGCCAAGCGCAGTATTCGCTGCAGTTTTGAACAAAAGGCGGGGGTGCCCTACCCCCGCCGATCCAACAGATTTACCACCAACCGATCAATCCATCCCCACACCCGCTGCTTCACCCGCCGCCACAACGGCCGCGACTTCCACGCCTGCAGGCTCACCGCCTGGCTCTGGGTAAAATCGCGCTCGAAACTACCGGCCACGGCCAGCGTTAACGCTGGGTCCAACGCTTCCAGGTTGGCTTCCAGGTTGAAGCGCAAATTCCAGTGGTCGAAATTGCACGAGCCGATGCTCACCCAGTCATCCACCAACACCATTTTCAGGTGCAGGAAACACGGCTGGTACTCAAAAATCTGCACGCCCGCCCGCAGCAAACGCGGGTAGTAACGGTGCCCGGCGTAACGCACGGAGGGGTGATCGGTGCGCGGGCCGGTGAGCAGCAAACGCACATCGACCCCACGCCCAGCCGCGCGGCGCAAGGCACGCCGTACGCTCCAGGTCGGCAGAAAATACGGCGTGGCCAGCCAGATACGCTGCTGGCTGCTGTTCAACGCGCGGATCAGCGACTGCAAAATATCGCGGTGCTGACGGGCATCGGCATACGCGACGCGCCCCAGGCCCGGCCCGGTCGCCGGCACCTTGGGCAAGCGCGACAAACCGAAATGGGTGGCGGGCTTCCACTCCCGCCGCGCCGCATTGGCGTGCCATTGGCGGTCGAACAGCGCCTGCCAGTCGAGCACCAGCGGCCCGCTGATTTGCACCATCACTTCATGCCACTCGGCGGTGTCTTGCCCCGGTGTCCAGAATTCATCGGTCACGCCGGTTCCGCCCACCACGGCGATGCTCTGGTCAATCAGCAACAGCTTGCGGTGGTCGCGGTACAGATTGCGCATCCAACGCCGCCAGCTCAGGCGATTGTAGAAACGCAGCTGCACGCCCGCGTCGGTCAGGCGCTTACGCAAGCCCAAGGTAAAGGCCAGGCTGCCGTAATCATCAAACAAACAGCTCACCCGCACACCGCGCTCGGCCGCCAGCACCAACGCCTGAACCATGGCATCGGCACAGGCTCCGGCTTCCACCAGGTACAACTCCAAATCGACTTGCTGCTCAGCGCGGGCAATGCCCACCAGCATCTGCGGGAAAAAGCTCGGCCCGTCGATCAACAACTCGAAACGGTTGGCGCTGCGCCACGGGAACACTGCGCCGCCCACGTCAGCGCGCCGTAAAGATCAGTACCGCACCCACCGGCACCGACAAACTGATCGACTTGAGCCCCGCGGCCTTGCGCAGCATCGCCACGCCCGGCGCCAGCTCGAAATCCTCGGCATGCAACACCACCGGCTCCAGGGTCACCACCTGAAAGCGCCGGTCATCCAGGCGCGTGGCCAACAGCTCGGCGCTGTAGGTTTGGGTCTTGCCGTGCAGGGTGACGCTCAATGGCAGGCGCAACTCCAACTGCGCGCCGGGGGCCAGGTCGTTGATGGGCTGCAGATTGATCTGCGCGCTGATCAGCGCTTCGGGGAAAGTCTTGATCTGAAACAGATCATTGCGCATGCGCTCATCGCGCAGCGGGATGCCGCTGTTGATCGACTCCAGCTCCACTTGCAGTTGCGCCGCGCCCTGACTGTCGACCTTGCCGTGCAACACCAGGAAACGATGCACTTCGGCGATCTCGGTGTTTTTGGTGGTGACGAACGACAGGCGTGAGGATTCGTTATCCAGGTACCAGTTGGCGTGGGCGGGCAGTGCGGCACAAGTCAGCAGTGTGAAGGCCAGGGGTTTGACGTTGAACATAGAAACTCATGGGGCAAAAAACCTGGATGAACCTTAACTGTGCCGGGTGCCGGGCGCAATCAACCCATCACAAGCTCAGCACCACACAAAGCGTTGCGTAGATACCTATGCCCATCGCAGGCAAGCCAGCTCCCAAAGGGGATTTGGGGTGTGTCAGGGATTCAGGCGACAGCCTTGGCGATCACCTAACCACCGAGCCGTATGCGTACGCCCCAACCCGCTCGCCGTCACTTCACTACGCTCCGGCTTGTCGATAAACGCACTGGTCGGCACGTACTGCTTCACATACCCCAGGCAATACTCGGCGGGGTTGTTCTCCACATACCGGCACGAGCAGTACTCCTTGGCCGTGTACGCCGCGATGATGTCGGGGAAGGCTTGCAGGTTGACGCGCTCGTGCCAGACCCAACCCAGCAACGCGAGTAATAGCAGGAGAAACACACTGGTAAACGGCCGACGACGAATCATGGCTGCACCGCCGCAAGCACGCGTTTGAGCAGTTCGTTGTGGCGGTAAGTGCCGTCGCGATCATCGCCGTAGCGCACGATCACCAAGTGTTCGTCGGGCAGCACAAACAGCGCCTGGCCCCAGTGGCCAAGGGCGGCGAAGGTGTCGGCGGGAGCGTCGGGCCATGGCCTTGGGGCGCCTTGGTTCAGCCACCATTGGCCGCCGGGTACGGCTTCGTCCTGGCCAGCCTTGTATTTGTCGAACGGTTGGCGGTTGAAGGCGACCCACTCTTTAGGCAGCAACTGCTGCTCACCCCAACGACCGTCGCGCGCCATCAGCAGGCCGACGCGCGCCAGGTCGCGGGCGGTGAGGTAGGCGTAGGACGAGGCAACGAAGGTTTCGTCGGCATCGGTTTCCCAGATGGCGTTGTGGATGCCCAGCGGCTTGAACAGCGCATCCCACGGGTAATTCATATAAGCCTTGTGGCCGAGCATACCTTTGAGGGCGGCGGACAGGATGTTGCTGTCGCCGCTGGAGTAGCGGAAGGCCTGGCCCGGTGCGGCGACAGCCTCGGTGTCGGCGGCGAACTCGGCCATGTCGGCGCGCCCACGGGTGTAGAGCATCGCCACGACGGAGGATTTCAGCGGGGCGTATTCGTAGTCTTCTTGCCAGTCGAGGCCCGAGGCCCAGTGCAGCAAGTCGGCCAGGGTGACTTTGGGGTGTTGTTTCATCGGCGGGTAGAAGCGTGCGGCGGGGTCGGTGAGTTTGAAGCGGCTTTCGCCATAGGCCACGCCGAGCACCGTGGCCATCAGGCTTTTGCTCACCGACCAAGTCAGGTGCGGCGTGCTGGCGGTGGTGGGCGCGGCGTAGCGTTCGTAGATGACTTCGCCGTCGCGGATCACCAGCAGCGCGTCAGTGCGAATGCCTTGGCGGGTGGCGTCGTCACGGGTTGGAAACGCGTAGGCATTCAGAGCATCGACAGCGGGTCCTGAGAGTGCTGTGCCCTGGGCCCAGTCCTTGTCAGGCCAGGTTTCGGCATGGGCGGCAACGGTGAAGAACAGCAGGGCAACGCACAACAAGCCTCGGACCATGGACGCAAACTCAAGGGGGCATTCAAGCCCGCGAGCCTAGCCGAGGCGCATGACAGATTTGCTACATCGGGGGCTGTCATCTAAGCGTCACCGTAACTTCATGGCGCTGACACCGAGCCTACATAGCCTGAGTTAAGCCTCGGACCATGGACGCAAACTCAAGGGGGCATTCAAGCCCGCGAGCCTAGCCGAGGCGCATGACAGATTTGCTACATCGGGGGCTGTCATCTAAGCGTCACCGTAACTTCATGGCGCTGACACCGAGCCTACATAGCCTGAGTTTGGACAAACAAGTCGACCGGCCGAAACGTGGCCGGCACTCGGAGATTCGCCATGACTCAGATCGCCCGCATCAGCGACACCGGCAATGAACGCCGTCTGCAAGCCGAACGCCTGGTTGGCGCACAGGCGCTGCAGGAAGCTCAGGCCCTGCGGTTCAACGTGTTCAGCGGCGAGTTCAACGCCAAGCTGAAAGGCGCGGAACTGGGTCTGGACATGGATGACTATGATGTTCACTGCAGCCACATTGGCGTGCGGGATTTGAACAGCGGTCGACTGGTCGCCACCACCCGTTTGCTCGACCACCAGGCGGCCAGCACCTTGGGCCGGTTCTACAGCGAAGAAGAATTCAGCCTGCACGGCCTGCTGCATCTGCAAGGCCCGATCCTGGAGATCGGCCGCACGTGCGTCGACCCGGCCTACCGCAACGGCGGCACCATCGCCGTGTTGTGGGGCGAGTTGGCCGAAGTGTTGAATCAAGGCGGCTACAGCTACTTGATGGGCTGCGCGAGCATCCCGATGCACGACGGCGGCATCCAAGCCCACGCGATCATGCAGCGCCTGCGCGAACGCTACCTGTGCAACGAACACCTGCGCGCCGAGCCGAAAAAGCCGCTGCCGGCGCTGGATCTGCCGTCCAACGTGATCGCGGAAATGCCGCCGCTGCTCAAGGCGTATATGCGCCTGGGCGCGAAGATCTGCGGCGAGCCGTGCTGGGATGAAGATTTCCAAGTAGCCGACGTATTTATCCTGCTCAAGCGCGACGAGCTGTGCCCGCGTTACGCCCGCCACTTCAAGGCGGCCATGTGATGGGCCGCCTGCGCGTGTACGGGCGCATTGCCCGCGTGCTGCTGGTGGTGGCGCTGGGCTTGAGCATGGCCAGTGTGTTTGGTGTGTTCGAGCGTTTGGGCGTGGCCAACTCGATGGTACGGCGCCAGCGTTGGTCGCGGTTTTTCATGGCGCGGCTGACCCACGCCCTGCCCTTTCGCGTAACGGTGCACGGTGAGTTGCCGCAAACGCCGATGCTGTGGGTGAGCAATCACGTGTCCTGGACCGACATCCCGTTGCTGGGCATGGTCACGCCGCTGTCATTTTTGTCCAAGGCCGAAGTGCGCACCTGGCCGGTGGCGGGTTGGTTGGCAGCGAAGGCTGGTAGCCTGTTTATCCGCCGGGGTTCGGGCGACAGCCAGCTCATCCGCAAGCAGATGACTCGCCACCTGGAACACCAGCACCCGCTGCTGATGTTCCCCGAAGGCACCACCACCGACGGGCGCAGTCTGCGCACCTTTCACGGGCGTTTACTGGCCAGTGCGATTGATGCCGATGTGTCGCTGCAACCGGTGGCGATTCGTTATCTACGCGATGGGCAAGTGGACCCGCTGGCGCCGTTTATTGGCGACGATGATTTGCTCTCGCACCTGATGCGCCTGTTTGCCAATGACCAGGGCGATGTGGAAATCCATGTGCTCACGCCAATTGCCTGTGCCGGGCTGGAACGCGCGGCGCTGGCGTTCCAGGCGCAGCAGGCGGTGCAGAAGGCGTTGTTTGGGCCGTTGCCGGAGACGGAGCAAGTGGCGGCTCGGCCTGCATTTGCAGCATGAACACACTTTAAAATGTGGGAGGTGGCTTGCCTGCTATGGCTGGTACACCAATATCGACTGACAGACCGCTATCGCAGGCAAGCCAGCTCCCACAGGTTTAAATCTCAACCGTCAGGTGGGATTGTGCAAATTTCTGCAACTCAGGATAGAACAGCCGAAAGTCTTCACTCAGCGGCTCATACAGAATCCGCAACTCGTGCATGGCATGCCTCAATTCCTCGGGCTGGGTCAGGCGCCGCGAAATCCCGCGCAACACCTGCTCCATCACCGCGAACTCACGGTACGAACCCAGCCAGTCATCCTCCGCCATATACGGTGCAATCTGCGCCAGCCGCCCAGGCAGCTGCGGTTCGGCCGCCAGCACGCGGTACACCTGCGCAGTAAAGTGTTCCAGGGGCTGGTTGGCATACAGCGCCCAATCCCGCGCCAGGCAGTGGTCGAAAAACACATCGAGGACAATCCCGGCATAGCGCTTGCGGGTCAGGCTGAAGCGTGACAACGCCTCGCAAACCAGCGGGTGGCTGTCGGTGAAGCGGTCGATGGAGCGATGCAGTTGGATAGCCGACTCGATTTGCGGGCTGAACTGGCCCTGCAGGCGGCCTTTGACGAAGTCACCATAGAGGCTGCCCAGCAGTTGTGCAGGAAGTTGGCCGCCCAGGTGCAGATGTGCGAGATAATTCATGCCGAGCAGTCTAGCACTGCCACCCACGTATCGTTATAACCCGATATACCGAAATAGCCGGTCCTAAGATCAAAAGCATATTGGTGTATCGGAATGTAACGATTTAAAGTTCGCCTCATCGCGATATAACGTTTTACGCAACCGAGCACCCTGCCATGCCCATCGACCTCGACGAAATAATAAAAGCCCTGGCGCACCCAGTACGACGAGACATCCTCACCTGGCTGAAAGACCCGAAAGTGCAGTTCCCCGAGCAAGTGCACAACCATGAATACGGCATCTGCGCCGGGCAGATCGACCAGCGCTGCGGCTTGTCCCAGTCGACCGTGTCGGCCCACCTGGCGACCTTGCAACGGGCCGGGTTGATCAGCAGCCAAAAGGCCGGGCAATGGCACTTTTTCAAACGCAATGACGAAGTGATCCAAGCCTTCCTCGCGGCGCTCACCACCGAACTCAGCGCTGATATCAGCGCAACGTTGTTATAAAGGAAAGATAATGCCCCTCTCGCTACTCATACTGGCCCTGAGCGCCTTCGCCATCGGCACCACCGAGTTCGTCATCATGGGCTTGCTGCCCGATGTGGCGGCGGACTTGGGCGTGTCGATTCCCGGCGCTGGCTGGCTGGTCACCGGCTATGCCTTGGGCGTGGCCATCGGCGCGCCCTTCATGGCACTGGCCACCGCCAAGCTGCCACGCAAGGCCGCCCTGGTAGCGTTGATGGGCATCTTTATTGTCGGCAACCTGCTCTGCGCACTGGCCAGTGACTACAACGTGCTGATGGTTGCCCGTGTAGTCACTGCGCTGTGTCACGGCGCGTTCTTTGGGATTGGTTCGGTGGTTGCGGCCAACCTGGTACCGGCCAACAAGCGTGCTTCGGCTGTGGCCTTGATGTTCACCGGCTTGACCCTGGCCAACGTGCTCGGCGTGCCACTGGGTACCGCGCTGGGCCAGGAGGCCGGCTGGCGCTCGACCTTCTGGGCGGTGACCGTGATTGGCGTGATCGCCTTGATCGGCCTGATCCGCTTCCTGCCGGCCAAGCGTGACGAAGAAAAACTCGACATGCGCGCCGAACTCGCCGCCCTCAAAGGCGCCGGCATCTGGCTGTCGCTGACCATGACCGCACTGTTCGCCGCTTCCATGTTTACCCTCTTCACCTATGTCGCCCCACTGCTCGGCGATGTCACCGGCGTGTCGCCCAAAGGCGTGACCTGGACGCTGCTGCTGATCGGCCTGGGCCTGGCCGTGGGCAACATCATCGGCGGCAAGCTGGCGGACAAACGCCTGGCGGCCACCTTGATAGGCGTGTTCATCAGCATGGCGGTGGTCTCCACCGTGCTGACCTGGACCAGCGTCGCGGTAATCCCAACTGAAATCACCCTGTTCCTGTGGGCCACTGCGTCGTTCGCCGCCGTACCGGCGCTGCAAATCAACGTGGTGACCTTCGGCAAGGCCGCACCGAACCTGGTGTCGACCCTGAACATCGGCGCCTTCAACATCGGCAACGCCCTCGGCGCCTGGGTCGGCGGCAGCGTAATTGCCCACGGCTTTGGCCTGACCAGCGTGCCTTTGGCGGCTGCGGCCCTGGCGATTCTGGCCCTGCTGGTCACCCTGATTACTTTCCGTCAGAGCGGCGATGCCGGCCTGGCCCCTGCGACCCACTGAGCAATTTACTTAAAGAGAAGGGTGTTATCCCATGACGACTATTTTCGATCCAATCAAACTGGGCGACCTGGAACTGTCGAACCGCATCATCATGGCGCCGCTGACCCGCTGCCGCGCTGATGAAGGTCGCGTACCCAACGCGATGATGGCTGAGTACTACGTGCAGCGCGCCTCAGCCGGGCTGATCCTCAGCGAAGCCACCTCCGTGACGCCGCTGGGCGTAGGCTACCCGGACACTCCGGGCATCTGGTCCAACGACCAGGTACGCGGCTGGGCCAATGTGACCAAGGCCGTGCACGGCGCGGGTGGCAAGATCGTTCTGCAACTGTGGCACGTCGGCCGGATCTCCCACGCGTCCTACCTGAACGGCAAAACCCCAGTGGCACCGAGCGCCATCCAGCCCAAAGGCCACGTGAGCCTGGTGCGTCCATTGGCGGACTACCCGACCCCACGCGCCTTGGAAACCGCTGAAATCGCCGACATCGTTGACGCTTACCGCGTCGGCGCCGAAAACGCCAAGGCCGCCGGTTTTGACGGCGTGGAACTCCACGGTGCCAACGGCTACCTGCTCGATCAGTTCCTGCAAAGCAGCACCAACCAGCGCACCGACAACTACGGCGGCTCCCTGGAAAACCGTGCCCGCCTGCTGCTGGAAGTGACCGACGCGGCCATCGAAGTCTGGGGCGCCGGCCGTGTGGGGGTGCACCTGGCACCACGCGCCGACTCCCATGACATGGGCGACGATAACTTGGCCGAGACCTTCACCTACGTTGCCCGCGAATTGGGCAAACGTGGTATCGCGTTCATCTGCTCGCGTGAAAAAGAAGCCGGCGACAGCCTTGGCCCACAACTGAAAAAAGCCTTCGGCGGCGCGTACATCGCCAACGAACGCTTCACCAAGGACAGCGCCAACGCCTGGCTGGCCTCGGGCAAAGCCGATGCGGTGGCCTTCGGCGTACCGTTCATTGCCAACCCGGACCTGCCGGCGCGTCTGAAAGCCGATGCGCCGCTGAACGAAGCGCATCCGGAAACCTTCTACGCCAAGGGTCCGGTCGGTTACATCGACTACCCGACGCTGGCGATCTAAAGCAACAAGCTGAAACGAAAAAGCCCCGGCTCGCAGGAACCGGGGCTTTTTACTGCGCTTTGGAATACACCAGAGATCGAATGCGGTCTGTCAGCTAAATATGTGCTGACTGATCCACTACTTTCGCGAGCAAGCCCGCTCTGGAGCGTCACAGGATGCATTCCCACGCGGAGCATAGGAACGATCGCACAAAGGTCGGGAAACATTCCTTCACAGCATTGCAACAATATCGCTACAAAATACTTAGTCGGCTACCTATCAACCGCCCGCGTGCACGTATATAAAGTCACCCCACAAATCCTGCGAAGGGACGATTGACTGTCTCTGGTCTTTACTATTGACACACTTGGATGTAATTACGCATTTTGTCTTAATTGCGTAGGCTGGGGCTCAAGCGCAGCATGTCCAGCCCCGCATCAACCCAGCGTTCGGCATCCTGATGCAGTTGGAAGCTGTCGGGTACCAGTAGCCACTGGCCAATCAAGCCGTGGATGAAGGCATGGATGCACACCGCGCCACGCGTAGTGTCCAGATTTTCCGGAAGTTGCCCGCGATGGACCGCGTTGCGCAAGGTCAGGCCGATACGCAGGTTGCATTCCAAGCTGTGGGTTTGACGTTGGCGCCGCATGTCACACATTTCATCCGTGAACTCGCACTTATGAAACAGGATTTCGTTGATGCGCCGGGTTTTCGGGTCCAGGGCCACTTGATGATAAAGATGAATCAACAGCTTGCGCATACAGCCCAGCGGGTCGGCTTCTTCCTCACTTTCACTGGCCCGGGCCAATTCATCCAGGGGTTCGTGCAGCGTGTCGAGCAGTGCCTGCAGCAAATCGGACTTATTGCTGAAATGCCAATAGATAGCACCGCGCGTCACACCCGCCAGCGCCGCAATGTCCGCCAACGTGGTCCGCGCGACGCCGCGCTCATAAAACGCCTGTTCGGCGGCGGCAAGAATTTGGCTGCGCGTTTCCTGAGCTTCCTCTTTGGTGCGACGAACCATGGCAGTAAAACCTCAATCAGAATACTTGGGACGCTCGGTAACGCTGCTTTAATAGGCGGTAACGATCATCTGAATAATTGTGGGACGACACCGTCATGGGCACCGAACGTACTAAAATCGAGGCTTTGGCAGCTGCTTTGTCAACAATCTGCGAAGCCTGTCAAGAGTTTACAAACAACCATGAACGTAAGTATATTGCGTAGCAAGCTACTTATCCACTCACACCTTGATTTTTACCCTTCCACCCTTCTTGTGCGCATTCTGCGCGCCTGACCCGAGGATCTTCATGCAACTTAAGCCAGCTGTTACCGCTCTGGTCACTGCCGTCGCCCTGGCATCGCTGCTCAGCGGATGTAAAAAGGAAGAAGCGGCTCCGCCCGCTCAAACCCCTCAGGTCGGCGTGGTCACTATTCAACCGCAAGCCTTTACCCTGACCTCCGAACTGCCGGGCCGCACCACGGCCTATCGCATTGCGGAAGTTCGGCCGCAGGTCAACGGCATCATTCTCAAGCGCCTGTTCAAGGAAGGCGGCGACGTGAAGGAAGGGCAACAGCTCTACCAGATCGACCCGTCGGTGTATGACGCCACCCTGAAAAGCGCACAAGCGAGCCTGACCCAGACCAAATCCATCAGCGACCGCTACAAGCAGTTGGTCGATGAGCAAGCCGTCAGCCGTCAGGAATACGACACCGCCGTCGCCAATCGCATGACCGCCGAAGCCAACGTTCAAACCGCCCAGATCAACGTGCGTTACACCAAAGTATTCGCGCCGATCTCCGGGCGGATTGGCCGTTCTTCGGTCACCGAAGGCGCGCTGGTCAGCAATGGTCAGACCGATGCCATGGCCGTGATCCAGCAACTGGACCCGATCTACGTCGACCTCACGCAGTCTTCGGCTGAAATGCTGAAACTGCGCCGCGACCTGGCAAGCGGTCAGCTGGAAAAAGCCGGCGACAACGCTGCCAAGGTCAAGCTGACCCTGGAAGACGGCACCGCTTACGGTCTGGATGGCAAGCTGGAGTTCTCGGAAGTGTCGGTCGACCAGACCACCGGTTCCGTGACGCTGCGCGCCGTGTTCCCTAACCCTGAGCACACACTGTTGCCAGGCATGTTCGTACACGCCCAACTGCAAGCCGGTGTGAACAGCAAGGCCATCCTGGCTCCGCAGCAAGGCGTGACCCGTGACCTGAGAGGCATTCCAACGGCGCTGATCGTCAACGCCGACAACAAGGTCGAGCAGCGTGAACTGGTGGCCAACCGCACTTACGGCGCCTACTGGCTGGTGGAAAAAGGCCTGAACGCCGGTGACCGTGTGATCACAGAAGGCTTGCAGTACGTCAAGCCGGGCGTCGAGGTCAAGGTCAAGCCGGCCGACAACGCCAAGCCTGCCGATGCTGGCAGTGCTGCTGCTCCTGCTGCCGCTGCCGGCAAAGGGGAGTAACCCATGTCGAAATTTTTTATCGACCGTCCCATTTTCGCCTGGGTAATTGCCCTGGTGATCATGCTGGTCGGGGCACTTTCGATCATGAAGTTGCCCATCAACCAATACCCGGCCATCGCGCCGACCGCCATCGACATCCAGGTGACCTACCCAGGCGCGTCTGCACAAACCGTGCAGGACACCGTGGTGCAGGTGATCGAGCAACAGCTCAACGGTATCGACAACCTGCGTTATGTTTCCTCGGACAGTAACTCCGACGGCAGCATGACCATCACCGTGACGTTCAACCAGGGTACCAACCCGGATATCGCCCAGGTTCAGGTGCAGAACAAGCTGAACCTGGCGACCCCACTGCTGCCGCAAGAAGTGCAGCAGCAGGGTATCCGCGTGACCAAGTCGGTGAAGAACTTCCTGATGGTGATCGGTCTGGTGTCGGAAGACGGCAGCATGACCAAGGACGACTTGTCCAACTACATCGTGTCGAACATCCAGGATCCGATTTCGCGGACCGCGGGTGTGGGTGACTTCCAGGTGTTCGGTTCGCAGTACGCCATGCGTATCTGGCTGGACCCGGCCAAGCTGAACAACTACCAGCTCACGCCGGTGGATGTCAGCACGGCGATCTCGGCGCAGAACGTGCAGGTGGCTACCGGCCAACTGGGCGGCCTGCCAGCCCTGCCCGGCACTCAGTTGAACGCGACCATCATTGGCAAGACCCGCCTGCAGACTGCGGAGCAGTTCGGCAATATCCTGATGAAAGTCAATACCGACGGCTCACAGGTACGCCTGAAGGATGTCGCGCGTATTGAACTCGGTGGTCAGAACTACAGCATCGCTGCGCAGTTCAACGGCAAGCCGGCTTCCGGTATGGCGATCAAGCTGGCCTCGGGCGCCAACGCCTTGGACACCGGCAAGGCCATCCGCGCCACCGTAGCGTCGCTTGAACCGTTCTTCCCGCCAGGCATGAAGGCGGTGGTGCCGTATGACACCACCCCGGTTGTGACCGAGTCGATCTCTGGTGTAGTCGACACCCTGGTCGAAGCGATCGTGCTGGTGTTCCTGGTGATGTTCCTGTTCCTGCAGAACTTCCGCGCCACCATCATCACGACCATGACCGTACCGGTGGTGCTGTTGGGCACCTTCGGGATCCTGGCCGCGTTCGGTTTCACCATCAACACCCTGACCATGTTCGGCATGATCCTGGCCATCGGCTTGCTGGTGGATGACGCCATCGTCGTGGTGGAAAACGTCGAGCGGGTGATGGCCGAGGAACACTTGTCGCCCAAGGAGGCGACGGTCAAATCCATGGGCCAGATCCAAGGCGCCCTGGTGGGTATTGCCCTGGTTCTGTCGGCGGTACTGTTGCCGATGGCGTTCTTTGGCGGCTCTACCGGTGTGATCTACAAACAGTTCTCCATCACCATCGTTTCGGCCATGGCGTTGTCGGTACTGGTTGCCCTGATCTTCACCCCGGCCTTGTGCGCCACCATGCTCAAGCCGATCGACCCGGAAACACACGGCCAACCCAAGCGTGGTTTCTTTGGCTGGTTCAACCGCACCTTCGACCGTGGCGTACTGAGCTACGAGCGCGGCGTGGGTAACATGATCAAGCATAAGATCCCGGCGTTCCTGGTGTACGCGCTGATCATCGTCGGCATGATCTGGCTGTTCATGCGCATCCCTGCTGCGTTCCTGCCCGATGAAGACCAGGGCGTAATCTTTGCCCAGGTGCAGACGCCGGTCGGTTCTACGGCTGAACGTACGCAGAAAGTCATCGACGATATGCGTGCGTACCTGCTCAACGACAAAGAAGGCGAGCCAGGCGAAGGCAAAGGCGTGAAATCGGTGTTTACCGTAAACGGCTTCAACTTCGCCGGTCGTGGCCAAAGCTCCGGCCTGGCATTTGTGATGCTCAAGCCGTGGGGCGAGCGTGACGCCTCCAACTCGGTGTTCGAGATCGCCAAGCGCGCCCAGGGCTACTTCATGCAGACCTTCAAGGACGCCATGGTATTTGCCATCGTTCCGCCGTCTGTACTGGAACTGGGTAACGCCACCGGCTTCGACGTGTTCCTGCAAGACCAGGGCGGTGTTGGCCATGACAAATTGATGGCGGCGCGTAACCAGTTCCTCGGTATGGCAGCACAAAGCAAGATTCTGGCAGGTGTGCGCCCCAACGGCGTGAACGATGAGCCGCAGTACGAGCTTACCGTCGACGACGAGAAGGCCAGCGCCCAAGGCATCACCCTGTCGAATATCAACCAGACCCTGGCGATTGCCTTGGGTGGCAGCTACGTCAACGACTTCATCGACCGCGGTCGTGTGAAGAAGGTGTACGTGCAAGGTGACGCCGCCAGCCGCATGTCCCCTGAAGACTTGGAAAAATGGTACGTGCGCAGCGACTCCGGGAAGATGGTGCCGTTGTCCTCCATCGCTTCGGGCAAGTGGATCTTCGGTTCGCCGAAACTCTCGCGCTACAACGGTGTAGCGGCGATGGAAGTCCTTGGTACGCCGGCTCCGGGCTACAGTACCGGTGACGCCATGGCCGAAGTCGAGCGTATTGCCAAGCAATTGCCGGCGGGTGTTGGCTATGCATGGACGGGTTTGTCGTATGAAGAACGTCTGTCCGGCTCCCAGGCACCTGCGCTGTACGCCTTGTCGCTGCTGGTGGTGTTCCTTTGCCTCGCAGCACTGTACGAAAGCTGGTCGATCCCGATCGCCGTCATCCTGGTAGTGCCGCTAGGGGTTGTGGGTGCGTTGATTGCAACCAGCATGCGCGGGTTGTCCAACGACGTGTTCTTCCAAGTGGGCCTGTTGGTAACGGTGGGCCTGGCCGCGAAGAACGCCATCCTGATCGTGGAGTTTGCCAAAGAGCTGCACGAACAAGGCAAGGGCATCGTCGAGGCAGCCATTGAAGCGTCCCGCATGCGTCTGCGACCGATCATCATGACCTCCATGGCGTTCGTCCTCGGCGTATTGCCACTGGCGATCTCCACCGGTGCAGGTTCAGGCAGCCAGCACGCGATCGGTACCGGCGTAATTGGCGGTATGATCACCGCCACCGTCCTGGCGATCTTCTGGGTGCCACTGTTCTTCGCAACCGTATCGGCTGCTGGCGAGCGTAAAAAGAAAGTTACTCCTGAAACTCCTAAAGAGGCTGGCCAATGAGCAAGTCGCTACTTTCCCTAGCCGTCACGGCATTCGTGCTCAGTGGCTGCTCGCTGATACCTGACTATCAGCGCCCTGAAGCACCGGTGGCTGCCCAGTTCCCGCAAGGGCCGGCGTATTCGTCGGCCCAGGCGCCGGGCCAGGCCGCTGCCGAGCAGGGCTGGAAGCAGTTTTTCCATGACCCTGCCCTGCAACAGCTGATCCAGACCGCGTTGGTGAACAACCGTGACCTGCGTGTCGCGGCCCTGAACATCGACGCCTACGCGGCGCAGTACCAGATCCAGCGTGCCGACCTGTTCCCGGCCATCTCGGCCACGGGCAGCGGCAGCCGTTCGCGCACCCCGGCCAAACTGTCGCAGTCTGGCGAGGCGACCATCGCCAGCCAGTACTCGGCTGGCCTGGGAATCAGCTCGTATGAGCTGGACCTGTTCGGCCGCGTGCGCAGCCTGAGTGAAGAAGCACTGCAAAAGTACTTCGCCACTGAAGAAGCGCGACGCAGCACCCAGATCAGTTTGGTGGCCAGTGTGGCCAACGCCTACCTGACCTGGCAGGCCGACAAGGAGCTGCTCAAGCTGACCCAAGACACCCTGGGCGCGTTCGAACAAAGCTACAAACTGACCTCGCGCAGCAACGAAGTCGGCGTGGCCTCGGCCCTCGACCTCAGCCAGGCGCGTACCTCAGTGGAAAACGCCCGGGTTGCACTGGCGCGCTACACCCGCCAGGTGGCCCAGGACGAAAACAACCTGACCCTGCTGCTGGGCACCGGCCTGCCGGCGAATATCGCCAGCAAGCCGCTGTCGGATAACCTGCTCAGCGAAGTGCCAGCCGGGTTGCCATCGGACCTGCTGCAACGTCGTCCCGACATTGTGCAGGCCGAGTACAACCTTAAGGCCGCCAACGCCAATATCGGCGCGGCACGTGCAGCGTTCTTCCCAAGCATCAGCCTGACCGCCAGTGCCGGTACTGCCAGCCCGACCCTGGGCGGCCTGTTCAAAGGCGGCTCGGGCACCTGGTCGTTTGCCCCGCAGATCAACATCCCGATCTTCAACGCCGGTAGCCTGCGCGCAAGCCTGGACTACTCGAAGATTCAGAAAGAGATCAACGTGGCGACCTACGAGAAGGCGATCCAGACCGGCTTCCAGGAAGTTTCCGACGGCCTCGCCGCGCGTGAGACCTACAAGCAGCAGTTGGATGCCCAACGTGGCTTCGTCGCGGCCAACCAGGATTACTACCGCCTGGCTGAGCGTCGCTACCGCATTGGTGTCGACAGCAACCTGACGTTCCTCGACGCCCAACGCCAGCTGTTCAGTGCCCAGCAATCGCTGATCACCGACCGCCTGGCGCAGCTCAACAGCGAGGTCAACCTGTACAAGGCCCTCGGCGGTGGCTGGAATGAGCAGACCGCGAAGAACGAGCCGTTGAAAGAAGAAGCACCGGCACTGAAGTTGTTCTGATCGTGCTGTCGTAAAAAAACCGCTTCCCTCACAGGAAGCGGTTTTTTTATGTCTCGGCTTTTTTTTTCACCCTCAAAATGGGTTCATGTACTCAACTTAAGCGTCGAGAACTTGACCTCCATTTCCTCGCCATAATAGAGAGAGAAACTCACAGTCAAACCAATCTTGCCATTCTCGTCCTCAGAGATGTCTTCGATACTCAAACTCCCCGAGTAGTCCGGCGGGAGGTACTCGATATAGCCCTCCCACCCAAAGCTGGCCTTTATGGGCAGTTTTGGACCGATGGGGTATGTCTGCCTCGGTTCAAGCTGGAGCTTGCCCGCTTCAAGGGTCAGTTCATTTTTCGAACCAGGGCTGAACGGTTTGCACTGGGCGTTCTGGAGCCCGCTGCAAGCCGTGTTCCTGGTGGTCATGGTGGCGGTGATTATTGCCGCCCAGCACTACTTGCCCGCCGTGCCCTGGACCCACTTCGATTGGTCCAAACGCTGACCCTGCGCACCGGGCCTGAGCGCAATGCACAGGCCCGCCAACTTGCGTTCGATCATCGCCCACAACCCGCCTCTCCCCACTTTCATCGCACCCACACTGCCAAGCAACATGGCCGGCACCTGCATAACCCCAATAACAACAGGTCCTACACCATGAGCACTTTCAACCCGCGCCGGCTGCTGCTGGCGACTGCTGTCGCCAGTCTTGCCATGCCCGTCGTCGCCGAAGAACACGGCTTTCTCGAAGACGCCAGCGCCAACCTCAACCTGCGCAACTTCTTCTTCAACCGCAATTACACCAATCCGACCAAAGCCCAGGGCGGCGCACAGGAGTGGACGCAAAGTTTCATCTTCGACGCCAAATCCGGCTTTACCCAGGGCACCGTGGGTTTCGGTGTGGATGTGCTGGGGTTGTACTCGCTGAAACTGGATGGCGGGCGTGGCACCGGCGGCACCCAGCTGTTGCCGCTGGACCACGATGGCCGCCCGGCGGATGAGTTCGGACGCCTCGGTGTGGCGTTCAAAGCGCGGATCTCCAAGACCGAAGTCAAGGTCGGCGAGTGGATGCCGGTGCTGCCGATCCTGCGTTCCGACGATGGCCGCTCCCTGCCGCAAACCTTGCGCGGCGGGCAGATCACCTCCAAGGAAATCGCCGGCCTGACCCTTTACGGCGGCCAGTTCCGCGCCAACAGCCCGCGCGACGACAGCAGCATGACGGACATGTCGATGGTCGGTAAAACCGCCTTCACCTCCGACCGCTTCAACTTCCAGGGCGGCGAGTACGCGTTCAACGACAAACGCACCCAGATCGGCCTGTGGAATGCCCAACTCAAGGACATCTACCGCCAGCAATTCGTCAACCTGACCCACAGCCAGCCTGTGGGCGACTGGACCCTGGGCGCCAACCTTGGGTTCTTCTACGGCAAAGACGACGGCAGCGCTCGCGCGGGTGACTTGGATAACAAGACTTTGTCCGGCTTGTTCTCCGCCCGCTATGGTGGCAACACCTTCTACGTCGGCCTGCAAAAACTCACCGGCAACAACGCCTGGATGCGCGTCAACGGCACCAGCGGCGGCACCCTGGCCAACGACAGTTACAACTCCAGCTACGACAACGCCCAGGAAAAATCCTGGCAGGTGCGCCACGACTACAATTTCGCCGCCCTCGGCATACCCGGCCTGACCTTGATGAACCGCTATATCAGCGGCAGCAACGTGCACACAGGCACCGTCACCGACGGCAAGGAGTGGGGCCGCGAGAGCGAATTGGGCTACACGGTGCAGAGCGGCGCGCTCAGGGACTTGAACGTGCGCTGGCGTAATTCCAGCATGCGCCGCGACTACAGTAACAACGAGTTCGACGAAAACCGCTTGATCGTCAGCTATCCTATTTCGCTGCTTTAACACCACTAAAACATCAGTCGCCATAACAGGGCTATATTCATACAGCCTCAAAATGCCTGAACCCAGGCTGCCATGAAATACCTGATTGTCATTCTGTCGACTCTGCTCACCGGCTGCATCAGCGCGCCCATTGCCCTGACTCCGCAGACCGCACAACGCCTGCAAACCCAAGCGCCGATCCGTTTCCTGCTGACGTTTGATGACGGCCCCAGCGCCTCGGGCTACAACAACCCGAGCCGCTCGGTGATCGCCGACCTGGCGAAAAACCCGGTATTGCCGAGCATCAAGGCGGTGTTTTTCCTGCAGACCGCAGCGTCCCGTTCCGGCGGCAGCGCGCGCGGGCGCAAGACCATGGAACGCGAGTACGCGGCCGGGCACGTCCTGGCCTTCCACACGGCCACAGGGTTTCATACCAATCACCGCTGGCTCAGTGATGCCGAACTTGAACGCGCCCTCAGCCTGGGCGCGGCGGATATCACCTCGATCACTGGCGCGCCGCCCACGCTGGTGCGCCCGCCCTTTTGGAACTACGACAGACGCACCTTCGCCGCCTACCAGCGCCACGGGATGCACGTATTGCTGACAGATTTGAGTGCCAATGACGGCAAAATCTGGGGTTTCAACGGCAGCCCGCGTCGACGGGCGAATTTGTATCGGCAACTGTCGGTGGTGCGCGAACGCATAGCCTTGGGTGAACTGCCTACGGTGGATGGCGTGATACCGGTGGTGGTGACCTTCCACGATATCAACCGCTACACCGCGCGGCACTTGCAGGAGTACTTGCAGATCCTGATGGACAGCGCCCGCATCAACGGCATGAAAACCGCCGCCGAGCCGTTCTACACCGACCACGCCACACTGGAACGCGCAGCAATGGCGCGTACGGTGAAGGATGTGAGTGAAGAGGTGCACTTGCCGGGTGTGTGGAACTGGATATGGGATGCGGATTCTCGCTGATCCAGCAGGCCCATGATCAGGCGCCTACAGTTGAGCGCATTTCAGGTTCAATCTTGCTGACGCGACTCCACGCCCAACTCATCCCACACCGACTCCGCCAGGTGAAACGTCGCGTTCGCCGCCGGAATCCCGCAGTAGATCGCGCTCTGCATCAGCACTTCCTTGATCTCGGCGCGGGTCACGCCATTGCTCGCGGCGGCACGCAGGTGCAGCTTGAGTTCTTCACTGCGGTTCATGCCGATCAGCATGGCGATGGTGATCAGGCTGCGGGTGTGACGAGGCAGGCCGGGGCGGGTCCAGATATCACCCCAGGCGTGGCGGGTGATCATTTCCTGGAACTCGCTGTTGAACTCGGTCAAGGCATTGAGGCTGCGGTCGACATGGGCATCACCCAGCACTTCACGGCGCACTTGCAGGCCGTCGGCGTAACGTCGTTTCTCGTCCACAAAAAGCTCCTGGTTCAATTAGATATACCTCACGCTCGCTGAACTCAGCCCCGGCCTGGACGTTGGACAGGTGCGCCGCGTAAAACTCAGCGTATTCGGCACCCTTCACGTTGTTCTGGATAAAGTGACCACCGGCCGGCGGCGTGACGGCATCTTCAGTGCCGGCAATCACCAGTGTCGGCACTTTGATCGAGGCCAGTTGCTCACGAAAATCGGCATCACGCACCGCTGCGCAGTTGGCGGCATACCCCTGGGGCGATGTGGCCGCAAGCATGTCGGTAATCTGCTTGGCCTGGTGCGGGTTGGCAGCAGCGAAATCGGCGGTGAACCAACGTGCTATAGACGCGTCACGCAGCGCCACCATGGCCGCCGCGCCATCGCGCAGGACCGTCTCGATACGCGGGTTCCACACATCCAGTGTGCCAATCTTGGCCGCGGTGTTGCACACCACCAGCCGCTGCAAACGCTCACCGGCATTGATGCCCAACCATTGGCCGATCAAGCCGCCCATGGACAGCCCGCAGAAATGCGCGCGTTGAATATCCAGCGCATCCAGCAGCGCAATCACGTCGTGGCCCAGTTGCTCGATGCTGTACGGCCCCTCGGTCACCAGGGATTTACCATGGCCACGGGTGTCGAAACGCAACACGCGAAAATGCTCGGTGAACGCCGGGATCTGGATGTCCCACATATGCAGATCGGTGCCCAGGGAGTTGGAGAGCACCAGTACCGGCGCTTCCACAGGCCCATCCAGTTGGTAATGCAGTTCGCCCTCGGCGAGTTGTACAAAAGCCACAGCGTTCTCCTTACGCGATCAATGCAAAATGGTCGGTCACCGCGCGAGTGACCCAAGTGTGTGCCTGGCCCAGGTAGTGCGCCGGGTCAAGCAGGCGATCCAATTCAGCCGCTGATAGCTCGGCGGTCACGTGCGGTTCGTCCGCGAGTACCGCGCGCAAATGGCGGCCCTCTGCGACGGCGCGCTTGCAACATTGCTCCAACAGATGGTGCGCGGTGTCGCGGCCCAGGCGCTGGGCCAGCACGATACTGACGGCTTCGGCCAGCACCAGGCCTTGGGTCAGATCGAGATTGTGCGCCATGCGCTCAGCGTCGACTTCCAGCCCTTCGCTCACCACCAGCGCGTGCTTCAAGGCGCCGGACACCAACCGGCAAATCTGCGGCAAGGTTTCCCATTCCGCGTGCCACAGGCCCAGGCTACGCTCGTGCTCCTGAGGCATGGCGCTGAACATCGTCGCCACCAACCCTGGCACACGGGTGGCGGCGCTAATCAGCACCGCGGCGCCCACCGGGTTGCGCTTGTGCGGCATAGTCGACGAACCGCCCTTGCCTGGCGCCGAAGGCTCGAACACTTCCGCCGCTTCGGTCTGCATCAGCAGGCTGATATCGCGGCCCACCTTGCCGAGGCTGCCGGCGATCAGGCCGAGCACGCTGGCAAATTCCACCAATCGATCCCGTTGGGTGTGCCAGGGTTGCTCGGGCAAGCTCAGTTGCAACTCAGCCGCCAAAGCTTCGGCCACCGGCATAGCGTGTTCGCCCAGCGCCGCCAAGGTGCCGGATGCGCCGCCGAATTGCAGCACCAGCAAGCGCGGTTTCAACTCGGCAAGGCGCTGGCGACTGCGCGTCACCGCCCCCAGCCAACCGGCGATTTTCATTCCCAGGGTGACCGGCGTCGCGTGCTGCAACCACGTGCGCCCGGCCAACGGCACGCCGGCATAACGTTGGGCCTGCGCAGCGAGAATCTCGCCCAGCTGCGCCAAGTCCGCTTCGATCAATTCCAAAGCACGCCGTAATTGCAGCACCAAGCCGGTATCCATCACGTCCTGGCTGGTCGCACCCAAGTGCACGTAACGTTCGGCGCCGGCATCTTCACTGGCGATCAACTTGCCCAGCGCCTTCACCAGCGGAATCGCCGAGTTGCCTGCCGTGGCAATCGCCACGCCGAGGGCATCCACGTCGTACAAAGACGCCAGGCACGCCTGAGCAATCGGAGCGACGGCGGCCTGCGGAATCAACCCGACCTGGGACTCGGCCCGGGCCAGCCCCGCTTCGAAATCCAGCATGCCCTGCAGGCGTCCCTGGTCGCAGAACACCTCAGCCATGCTGTCAGCGGTGAAGTAAGCGTCGAACAATTGGTTGCTCGTGCGCAGTGTCATAACTCATCCCTTACAAATCGTGGTGCAAGTACGCCGCCTCTTTCGGCAGGCGCAAGCTAAACAGGAAGGCCACCGCCATCATCACGGTGACATACCAATAGAAGGCGTTTTCCAGGCCGATGGATTTGAGGCTCAGCGCGACGACTTCTGCCGAACCACCAAACACCGCATTCGCCACCGCATAGGCCAGGCCCACGCCCAACGCACGCACCTGCGGCGGGAACATTTCCGCTTTGACCAGGCCGCTGATGGAGGTGTAGAAGCTGACAATCGCCAAGGCCAGGGTGATCAGCACAAAGGCCAGGAACGGGCTGCTGACGGTTTTCAAGGTCAGCAGGATCGGCACGGTGCACAGGGTGCCGAGCGCGCCGAACCACAACATGGAATTACGCCGGCCGATCTTGTCCGCCAACATGCCGAACAAAGGCTGCATGCACATGTACAGGAACAGCGCGCCGGTCATGATGTAGCTGGCCGTCTTGGCATGCATCCCGGCCGTGTTCACCAGGTACTTCTGCATGTAAGTGGTGAATGTGTAGAAAATCAGCGAGCCACCCGCGGTGTAACCCAGCACCGTGATAAAGGCTGCCGTGTGGTTGCGCAGCAATGCGCGAATGCTACCGGCGTCTTTGTGCTCACGCATTTCCTTGGTGGTGGTCTCTTTCAAGGTGCGGCGCAGCAGTAGAGAGATGAGCGCTGCGACGGCACCGACCACAAACGGAATCCGCCAGCCCCAGGCGCGCAGTTCATCTTCGCTGAGGAATTGCTGCAGGATCACCACCACCAGCACCGCGAGCAATTGCCCGCCGATCAAGGTCACGTACTGGAACGAGGCAAAGAACCCGCGCTGGCCCTTGAGGGCCACCTCACTCATATAGGTGGCGGTGGTGCCGTACTCGCCGCCCACCGACAAACCCTGAAACAGGCGCGCCACCAACAGCAGCGCAGGTGCCCAGATCCCGATGTCTTTGTAGGTCGGCAAAAACGCAATAACCAGCGAGCCGGCGCACATCATCAGCACCGAGATCATCATCGAATTTTTTCGGCCGTGCTTGTCGGCCAAACTGCCGAACACCCAGCTGCCAATAGGTCGCATCAGGAAACCGGCAGCGAACACCCCGGCGGTGCTGAGCAGTTGTACGGTGGGGCTCTCCGACGGAAAAAATGCCGGGGCAAAATAGATCGCGCAGAAGGCATAGACATAGAAGTCGAACCACTCGACGAGGTTGCCGGAGGATGCGCCGACAATGGCAAAAATCCGTTTGCTGCGTTCTTCTCCGGTGTAGTGAATCGTTTTTGTTGTCATGTTTTTTCACTCAGTGGAAACGGTTATAGCCTAGACATACTTTGCAACAACCATGTTCCGCAAGCAGACTTTTCGATATTTGATGATCGTTCCCACGCTCCGCGTGGGATGCCTCTGCTTCCCACACAGAGCATGGGAACGATCAGATCTCAAGCCAACTCAATAGTCGAAGAACACCGTTTCCTTATCTGTGCCCTGCAAAACCACATTCCACTGATACACACCGCCTGCATCCGTCTTGGCAATCAACGTGCTGCGCCGCTCAGCAGGCACACACGCCAACAACGGGTCATCCGCGTTCAACGCCTCACCGTCAAAATAAATCCGCGTCAGCAAGTGCTTCACCAACCCACGCGCAAACACCAACACCACCAGATGCGGCGCCTGGGTCGTCCCCGCCAGCCCTGGCACGCTGCCCGGCTTGATGGTGGTAAAGCGAAAACGCCCTTCGGCATCCACCGGCACGCGGCCAAAGCCTTCGAAGTTGGGGTCGACGGCTTTGTCCTGTTCATCTTCCGGGTGGTCGTATTTGCCGGCGGCGTTGGCCTGCCAGACTTCGAGCATGGCGTCGTTGACGACATCACCGTTGCCATCCACCACTTGCCCGCTGATCGCCACGCGCTCGCCCAAGGTCGCAGGCACGGTCAGGTCTTCGCGGTTCAGCCAGGTCAGGCCGATGTGGTAATACGGCCCGACGGTGTGGGACGTGGTCGCATAGAGTGTCATCTCATTTCTCCATCGGCGTGGCGTCGCGGCCGCGCAGGACGATGTCCCAGCGGTAGCCGAGGGCATAGGAAGGAATGGTTTTTTCCAGGTCGAAGCTGGCGATCAGGCGCTGCTTGGCCGAGGTGTCCGGCACACAGTTGTAGATCGGGTCGTATTCCAACAGCGGGTCGCCGGGGAAGTACATCTGCGTGACCAGGCGGGTCAGCACGCTTGGGCCGAACAGCGAAAAATGGATATGCGCCGGGCGCCACGCATTGTGGTGGTTGCCCCACGGGTAGGCGCCGGGCTTGATGGTCTGGAACTGATACCCGCCATCGGCGTCGGTCACGGTGCGGCCGGTGCCGGTGAAGTTTGGGTCCAGCGGCGCGTCATGCAGGTCGCGCTTGTGGTTGTAGCGGCCGGCGGCGTTGGCCTGCCAGATCTCCACCAGAATGCCCGGCACCGGCAGGCCATTCTCATCCAGCACGCGGCCGTGAATGATGATGCGTTCGCCCACAGGCTCGCCTTCATGCTGGGCGGTCAGGTCATTGTCCTGCTCATTGACGCGCTCGGCGCCGATGCTCGGGCCGGTGATTTCCGACAAGGAATGCGGCAGGAACACCAACGGCTGGGACGGCGAACGCAGGTTCGTCGACTGGTAGGCCGGGTGCAGGTAATCAGGTTGAGTGCCCGCTTGCGGGCGCCGATATCCGGGCTTGTCACTCATGGAGCAATCCTCTCTTATTAGATGCGTTCAATCGCCAGGGCCAAGCCTTGGCCGACGCCCACACACATAGTCGCCAGGCCTTTGCGGCCGCCGGTTTTTTCCAGTTGGTGCAGTGCCGTCAATACCAGCCGTGCGCCGCTCATGCCCAGCGGATGGCCGAGGGCAATGGCGCCGCCGTTCGGGTTCACCTGCGGGGCGTCGTCGGCGATGCCCAACTCACGCAGCACCGCGAGGCCTTGGCTGGCGAAGGCTTCATTGAGTTCGATGACATCAAAGTCGGTGACCGCCAGGCCGAGGCGTTCCACCAGTTTGCGCACCGCCGGCACCGGGCCGATGCCCATCACTCGCGGCGCGACACCGGCACTGGCCATACCCAGCACACGGGCGCGGGCGGTCAGGCCATGTTTCTTTACCGCGTCGGCGCTGGCCAGTATCAGTGCCGCCGCACCATCGTTCACGCCGGAAGCATTACCAGCAGTGACAGTCTTGTCTGGGCCATTCACCGGCTTGAGTTTAGCCAGAGCTTGCAGAGTGGTGTCGGCGCGCGGATGCTCATCCTGCTCGACCACGGTCTCGCCTTTTTTATGCGCGACGCGCACCGGCACAATTTCTTCGGCAAAGAACCCGGCGGCTTGCGCGGCGGCAGTCCGTTGCTGGCTACGCAGCGCGAAGGCGTCTTGGTCGGCGCGGGACACGTTGTAGTCGTCGGCGACGTTATCGGCGGTCTGCGGCATGGCATCCACACCGTATTGGGCCTTCATCAACGGGTTGATAAAACGCCAGCCGATGGTGGTGTCTTCCAGCGTCATGTTGCGTGAAAACGCTGCGTCGGCCTTGCCCATCACAAACGGCGCACGGGACATCGACTCGACGCCACCGGCAATCGCCAGCTCCATTTCGCCGCTGGCGATAGCGCGGAAGGCGGTGCCGATGGCGTCCATGCCCGAGGCGCACAGACGGTTGAGGGTCACCCCGGGAATGCTTTGCGGCAGGCCCGCCAGCAACAGCGCCATCCGCGCGACGTTGCGGTTGTCTTCACCGGCCTGGTTGGCACAACCGAGGAACACTTCGTCGACGGCGCTCCAGTCCACAGACGGGTTACGTTCGATCAGCGCCTTGATCGGCAGTGCCGCCAAGTCATCGGCGCGCACCGTGGACAAACCACCGCCAAACCGGCCGATGGGCGTGCGGATGGCATCACAGATAAATACGTCACGCATCAGGCGTCTCCTGGCGCTTGGCCATGGGCGGCGGCGGTGCGGGCTTCGAGATCACGCAGGGCCGTCAGTTCGACGTCCGTCGGTTCGTCGGTGGTGCTTACGTGGTCTGCAAACCGAATTGCCCAACCGGTGGCCGCGACCACTTGCTCGCGCGTCACGCCAGGGTGCAGCGCGGTGACCACGAATTCATGGCTGCCCTCTTCCGGCTCCATGATGCACAGGTCGGTAATAATCCCTACGGGACCTGCGCCCGGCAGGCCCAAGCGTTTACGTGAATCGCCGCCTTCGCCGTGGCCGACCGAGGTGATGAAGTCCAGTTTGTCGACAAACGAACGCGCCGACTGCTTAAGGATGATCAGCACGCTCTTGGCCGAGCCGGCAATCTCCGGCGCGCCGCCGGCACCCGGCAAGCGCACTTTGGGCTGATGGTAATCGCCAACCACGGTGGTGTTGATATTGCCGAACCGGTCGACCTGGGCCGCGCCGAGAAAGCCCACGTCGATGCGCCCGCCCTGCAGCCAGTAGCGAAAAATCTCACCGGTCGGCACCACGGTGTCAGCGGTTTCCGCCAGCTCACCGTCGCCGATGGACAACGGCAGTACGCTGGGCTTGGCACCAATCGGGCCGGACTCGTAGATCAGCACCACATCGGGCGATGAGGTCAGGCGCGCCAAGTTGGCGGCCTTGGAGGGCAAGCCGATGCCGACGAAGCACACCGAGCCGTTCTTGAGGCGGCGCGCGGCGGCGACGGTCATCATTTCATTGGTCGAGTAAGCCATTACTTGGCCTCCTGCGCGGCGGCCAGCTTGGCCTGGAATTCACTGAAGTCGGCGGTGCCGTGGATGTATTCGTCGATCCAGGCGGTAAAGGTCCCACGGTCGCGGGCGATCGGGTCCCACGCCTGGTAGAAGCGGTTATCACGCTCGTTGTAGCCGTGGGCGTAGGACGGGTGTGCGCCACCGGGTACATGGCACACCGCCGTCAGCGCCCAGGTCGGCAGCACGCAGCTGTTCATCGGTGCATTCAGGTCGTCGACGATTTCTTCGACGGTGACGATGCAGCGCTTGGCCGCCAACGCCGCTTCCTTCTGCACACCGAGAATGCCCCAGAGCAACACGTTGCCCTTGCGGTCGGCCTTCTGTGCGTGGATCACGGTGACGTCCGGGCGCACCGACGGCACTGCCGCCAGCACTTCGCCGGTGAATGGGCAGGTCACGGTCTTGATCAGCGGGTTGACCTTGGGCAGGTCGGAACCGGCGTAGGCGCGCAGCACGGCGAACGGCAGGCCCGATGCACCGGCAACGTAGGCATTCGCCAGGTCGGCGTGGCTGTGCTCTTCGATCTCCAACGGTTGCGGCCAGTGTTTTTCCACCGCATCACGCAGGCGATGCAAAGAGCCCACGCCGGGGTTGCCGCCCCAGGAGAAAATCAACTTGCGCGCGCAGCCGGCACCGATCAACTGGTCGTAGACCAGGTCGGGCGTCATACGCACCAGCGTCAGGTCTTTCTTGCCCTGACGAATGATTTCATGACCCGCTGCCGTAGGGATCAAATGGGTGAAGCCTTCCAGTGCGACGGTGTCGCCGTCATTCACGAATTGCTTCACCGCGTCACGCAGCGCAAGAATTTCAGCCATGGGGGTTGGGCTCCCGGTGTTGATCGAAAAAGGCGCTGAGGTGGCGCCGAAGTGCTTGAAGATTAAGCCGGGGCAATGGGTCGAACAATCCGATAATCGACTAAGTGTTCGATTATCGAACAGATTGTTGTCTAGCTAATCTTTTGTGCAAAACCGTCAACTCAACTGGGCACGGACAATGTGGGAGCTGGCTTGCCTGCGATTGCATCAACTCGATTTACCTGTTGGGCCGAGTCGTCTGCAGCGCCGCCCACAAAATGGGGTCAGGCCTCAGGTCGCATCCGCATGGCTGACCATGCCTTTGATCAACACGGCTGCCGTGGCCAATGCGGCTGGAATCACCAGTGCAGTCAGCACTTGCTCGAAGTTCCAGCCCAGGCCCAGCAACGTCGCGCCCATCCACGCACCCAGGATCGCGCCGAAGCGGCCGATGCCGAGCATCCACGACACACCGGTAGCGCGGCCCTGGGTCGGGTAGAAGCGCGCGGCCAGGGACGGCATCGCCGATTGCGCGCCGTTGACGCACATGCCGGCCACCAACACCAAGGTCGCCAGTACCGTGATATTGCCCAGGCTCTGCCCTACGGCGTAGGCAAACACCCCGGCCAGCAGGTAAAACGTGCCGATGACTTTGTGCGGATTGAAGCGGTCCATCGCCCAGCCCACGCCGACCGCACTCAGCACACCGCCGAACTGGAACAACGCACCGATAAACGCGGCCTGCTCCATGCTGGCGCCGCTGTCGCGCATCAGGGTCGGCAACCAACTGGTCAGCAGGTACACAATCACCAGGCCCATGAAGTAGGTGAGCCACAGCAATAAGGTGCCGGCGCTGTAGGTACCGGAGAAGATCACCGCAAACACGTTGCGCGCCTTGACGGTTTTTTGCTCGGGCACGCTGAAGCTGGTGGCTTGGGCGACGAGGTTGGGCTCGATGGGTGACAAGGTCTTGCGCACTTTGTCGGTGCCGCGGTTGCGCACCACCAGGTAACGCGCCGACTCCGGCAGCCACACCAACAGCACCACCGTCAGGATCAACGGCAGGATGCCACCGATCAGCAGCAGGCTGTGCCAGCCGAACGCCGGGATCAGCTTGGCGGAAATAAACCCGCCACCGGCCATGCCCAGGTTGAAACCGCAGAACATGCTGGTCACCAGCAACGATTTGTGGCGCTCAGGGGTGTATTCGGACAGCAGCGTGGTGGCATTCGGCATGCCCGCGCCCAGGCCCAGCCCCGTGAGAAAGCGCAATACCAGCAACTGGTCGACGTTAGTGCTGTAGGCCGAGGCCAGGCTGAACGCGCCAAACACCAACACCGCACTCACCAACACCACTTTGCGCCCGAAGCGGTCAGCCAGCGGTCCGGAACCCAGCGCGCCGAACACCATGCCGATCAACGCGGCACTCATCACCGGGCCGAGACTGGCGCGGTCAATGCCCCAATCCTGGGACAGCGCGGGGGCGATAAAGCCCATGGCCGCGGTGTCGAGGCCGTCGAGGAAGACGATGAGGAAACACAGGATCACCACGCGCCACTGATAACGCGACAGTGGCTGGGCATTGATAAAGGACTGCACGTCCAGGTTGGTACCGACAGAGGGTTGATTCATTATTTTTATTTCCACACCGATGGCGGGCTGACGACCTGAGGTCGTCATTACTTATTATTGGGCGGCGCTAACAGCGCTGCCGCACATTAATAAGCCAGGGGAATCACCGTCAATTGATCAAGCCGGGATCTGTGCGGTCACCGAACACTTAGGCAAACAGCTGCGCACTCAACTCGCGGCTGGCGCTGAGCATGCTCGGCAGGAAACGTTGCTCAAGCTCACTGCGACTGACCCTTCCCGCGTGGGTACTGACATTCAGCGCGGCCAACACCTGGCCGGACGCGTCGTACACCGGCACGGCGATGGAGCGCAGGCCCTGCTCCAGTTCCTGGTCGACGATGCACCAACCTTGCTGACGCACTTGTTGCAGGCATTCGAACAAGGCTTCGGGGGTGGTCAGGGTGCGGCTGGTCTTGGTTTGCAGGTCAGCGTGATCGAGGTAGTCCTGCAGCGAGGCATCGTCCAACGCCGCGAGCAGGATACGGCCCATCGACGTGCAATACGCCGGCAAGCGCCCGCCCACCGACAGGTCCACGGAAATCAGGCGCTGGGTGGTGGCGGAACGGGCGATATAGAGAATGTCGTCGCCTTCCAGGGTCGCCATGTTGCAGGCTTCGTGCAGTTGTTCGCTCATGCGGTCCAGGTACGGCTGGGCTGAGACCGCCAAGGGCGTGGAGGATAGGTAGGCATGGCCCAAGGTCAGGACTTTGGGCAACAGCGAGTACGTACGCCCATCGGTGGTGGCGTAACCGAGCTTGATCAAGGTGTGCAGGCAACGGCGCACGGCGGCGCGGGGGATTTCGGTGCGGTGGCTGATTTGGGCGATGGTCAGGTGGCGCTTGCGCTCCTGAAAGGCCTGCACCACGGCCAGGCCACGGGCCAGGGAGGTCATGAAGTCCGGATCACCGGTAAACGCCTGGATGCGCTTGGCCGGGGAAGCCACGATCGGCGGCGCCACTGACGCGAAGGAGTTGCGCAATTGATCGTTCATTTCAGGGTCCTTTCTCTTATTTTCAACCGCTGGGAGGGTTGGCCGCTATTACAAGCCGCGCAGACATTGATGTACAAGGCGGGGCCGGCAACATTGGGCGATTATCGGACGATCATTCGATTATCGCAATTTGCGCGACACGTCACGTTTTCACCCGCGCCGTAGGATTTATCAAGTGAATAAGTTGGAGTAATCATGCTGACATTTAGAAGAGTACAGATTTTAAAACGCTGACGTTTCCAAAGACTGACGCCTGCATGTAACAAAAGCCTCACTCGGCGTTGACGCTTTTTAACTTCACGGTGATAGTGTTATTCAAATGCGCCGCTATAATGCAGCGTGTGCAGAGGTCAGCCCGGTACCACAATCGGGATTAGAGCTCGCCAGACGTTGCGGGCTGTATGCAGCGTCGGTCACAAGTAGTCGCTAAAAGTTTTGCCCTCCGGCCCCTCTTTCAAACTTGGACGGCTGCACTGTTCAATGTGAAATAACCCGAGGACGGCTTTCAGGCATGACGCTGCACAATCTATAAACTCAACTCAATTAGGTAACACTGTGACGAAAGACGAACTGCGCGCGGAACTTGAGCGCCAGGAGCAACGTTACAAGGACGTTTACGGCGGGGAAGTCACCACCTACGCCGCCCAGCCTGAGCCTGAGCGCAAGCCATGGCGCAAGCGAGCCAGCTTGCTGGATCAGGCATTTGCCCAGGAAATCCAAAAGATTGAACAGGAACTCAAAACAGAAGAGCCATAAGCGCTTCGATTTGGGCTTCAAGGTTTTGCCACCACTGCTGGCGCATTGCCAGTGGTGGGCAGCCTGATTTTCGCCAGGCTCCTACCACCCCTAGCGAAATTTCGTACAAATGTTTCAAACGTCACATTTCGGTCAGAAAAAACCGTCTTTACGAGACCTCGCTTTATAAATCAAAGACTTGCCAAAGCCCCGAAAACCCTGGGATGCGTGCCTGTGCGTCATGATTTTTCAGTGAAGATTGTTACCGATGAGCAGCTAATGCATCGATTACTGAGGTTTTCTGGCATAATCGCGCCCCCTTACGAACGGGTCAGAAAACCTTCATGATCGATTTATTCAGCGGACTGGATGCTTGGGTTCTAGTGAGCCTGTTGCTCGCCCTCGCCTTTGTCCTCGCCTTCGAGTTCATCAATGGCTTTCATGACACCGCTAACGCGGTGGCCACAGTCATCTATACCAAAGCCATGCCGCCGCATCTGGCCGTGTTCTTCTCCGGGGTGTTCAACTTCCTCGGCGTGTTGCTCGGTGGTGTGGGTGTCGCCTACGCCATCGTGCATTTGCTGCCGGTGGAGTTGCTGATCAATGTGAACACCGGCCATGGCTTGGCAATGGTCTTCTCTTTATTGGCCGCGGCGATCACCTGGAACCTGGGTACCTGGTACTTCGGTATCCCCGCCTCCAGCTCGCACACCCTGATCGGCTCGATCCTCGGCGTGGGCCTGGCCAACGCCCTGATCAACGATATTCCCCTGGCTGACGGTGTGAACTGGCAGAAAGCGATCGATATCGGCGCGTCACTGGTGTTCTCGCCGATGGCCGGTTTCCTGGTCGCAGCCCTGGTGCTGCTCGGCCTGAAATGGTGGCGCCCGCTGTCGAAGATGCACAAGACCCCGGACCAGCGCCGCAAGGTCGACGACAAGAAGCACCCGCCCTTCTGGAACCGCCTGGTCCTGGTGATTTCGGCGATGGCCGTGAGCTTCGTGCACGGCTCCAACGATGGCCAGAAAGGTATCGGCCTGATCATGCTGGTGTTGATCGGTATCGTGCCGGCGCAGTTCGTACTCGACCTGGGCAGCACCACCTACCAGATCGAGCGCACCCGTGACGCCACCGTGCACTTGAGCCAGTTCTACCAGCGCAACAACGCCACGCTTGGCGAGTTCCTGGCACTGGGTAAAAGTGTTAAGGATGACCTGCCGGGCAAGTTCCGGTGCAACCCGCAGCAGACGGAGCCAACCATCAGCGCGCTGATGGACACGTTGAAAGGGGTTTCCGACTACCACTCGTTGACCTCTGATCACCGTATTGAAGTGCGCCGCTACCTGCTGTGCCTGGACGACACTGCGAAGAAAGTCGGCAAGCTGCCGGGCCTGGATGCGCGTGAGAAGTCCGACCTGGACAAGCTGCGCAAAGACCTGACCGCCACTACCGAGTACGCGCCGTTCTGGGTGATCCTCGCGGTCGCACTGGCCTTGGGCCTGGGCACCATGGTGGGCTGGAAGCGCGTGGTGTTGACCATCGGTGAGAAGATCGGCAAGCAAGGGATGACGTATGCCCAGGGCATGTCGGCGCAGATCACCACGGCGTGCATGATCGGCCTGGCCAACATCTTCAGCCTGCCGGTTTCCACGACTCACGTGTTGTCTTCGGGTGTTGCCGGGACCATGGTTGCGAACAAAAGCGGCCTGCAAGGTGGCACGGTGAAGACCATTCTGATGGCTTGGGTATTGACCTTGCCGGCGACTGTGGGCCTGTCGGCCGGGTTGTTCTGGCTGGCTTCCAAGGCGTTGGGTAGCTGATAGGCTGAGGCTGAGAAAGAAGGCGCGATCTCTTTGGGGGTCCAGGGATGTACTCGCTACAACAAAAAACGCAGCCCAAAAAAAAGGGCGACCGAAGTCGCCCAAAATGCCTTGCGTGCTCATGTAACCCAGAAGAACTTACGGTTCTTTACGCTTATTAGCGTCCTTCCAGATAAAAATCCCAAATCCTACAAAAAACAGCACCATGAGGCTGACAGTCAACACTCCGGCAAACACCACATTATCGAAAAACATGACCGGCCTCCTGCTCGTGCCCTGTTGCGATAGGGCTAAGTTAACGGAGAAGGCCGAGTGGAAAATTGACGGGGATCAATGTCGCCCGCAACGGGGCGTAAAGAAGGGCAATAACTGACCTGCATCAACAGATTCAGGTCAGTTCATCGCTTTTTCGGCTTGTTTTTCGACTTTTTCTTAACCTTGCCCAGTGGCATCGCCTGTTCAAACGCCTGGCGAACTTCATTCAGGCGTTTGTCATTCAGGTCATGCACACGTTTGGCACGTTCGGCATTCAGGTCGACCAGCTTGTCGTCATCACTCATGGCTTGGCTTACGTAGTGGCGGGAATACCTCAATAATGCGGCCTCCCCCGCCCGACGGCAAATACCGGGATAAAAATCCCCAACGCGCCCCACCCATTGGCTTACTTATCGCGCTCAAACGTGATGATGGAACGCGTGATCCCCGGCCAGTTCGGCATTTGCCGCCAAGGCGTCAGCACTTCAAGCGTGTCGCCCTCGATGTGAAAGTCGCGACACTGCACCGTGCCGACCCACTCCGGGTTCCAGGCAGCATCGACTTGCGTGCACCATTGGTTCCCCTCGACCCGCTCAATACCGGTGTAGGCAACCAAGGTACTCAACAGCGCTGATTTTTCCGCGTCCGTAGAGCCCGCCTGCCTTCCCTCGCCGGTCAACACGAACGCCACCCGATGATCCGCCGTAAAAATAACCCGGCCGGCAGGACTGCTGCCCATCGCGGGGATTTTCTTACGGGTCTCCTGAGATTCGACCTGATAACCGATCAGCTTCCAGGCGCCGACCAGCGGTGATTCACTCGCTGCTGCGGCCCCGCAAAGGCCGACAGCCATGGCCAACCCGATCACATTTGCCTTCATAGGGTTTTTCATCGCTCTACCGTGTCAAAAAAAGACACAAAGCTTTGCGCACTACTGCCCGAGGGGATGTAAGAAATATCGACTAGCTTCGACAGCAGAATCAGAGGGCGACAAAAGGTAGGACATCGCCCAAAATCGAAACTTCCCCCTTTTCTGTAGGCGCATTCAGTTGGCACTGCACAATGACCTTCCGCCGCTGCTGGCCCTGCGCGCTTTCGAAGCCGTGGCGCGGCACTTGAGTTTTATCAAGGCGGCGAACGAGTTGTCGGTCACCCAGAGCGCCCTCAGCCACCAGGTGCAAAAACTCGAACAGCATCTGGGCAAACCGCTGTTTATCCGACGCACCCGAGCGATTGATCTGACCGCCGATGGCCAACGTTACTACGCCGAAATCCGCCCCGCCCTCGACGCCATCGCCGCCGCCACCCGCGCCCAGAAAGTAGCACCCAGTACCACCGTGCTTCGCGTCGGCCTGCTGGCATCCTTTGCTACCCTGTGGCTGGCGCCGCGCCTGGCCGGGTTTCTCAACCGTTACCCGCACATCCAGGTGGAGTTGCTGCCGGCGATTCAGTTTGCCAACGTGGCCGCCGCCGAGGTCGACCTGGCCATCCGTTACGGCAAGGGTGATTGGCCCGATGTACAGGCCACGCGGCTGATGCCTGAGGTGATCTCGCCGGTGTGCAGCCCGGCGTTCAAGGCCAGCCAAGTGCACAACGGCGCATTATTGATGGCCACCTCGCACCGCCCGTTCGAGTGGACCGATTGGTCCGCGCATTATCAAGTCGACCTCGAGCGCCACCCCCGCGTGATGCTGCACGACTACAACATCGTGGTCGAAGCCGCCGTGGCCGGCCAGGGCATCGCCATGGGCCGCCACTGTTTGATCGAACGCAAGCTGCAGGACGGCAGCCTGGTGGAAGCCTTCGACTGGCCGCCCTATCACAGCGAAATCGCCTACTGGCTGATCGCCCCCCAAGGCCCCGCCAGCGATGCGGCCGAATGCTTCAGCCAGTGGTTGAAGGAAGCCTGCAGCGACGCATAAGTTTTTTAGATACGTCAGATGAGATCTATCCGTTTGTCGCCCATCGTCGCAACCAACATGCTGAAAACCTCTCAACCCTCGAGGATTCAACATGAGCGACTCCATCCGCCAACGCCTGCAAGCCCTTGGCCTGACGCTGCCTACGCCCAGCCAGCCGGCGGCCAATTACATCAATCATGTGATCAGCCAGAACCAACTGTTCATCTCCGGGCAAATTCCCATGGTCGAAGGCAAACCCGCCTACGTCGGGCGGTTAGGCGACACCCTCAGCGATGAAGAAGGCGTCCAGGCGGCGGAACTCGCGGCGCTGGGCCTGCTCGGGCAGTTAAGCGATGCAGTGGGTGATGACCTGTCGCGTGTGGTGCGCATTCTGCGCCTGGGTGTGTTCATTGCCAGCAGCGGCGACTTCCAGCACCAGAGCGTGGTCGCCAATGGCGCATCAAACCTGGTGGTCAACGCCCTCGGCGACAAAGGCCGGCATGTGCGCACCGCCGTGGGTGTTTCCAGCCTGCCGGCCGGTGTGGCCGTGGAGGTTGATGCGATTTTCGAGTTGCAGCCGTGAGCCCGCTCGACGTCCAGCACCTACGTGACGACACGCCCGGCTGCCAGTCGGGCATCGTGCATTTCAACCACGCCGGCGCCTCGCTGCCCAGCCAGGCAACGCTCAATGCGATCATCGACCAGCTGCAACGCGAAGCCCGCGACGGCCCGATGGAAGCCAGCGAGCATGGCGCCATCCTCGTCGAAAAAGCCCGGCGCGCAGCCGCGCAATTGCTCAATGCGCCAACCGCGTCGATAGCCTTTGCCAGCAGCGGCTCAACCGCCTGGAGCATGGCATTTCAGGCACTGGGCCCATGGCAACCGGGCGAGCGCATTCTGGTTGGTCGTCATGAATGGGGCGGCAACCTAGCGAGCATGCAACTGGCGGTGCAAGCGGGGGCGCGGATAGAAGTCATTCCCTGCGATGCAACCGGCGCAGCCTGCCCGGTGGCGTTGGCGTCGATGATCGATGCCAACGTCAAGCTGATCGACCTGACTTGGCTGCCGGCCAACGGTGGGCTGATCAACCCCGCCCAGGCGATCGGCGAAGTGGCCCGGCGTCACGCCATCCCCTATTTCATCGACGCCGGCCAAGCCGTCGGCCAATTGCCGGTGGATGTGCAAGCGCTGCACTGTGATGTGCTCAAGTCGGCCGGGCGCAAACACCTGCGCGGGCCACGCGGCACCGCGTTGTTGTATGTGCGGCCGGAGTTTCTCCAGCGGCTGAATCCCGCCCAGCGCGACGTATTTTCGGCGCCATGGAGCGCCGAAGGCTACAACCTGCGCGACGACGCACGGCGCTTTGAAACCAGCGAAGTGTCGTTTGCCTTGTTGGCAGGCTTGGGCAATGCGTTGCAGGAGGTTAATCGACTGGGCGTGGCGCGGACGTGGGAAAGGGTCTTGCAGCTCAGCGAGGGAATCCGTGAAGCGTTGCGTCAGATTCCGGGAATTTCCCTGCATGATTTAGGCGCGAGTCACTCAGGGCTGATCGCCTTCAACCTTGAGGGTTGGGACGCCTTTGAACTCAAGCGGCGCCTGGGATTGCAGCGCATCAATATCGGCGCGAATGGCGTGGCGTATACGCCGTTGGACATGCAGGCGCGTGGCCTGAGCAGCATTGCACGGATTTCGGTGAGCCCGCTCAACACCGAGCGCGACATTGAAGTGCTGATCGCGGCGCTGCGCGAATTGCGCGATTAAACCTCGACGTCCACCCACAAACCCTGGCGCGGCGCATCTTCGATCAATGGCACCACCGGCACGGTGTTGTCGGCGTTGAGCACATCGCCGGGGATCGCCAAGTGTTCCTCAGGGTCTTCGTCGGCTTCACGCCGGCGTTTCTGCTGTTCCTGCTGGCGGCGTTGTTCTTCGCGCAACAAGAACGTCGACTGCTCGGCGTCGCCCTTCTTAAGGTCGATCGTGCTTTCATTCGAGCCTGGCTGTACTGGCACCACGGGCGGGATATCCGGCTTCTGGCGCACCGGATCAAGTTGCGATGTGACCGGCATAACACTCAAGGGCAGCATGGGTGGCAGCATGGGGTTTAGTCTCCTGTTCAGCAGACTGTCGGCTGCGAGGGTGGCGACTTGAGCACCAAGCCGCCAACTTGTGAACCAATCGTCATCTATAGGGCCAACCTAACACCCTTTTTCTTGCCGCTTGTAGCTTAAAGCTCGAAGCTGCACCTAATCCTTTTGGTCTGGAAGCCGTGTTCCGTTAGAATAGTCGGCTTTTTCACGGCGGGAGTCAGGCAGCATGGCGCAGCAGTATCAACCGGGGCAACGCTGGATTAGTGACAGCGAAGCAGAGCTGGGGTTAGGCACCGTTCTGGCACAGGACGGGCGCTTGTTGACCGTGCTCTATCCGGCCACTGGCGACACTCGTCAGTATGCGCTACGGAATGCGCCCCTCACTCGCGTGAGGTTTTCGCCGGGTGACAGCATCACCCATTTCGAAGGCTGGAAAATGACCGTACAGGAAGTCGACGACGTCGATGGCCTGCTGGTCTACCACGGCCTCAATGGGCAGAACGAGCAGGTCACCCTGCCGGAAACCCAACTGTCCAACTTCATCCAGTTCCGTCTGGCCAGCGACCGTCTGTTCGCCGGGCAGATCGACCCGCTGGCCTGGTTCTCGCTGCGCTACCACACGTTGGAACACACCAGCCGTCAGTTGCAGTCCTCGCTGTGGGGCTTGGGTGGCGTACGTGCGCAACCGATTGCTCACCAACTGCACATCGCCCGTGAAGTCGCTGACCGTATCGCGCCACGGGTATTGCTGGCGGACGAAGTGGGCCTGGGCAAGACCATCGAAGCCGGCTTGGTGATCCATCGCCAGCTGCTGTCGGGCCGCGCCAGCCGCGTACTGATCCTGGTCCCGGAAAACCTGCAGCACCAGTGGCTGGTGGAAATGCGCCGCCGCTTCAACCTGCAAGTTGCGCTGTTCGACGAAGAACGCTTCATCGAAAGCGATGCCACCAACCCGTTCGAAGACACCCAGCTCGCGCTGGTGGCCCTGGAGTGGCTGGTCGACGACGAGAAAGCCCAGGACGCGCTGTTCGCCGCCGGCTGGGACCTGTTGGTGGTCGACGAAGCGCACCACTTGGTCTGGCATGAAGAGAAAGCCAGCCCTGAGTATTCGCTGGTCGAGCAGTTGGCCGAGGTGATTCCCGGCGTGCTGTTGCTCACCGCCACCCCGGAACAACTGGGCCAGGACAGCCACTTCGCACGTCTGCGCCTGCTGGACCCGAACCGCTTCCACGACCTGCACGCCTTCCGCGCCGAGAGCGAGAACTATCGCCCTGTAGCCGAAGCCGTGCAGGAGCTGTTGGATAAAGGCCGCCTGTCGCCGACCGCACACAAGACCATCCAGGGTTTCCTCGGTGATGAAGGTGAAGCGCTGCTCACCGCCGTCAACGATGGCGACACCGAAGCCAGCGCGCGCCTGGTGCGTGAACTGCTCGACCGCCACGGCACCGGCCGCGTGCTGTTCCGTAACACCCGCGCCGCCGTGCAAGGTTTCCCGGAGCGTAAGCTGCACGCTTACCCGCTGCCGAACCCGGACGAATACCTCGAGTTGCCGCTGGGCGAACACGCCGAGCTGTACCCGGAAGTCAGCTTCCAGTCGCAGCCGGACGTTGAGGAAGAAAACCGCTGGTGGCGCTTCGACCCACGCGTCGAATGGCTGATCGACCAGCTGAAAATGCTCAAGCGCACCAAAGTGCTGGTGATCTGCGCCCATGCCGAAACTGCGATGGACCTGGAAGACGCCCTGCGCGTGCGTTCCGGCATCCCGGCCACGGTGTTCCACGAGGGCATGAACATCCTCGAGCGTGACCGCGCCGCCGCTTACTTCGCCGATGAAGAGTTTGGCGCCCAGGTGCTGATCTGCTCGGAAATCGGCAGTGAAGGCCGCAACTTCCAGTTCTCCCACCATTTGGTGCTGTTCGACCTGCCGTCCCACCCTGACCTGCTGGAACAGCGGATCGGGCGTCTGGACCGGATCGGCCAGAAACATGTGATCGAACTGCACGTGCCGTACCTGCAAACCAGCCCGCAAGAGCGCCTGTTCCAGTGGTACCACGAAGCGCTGAACGCGTTCCTCAACACCTGCCCGACCGGCAACGCCTTGCAGCATCAGTTCGGCCCACGCCTGCTGCCGCTGTTGGAAAACGCTGACGACAGCGAGTGGCAAGCCCTGATCGACGAAGCCCGTGCCGAGCGCGAGCGTCTGGAGCAGGAGCTGCACACCGGCCGCGACCGCTTGCTGGAGCTCAATTCCGGCGGCGCCGGTGAAGGCGATGCGCTGGTGGAAGACATCCTGGAGCAAGACGACCAGTTCGCCCTGCCGATCTACATGGAAACCCTGTTCGACGCCTTTGGCATCGACAGCGAAGACCATTCGGAAAACGCGCTGATCCTCAAGCCCAGCGAAAAAATGCTCGACGCCAGCTTCCCGCTGGGCGACGACGAAGGTGTGACCATCACCTACGACCGTAACCAGGCGCTGTCGCGCGAAGACATGCAGTTCATCACCTGGGAACACCCGATGGTGCAGGGCGGCATGGACCTGGTGCTGTCCGGCTCGATGGGCAACACCGCCGTGGCGCTGATCAAGAACAAGGCGCTCAAGCCAGGCACCGTGTTGCTCGAACTGCTTTACGTCAGTGAAGTGGTTGCACCGCGCTCGTTGCAACTGGGCCGCTACCTGCCACCGGCCGCGTTGCGCTGCCTGTTGGATGCCAATGGCAATGACCTGTCCGGGCGTGTGTCGTTTGAAACCCTGAACGACCAACTGGAAAGCGTGCCACGCGCCAGCGCCAACAAGTTCGTCCAGGCCCAGCGCGACCAACTCACGCCGCGCATCAATGCCGGCGAAGAGAAGATCACCCCGCGCCATGCCGAGCGTGTGGCCGAGGCCAAGCGCCGTCTGGCGGCGGACACCGACGAAGAGCTGGCACGCCTGACCGCGTTGCAAGCGGTCAACCCGACCGTGCGCGACAGCGAGCTGGTTGCCCTGCGCCAACAGCGCGAGCAAGGGTTGGCCATGCTCGACAAGGCGGCGCTGCGACTGGAAGCGATTCGGGTGTTGGTGGCGGGCTAATCACTGCCCTGCACTGCTAAAAAGAAGGCCCGCGCAATGCGGGCCTTTTTTTGTTTGGCTTGCGGGCCTCATCGCGGGCAAGCCCGCTCCCACAGGGGAATGACCAGTGAGATACCTATGCTGCGATGGAGTCACCTCGGTCTCAAGCGGTAGCCGCAGCCGCTGGCACCTCCACCGCCCCCAACCCATCCTTCATCCGCTTGGCATCACGCACAAAACTGCGCGACGCCTGAAACAGAAACAACATGGTCAGGAACAGCGCCACCGGGATCAGGTACATGGCGTCATGCAACCCCACCGCTTTATACGCCTCAGTCATCTGCGCCGCGCCATCGGCATACATGGCCGAATGGGCAAAGTGATCAGACAGCCCGCCCACCACAATCGGCCCCATGCCACCGCCGAGCAAGTACAGCCCGGCAAAGAACAGCGCCATCGCCGTGGCGCGCAGGCGCGGTTCAACCACGTCTTGGATCGCCGTATACACGCAGGTGTAGAAGTTATAGGCAAACAGCCAGCCGACACTGAACAGCGCCACAAACACGCCAATCTCGACTCGCCCGGCATGCAATGCCCAAGCGGTGGTGACGGTGGAGATGATCAGGCTGCACGCCGCGAACAACAGCCGGCCATTGGCGACGCGCTGATGGATCTTGTCGGCAATCCAGCCGCCCAAGGTCAGGCCTACAAGACCGGTGATACCCACAATGACGCCAGTGGCGACGGCCGCATCCTGCAACGGCATCAGGAAGTAACGCTGCAACATCGGCACCAGGAACGAGTTACACGCATAGGTGGCGAAGTTGAAGCACAGTCCGGCCAGCACCAGCCACAGGAAGGTCGGCACCGCCAGCACGCGGCGGATCGGGCGGTCGACGCGCTCCTGGGAGACTTGCACGGTTTCCGCCGCGCCGCGCTTGGGTTCTTTGATATAGAACATGAATACCGCCAGGATCATCCCCGGCACGGCGGCGATGAAGAACGGCGCACGCCAGCTGTCGAACGCCTTGACCATCCAACCGATAGTAAAGAACGCCAGCAACAGCCCCAACGGCAGCCCTAGCATGAAAATGCCCATGGCGCGGGCGCGGCGGTGGGCGGGAAACAGGTCGCCAATCAGCGAATTAGCGGCCGGCGCATAGCTGGCCTCGCCGATGCCGATGCCCATGCGCACCAGCAGGAAAGTCCAGAAACTGCCGACCATGCCGTTGATCGCTGTCAGCCCGCTCCAGGCAAACAGGCCCCAGCCCATCAGTTTGCTGCGCGAGCCGGTGTCGGCCATGCGCCCCAGCGGCAGGCCGGCGATGGCGTAAACGATGGTGAAGGCGGTGCCGATGATGCCGAGCTGGAAGTCGCTCAGGTGCCACTCCATGCGGATGGGTTCGATGATGATCGCGGGAATGGTGCGGTCGAAGAAGTTGAACAAGTTGGCGAGGAACAGCAAGAACAGAATGCGCCAGGCATTCGCCGCTTGGGTCGAGTTCTGCATGGGTCCGTCTCTTTTATTGTTATGAGAGCTGCGATGCCCGATGCATCCTGCCCGGTCTGTGCAACATAGTCAGGCAGGGGGCGGTTGTCTGTAATGATTCGTAAAGCTGATAGGGCATGATTTCACCCGGTATCACGGGACTTTGCCTACAAAAATATAAGTTCGCGCCCCCCTTCCCAACCGCCATGGCACGGATAGAATGGCGAGCCTTCCGTAACACCCCCAATCCTACTTTTCTTATCGATGACGCCCATGTCCGAAGCCAGTCCGTGTCTGAGTTGCGGTGCCTGCTGTTCACACTTTCGTGTGTCTTTCTTCTGGGGTGAGTGCGCCTCATCGGGGGGCACGGTGCCCGATGATTTGGTGGTGCAGATCAATCCCACGCGGGTGGCGATGATCGGTACCGACCAGAAACCCGCGCGTTGCTGCAGCCTTGAAGGTGAAGTCGGTAAGGGCACCCGTTGCACGATCTATGAGCAGCGCTCAAGCCCGTGTCGCGAGTTCGATGCGTCGTGGAGCCAGGGTGAACAGAACGTCGATTGCGATAAGGCACGCGCCGCCTTTGGCTTGCCGCCGCTGCCGGCACCTTTCGAGTTGGACCTGCCGATCAGCGCTTAGCATCAAACGCTATGGCAGGCATGCCAAAATCATTGAGAGCAAAGTGCCATTATTCCTGGCAAATCCCGCGAGGCTTCTATACTCGACGTCATAGGCCATTGTTGCAGGCAATGACGTACTGACTTTGACGGGACATGCTATGGAATGGCTAGGTATGCATTTTTTTACCGAGCTTCCAGATCACGGGCATTTATTACTCAATTGCAGTCATAACCCTTTTCTGGTGTTGCTGGCCTACCTGGTCGCGTGTGCGGCAGGGTTCGGTACGTTGGACATGGCCGAACGCGTCAGCCATGTCGAAGACCCTACCGCCCGGCGCCACTGGCGCTGGGTAGGCGCCGGTTGCCTGGCAGGCGGCATCTGGTCGACTCACTTCATCAGCATGCTGGCCTTCCAGGCGCCTATCGCCATTCATTACGAATTACTCATGACGTTTGCCTCGCTGGTGATCGCCCTGATTGCCTCGCTGTTTGCCATGCAAACCCTCAGTCATGCGCAGTTACGGTTCCATCAGTACCTGTTGGCATCGGTGTGGATGGGGCTCGGCATCGCCTTGATGCACTACGTCGGCATGTCGGCGATGCGCTCCCAGGCCCAGGTGTACTTCGATTCGGGGCTGTTCATGGCCTCGGTCGGCATTGCGATTGGCGCCAGCCTGGCGGCGTTATTGCTGTCGTGCTACCTGCGTAACGGCGCCGGCGTGTTCTATCAACTGCTCAAATACGGCGCCAGCCTGGTGCTGGGCGCCGGTATCCTGAGCATGCACTTCACCGGCATGGCCGCCATGCAGATGCTGGTGCCCAGCGGGGCTGACCTCGCATTGCCGCTGGACAACAACCCTATTCAGCTCGGCCTGTCCGTGGCGGTGATCACCCTGCTGGTGATCGGCAGCAGCGTCAGCGCCGCCTTGGCGGACAAAAAACTGCAGCACAAGGAGCGTGACCTGCGCCGGGTCAACGCTCTGCTCAGCGAACTTGACCAGGCCCGCGCATCACTGCAACAGGTGGCCCATTACGATGCGCTGACCAGCCTGCTTAACCGCCGGGGTTTTAACCAGATCTTTGCAGAGAAGGTCGCAGAAAAAACCACTTACAACGGCATGTTGGCGGTCATCTTCCTCGACATCGACCACTTCAAGCGCATTAATGACAGCCTCGGACATGACGCCGGTGACCTGTTACTCACCGTGCTGGCCGGGCATATCAAAAGCTCGGTGCGCAGCCATGACGACGTGGTCGCACGGTTTGGCGGTGATGAATTCTGCATCTTGATCAACATTCACCATCGCGACGAAGCGCGGCACATGGCGCAGCGCATCATGCAGAAAATGAAGGAGCCGGTTGAATTGGCGGGCCGGCGCATGGTGATGACCACCAGCATTGGTATCAGCCTGTTCCCCGACGATGGCCTGACCTGCGAAGAGCTGCTGAAGACCGCCGACCTGGCGCTTTACCAGTCCAAGGACGCCGGGCGCAACAGCCTGAACTTCTTCAGTTCCAACCTTAAAACCCGCGCCTTCATGGAACTGCAATTAGAAGAGGAATTGCGCGCGGCCCTGCGCGGGCGTAACGAATTGGTGCTGTTCTATCAGCCAATTTTTGACATGAAGCTAGGCAAGGTCACGCGCCTGGAAGCCCTGGTGCGCTGGCAGCATCCGCAACACGGCCTGCTGGCCCCCGAGCGGTTTATCAGCATCGCCGAAAGCAACGGCTTGATTGCCGATCTGGACCACTGGGTGTTGCGCCAGGCCTGTCACGATTTGAGCCTGCTGTCCGACCGTGGCTACACCGAGCTGACCATGGCCGTGAACTGCTCGGCCCTGAACCTGGTTCGTGATGAGCTGGCGGATGAAATCGAAGCCGCCTTGCGCTTCGCCGGGATTGGCGCCAACCGCCTGGAACTGGAAGTCACCGAAAACGCGCTGATGGGCAATATCAGCAGCACCCTGGCGCTGTTGCGGCAAATCCGCGCCTTGGGTGTGTCGCTGGCCATTGATGATTTCGGCACCGGCTACTCATCGCTGGCTTACCTCAAGCGCCTGCCGCTCAATACCTTGAAGATCGACCGTTCATTTATCCAGGACATCCCCAAGTCCACCGCCGATATCGAGATCGTCCAGGCGATCATCGGCATGGCCCACACCCTGCACCTGCAGGTCGTCACCGAAGGCGTGGAAACCCAGGCGCAATTCGAACTGCTGCTCAAACATGGCTGTGATTTTGTTCAGGGCTACCTGCTAAGCCCGGCGGTGCCTTTCAGTGACATCGTCGGCGTGATCCAGGGCATGCAGATGCGCAACCCGCTCTACCCGTTCAGCGTGGAGGGCAACCGAGAGTCCCCTGCGCCGAAAGACCCCACCCCAGGCCGTATCGGGCCTACGTCTACCGTCAGGCCAATTCGCTGACGCCGAATCTTTGGCATTTCGCCATCACTTGGCTAAAGAACGCCGACGAACGGCCGATTCATCAGAGTCCGGCCCGGATTCCCCTTGAGAAATAAGGGTTAAACCCGACCATCCCGGACTCAGACGCACTGTAAAGTCGCGAACTCTCATTCAGTGATGGCTGCCTGATTTTTCCGGCCATCCGTCCAGGCACATGGCGCCCAATGACCTCCAAAAATAACTCTGCCACCGTGGTATCCGACGTGTTGCCCACAGCTCCTGCGGAAAAACCCTCAGGTTCAAAGTCATTGAGCAGCCCCCGCACGCTGGCTACCCAGCAGTACCTGTACTTCACCGAAACCAATACCGACCGCATCCTCGACAACCTCGACGGCCTGCGCGACATGGTGTTCCCGCGCCTGCCCCAGCAGGAAGGCGACGCCGATGCGCGCAGTGAGCAGGAATTCCCCTCGGTGTGCCTGATCGGCCTGGGCCGCTGCGGCTCCAACATTGCCTTGGACGTGGCGGAGTTGGTGTACAACGCGCGCAAGTTCTACCTGAACGAATTCAGTACCGAAGACAAATCAGCCGATAAAGGCTACAGCCCGGCCCAGTGGCTTCGTAACAACCTGCGCCTGGGCGGCGGCAAGGCCACCAAGCCGGTGTTTCTGGTCGAGCCGCTGGTGATGCTGGGCGACCTGGACAAGGACATCGCCGGGCGCATCCGCTTCTCGCGCAAGGGCGAAAAAAGCGGCTTCCTGCGCGACTACAGCAAAATGAAGATCATGGACCTGTCGGAAGTGCATGCCGGCGGCGCCGGTAACGCGCCGATCCTCGGCCAGTACCTGGCCAAGATCATCCTCAACAAAGACACCCAACGTTTTTCCAGCCCCGACTGGAAGATGATCCACTCGTACCTGATCGACTCCTGCGGCATCAAGGCCAACCAGTCGCGCCTGTACTTCTCGATCTTCAGCGCCGGCGGCGGCACGGGTTCGGGCATGGCCTCCGAATTCGGGCTGGCCCAGCAGCACTCGTACATGAACAAGACGTTCGACACCAAGCCCGCCGACGAGCACGACAGCAAGAGCGGCCACGCGTTTGTCTTCGAGCCGATCTTCACCAGCGGCATCTGTGTGCTGCCGAATATCTCCGACCACCGCAGCGAAATGTCCGAGGCGCTGCACATCAACGCCGGGCGACTGCTGTGCAAATACCTGTCGGAAGAATGGGACTTTTCGTACAACTTCGACAATGAAGACAGCAGCGAGGCCAGCGTGAAAGGCCGCATCCGCCCGTGGAACGCGATGATGCTGATCTCCAACGACATCATGCGTTACGCCGAAGAGAGCGATGACGGCAATATCCAGAACATTGACGTTAATGCGATGGAAAAACACGCCAACCAATACATCTCCCAGCAGATTTTCAACATCCTCACGGCCCAGGCGGTAACCACCGACTACGACCAGAACTACTTCCGTCGCGCCGGCATCGACATCGGCGAAACCATCCGCCTGGATGCCAACGACCTGTTCATGAGCCTGGCGGGGCCGGTGGCGATTGCCTACGCCGAATCGGTGGTGCCGGAAACCCCGGCGCCGTCGAACGACAAGTTCAAGGTGTTCGATAAAGAGCCGCAGCGGCTGAACATTGATGACCTGTTTTTCCGCTCGATTGACCTGCCGCACTTCAACAAAGTCACCCAGGCGATCGAGGGCATCAGCCTGTTGCCGATTGAATCCAAGCGTTACAAGGCGTCGTTGGAGCAGTACAAGAACTCCGGGTACGACGCGGCGGCGCTGCATGACCTGCACTTCTTCAAGAACTGCTCGTCGGTGGTGTCGATTGTGTCGTTGCCCAAGGACTACAAGCTGTCCAACATGGACTTGAACCGGCTCAAGACTCACCTCAACAGCCTGTTCCCCAACACCACGCTCAAGCGTTACGCGCTGGTGATCGGCGCCTCGGCCAACTTGTCGCTGACCACGTTGATCGCCAAGAGCCCTTGCCTGTCGGACGACTTCCTCACGCTGATCGTGGCGTTTATCAAGCGCTGCTTTGCGCGTAATCCGTATCGGTTTGATGACACGCTGGACAACTCGATCCTGGATTTCATCATCCATGAAGACTTCGATGAAGACCGTATCGATGAACTGCTCAATGAGTTTGAGAACCCGGCGAAGATTCTGGATACCAACTGGTATGCGATCAAACCGATGTACGAGAAGAAGTATCGGGAGTTGATCAACGACAAGGAGAAGTTCGTGTCGATCAACGATATTCGCTTGTCACGGGACTGTGTGAAGAAGGCGATCAAGTATTTGCGCGAGATCTATCGTCATCGGATTGGGAAAACCAAGGTTATTTCGTTGAATAACCATACCGGCAAGACTGCGTAGACCGCGGCGCGGCCATCGCAGGCAAGCCAGCTCCCACATTTGACCGCATTCCAACGGTGGAACCCGATCAAATGTGGGAGCTGGCTTGCCTGCGATAGCGGTCTGTCAGGCAAGGAAAACCCAGATCCCCGCCACACCCAGAAACAATTCCCCGAGCCTTCGGCCCCGCGCAAAACTGTTCCCGTGACGTGCACGTCACCCTCACCTGTGACCTTTCTCTACGGCAAGATGCCATCACCGCGTCAGCGGTTACTCAGCTACACACTTACACCGGCGAAAATCACGCACCTTTTTAGGGCGCTCGTTTCTTACACTGCCCTTTCCTGGATCAGAATCCACGGCGAAACCACCACCGCCCACAAGCTCGGATCACGCTCAACCAGGTCCAACGCCCGCGTCGCAGACACTTCGCCAAGGCTCCCCGCAGCCAGCCACGCAGCGACTTTCTCGCGGTTGTCCTCAGCCATTCCCTCGGCGGCTTCGATCAAATCCAGGCCAGCGTCGACCCACAATAGGGCACCCTTGGCAAAGAACGGCTCAAGCTCCTTCCAGGAAATTTCGGCGGTTTCACCGAGCAGCTTGGCATAGAGGGTGCTAGGTTCTTGCGTCATGGGAATTCACCTGAATAAAAAATCGGCGCAATCATAACGTCGTGCCTTTCGTAGCAAAAGCCAGGTAGAAAAACCCTGTTGCAAATGAGGCACCGAGAGAACGTGTCAGAAAAGCCAAGGATTGCCCGAGATTCTGGCATCACCCCGCCGCAATTCTGTCTTTTTCTTTCATTTAAGCGACACGCCCGGGTTTTGCCCCCAGCAGCCAGCTTTTCAAGCGATCAACCGGCGCTCTACACTGTACCGGTACAGTTGCCAGGGCATGCCGGGGGGATATCCGAGATATCTGATCCGGTTCTGCAGCTCACAAGGCCGCTAGAACTATAAAAAATACAACAGTAAGAGTGGAGCACTATGAATAAGGCTACTAAGCAGATTTCCAAACTGTTTGCCGCTATGGTCCTGGCTGGGGTTGCTGGCCATTCGTTCGCAGCCGACACCATCAAGATCGGTATCGCCGGGCCTAAAACAGGTCCTGTGACGCAATACGGCGACATGCAATTCATGGGTGCCAAGCAGGCAATCGCCGACATCAACGCCAAGGGCGGCGTCGATGGCAAGATGCTTGAAGCCAAAGAATACGACGACGCTTGCGACCCTAAACAAGCCGTGGCCGTCGCCAACAAAGTGGTCAACGACGGCGTCAAGTTCGTGGTCGGTCACCTCTGCTCCAGCTCCACTCAGCCTGCAACCGATATCTACGAAGACGAAGGCGTGATCATGATCACTCCGGCGGCTACCAGCCCGGAAATCACCGCCCGTGGCTACAAGCTGATCTTCCGTACCATCGGCCTGGACAGCGCCCAGGGCCCGGCGGCCGGCAACTACATCGCCGATTTCGTGAAGCCTAAGGTTGTTGCCGTTCTGCACGACAAACAACAATACGGTGAAGGCATCGCCACCGCCGTTAAACAGACCCTTGAGAAGAAAGGCGTGAAAGTCGCTGTCTTCGAAGGCCTGAACGCCGGTGACAAAGACTTCTCCTCGATCATCCAGAAGCTCAAGCAAGCCAACGTCGATTTCGTCTACTACGGCGGCTACCACCCAGAGCTGGGCTTGATCCTGCGTCAGTCCAAAGAAAAAGGCCTGAACGCCAAGTTCATGGGCCCAGAAGGTGTCGGCAACGACTCCATCTCGCAAATCGCCCAAGACGCTTCCGAAGGCCTGCTGGTAACCCTGCCGAAATCCTTCGACACCGACCCTGCCAACAAAGCCATCGTTGAAGCGTTCGCCAAGAACAAGCAGGACCCAACCGGTCCATTCGTGTTCCCGGCCTACTCGGCCGTTGAAGTCATCGCAGGCGGTATCGCTGCCGCGAAGAGCGAAGACACCGCCAAGGTGGCAGCCGCCATCCACGCCGGCACCTTCAAGACCCCTACCGGCGAACTGAGCTTTGATGCCAAGGGCGACCTGAAGGACTTCAAGTTCGTGGTCTACCAATGGCACTTCGGCAAACCAAAAACCGAAGTTTCCCCTCAGTAAGCCAGGCCTTACTGGTCAACAAGCCCACTGTGAAAGCAGTGGGTTTTGTTTTACGAGGTTTATGGGCCTGACACCCGCGATCCGGGCGCTGGCTCACCTGAAAATCTTAAAACCGTCACCAGCGGTTCGCTGGCAAACGCTTTGTGCAAATGTGCTTATAGAACACAGCGCAGGGCCGGAACATGACTCCACCAGTGAAATGCGTATCGGGTTTTTAGGAGCGCTGTAATGCCTGAGATCTATCATTTTTTCCAACAGCTGGTTAATGGCCTGACCATTGGCAGCACCTATGCCTTGATAGCCATTGGCTACACAATGGTTTACGGCATCATTGGAATGATCAACTTCGCCCATGGCGAGGTGTACATGATTGGTTCCTACGTGGCCTTCATCGCCCTTGCCGGGCTGGCCATGATGGGGATCCACTCCCTGCCGCTGTTGATGACCGCCGCGTTCCTTGCGTCGATCGTCGTGACCAGTGCCTATGGCTACAGTATCGAGCGGGTTGCCTACCGTCCCTTGCGTGGCAGCAACCGTTTGATCCCGCTGATTTCCGCTATCGGCATGTCGATTTTCCTGCAGAACACTGTATTGCTGTCCCAGGACTCCAAGGATAAGTCCATTCCCAACCTGATCCCGGGGAGCTTCTCCTTCGGCCCAGGCGGCGCACAAGAAGTGCTGATTTCGTACATGCAGATCCTCGTATTCGTCGTCACCCTGGTGGCGATGCTGGGCCTGACCCTGTTCATCTCCCGCTCCCGTCTGGGGCGCGCCTGCCGGGCCTGCGCCGAAGACATCAAGATGGCCAACCTGCTGGGCATCAACACCAACAACATCATCGCCCTGACCTTCGTCATCGGTGCTGCGCTGGCGGCCGTCGCGGCTGTGCTGCTGAGCATGCAGTACGGCGTGATCAACCCCAACGCCGGTTTCCTGGTAGGCCTCAAGGCCTTTACCGCGGCGGTCTTGGGCGGCATCGGCAGTATTCCGGGCGCCATGCTCGGCGGGCTGGTGCTGGGCGTGGCTGAAGCCTTTGGTGCCGATATCTTCGGCGACCAATACAAGGACGTCGTGGCGTTTGGCCTGTTGGTTCTGGTGCTGTTGTTCCGTCCGACCGGCATTCTGGGCCGTCCGGAGGTTGAGAAAGTATGAGCAGATATCTTAAATCGGCGTTTTTCAGCGCCTTGCTGGTATGGGCCGTGGCCTTTCCGGTACTCGGCCTCAAGCTGAGCATTGTCGGCATCAACCTGGAAGTGCATGGCACCGGTCCTGTGACCCTGACCATCATCGCCCTGTGCTCGGTGCTGATGTTCCTGCGCGTGCTGTTCACCCAGCAGGTCGGTGCCTTGTTCAAGGGCAACCGTGGGCCGTTGGTGTCGCCCAAGGTCAGCCAATTCCTGACCCTGCCGCGCACCCAGCGCTACATCATCATCGGCCTGATCGTGGCGGCGTTGATCTGGCCGTTCTTCGGCTCGCGCGGCGCCGTCGACATCGCCACGCTGATCCTGATCTACGTGTTGCTGGGCCTGGGCCTGAACATCGTGGTGGGCCTGGCCGGGCTGCTCGACCTGGGTTATGTGGGCTTCTATGCCGTGGGTGCCTACACCTACGCGCTGCTCTCGCATTACCTGGGCTGGGGCTTCTGGATCTGCCTGCCGCTGGCGGGTATGGCGGCGGCCACGTTCGGCTTCCTGCTGGGCTTCCCGGTGCTGCGCCTGCGCGGTGACTATTTGGCGATCGTGACCCTGGGCTTCGGTGAAATCATCCGGCTGTTCCTGCGTAACCTCACCGATATCACCGGTGGCCCCAACGGCATCAGCAGCATCCCCAAGCCGACGTTCTTCGGGCTGTCGTTCGACCGCACCGCAGCCGAAGGCATGCAGACCTTCCACGAGTACTTCGGGATCGACTACAACCCGGTGAGCAAAGTGGTGTTCCTGTACCTGGTGGCCTTGTTGCTGGCGCTGGCGGCCTTGTTCGTGATCAACCGTTTGCTGCGCATGCCGATCGGCCGTGCGTGGGAAGCGTTGCGCGAAGATGAAATCGCCTGCCGTGCGTTAGGCATGAACCCGACAGTTATCAAACTTTCGGCATTCACCCTCGGGGCAACATTCGCCGGTTTCGCCGGCAGCTTCTTCGCCGCGCGCCAAGGCTTGGTGACCCCGGAGTCGTTCACCTTTATCGAGTCGGCGATCATCCTCGCCATCGTCGTACTGGGTGGCATGGGCTCGCAGTTGGGCGTGATTCTGGCGGCGATCGTGATGATCCTGCTGCCGGAAATGATGCGTGAGTTCAGCGAATACCGCATGTTGATGTTCGGCGCCATGATGGTGCTGATGATGATCTGGCGTCCTCAAGGCCTGCTGCCCATGCAACGTCCACACATGGAGCTGCGCAAATGAGCCGCGAGATCCTGAAAGTCGAAAACTTGAGCATGCGCTTCGGCGGCTTGCTGGCGGTCAACGGCGTGGCCCTGACCGTGAAAGAGAAACAGGTAGTGGCGCTGATCGGCCCGAACGGCGCCGGCAAGACCACGGTGTTCAACTGCCTCACCGGCTTCTACAAGCCGAGCGGCGGCAGCATCCTGCTGGACGGCCAGCCGATCCAGGGCCTGGCCGGCCACGAAATCGCTCGCAAGGGCGTGGTGCGCACCTTCCAGAACGTAAGGTTGTTCAAGGACATGACGGCGGTCGAGAACTTGCTGATTGCCCAGCACCGTCACTTGAACACCAACTTCTTTGCTGGCCTGTTCAAGACCCCGGCGTTCCGCAAGAGCGAGCGCGAGGCCATGGAATACGCCGAGTACTGGCTGGACAAGGTCAACCTCACCGAGTTTGCCAACCGCCCTGCCGGTACCCTGGCCTATGGTCAGCAACGTCGCCTGGAAATCGCCCGCTGCATGATGACCCGCCCGCGGATCCTCATGCTCGACGAACCGGCCGCCGGCTTGAACCCCAAGGAAACCGAAGACCTCAAGGCGCTGATCAGCGTGTTGCGTGAGGAAAACAACGCCACGGTGCTGTTGATCGAACACGACATGAAACTGGTCATGAGCATCTCCGACCACATCGTCGTGATCAACCAGGGCACGCCGCTGGCCAACGGCACGCCGGAGCAGATCCGCGACAATCCTGAAGTGATCAAAGCCTATCTGGGGGAAGCGTAAAATGCTGCAATTCGAAAACGTTTCCACTTTCTACGGCAAGATCCAGGCCCTGCACGGCATCAACGTGGAAGTGCGCCAAGGTGAAATCGTCACGCTGATCGGCGCCAACGGCGCTGGCAAATCGACCTTGCTGATGACCCTGTGCGGTTCACCGCAGGCCCACAGCGGCAGCATCCGCTACATGGGTGAAGAGCTGGTGGGCCAGCAGTCCTCGCAGATCATGCGCAAGAGCATTGCGGTGGTGCCCGAAGGCCGTCGCGTGTTCTCGCGCCTGACCGTGGAGGAGAACCTGTCCATGGGCGGGTTCTTCACCGACAAGGGCGATTACCAAGAGCAGATGGACAAGGTGTTGCACCTGTTCCCAAGGCTCAAGGAGCGCTTCAGCCAGCGCGGCGGCACCATGTCCGGCGGCGAGCAGCAAATGCTCGCCATCGGCCGGGCGCTGATGAGCAAGCCCAAGCTGCTGCTGTTGGACGAACCGTCCCTGGGCCTGGCGCCGATCATCATCCAGCAGATCTTCGACATCATCGAACAACTGCGCAAGGACGGTGTAACGGTGTTCCTGGTGGAGCAGAACGCCAACCAGGCGCTGAAAATCGCCGACCGCGCCTACGTGCTGGAAAACGGCCGGGTGGTGATGCAGGGTACAGGTGAGCAATTGCTGACGGACCCGAAAGTGCGTGAAGCTTATCTCGGTGGCTGAGCCATTGGCGTCAACCAAAAACGGCCTTCGGGCCGTTTTTTTTATTGCGGTTTAGAGCGTCGCGGCAAGTTGACCTTTGCTCGCCCGTTGGCCGGCCAGCATCAACCCACCCCCGTGAGCAGCAAGCCCGCAGCGAGAAAGATAGACAGGCCATACACGTCCAGCGGCATATCGAAATACCCGATAACGCTCTGCGCCAGGTTCAACGTCTGGGAACACACCAGCGTACCGGTGAGCGATGCGATGGCCAGCACGGGCGTGACCGTTGCCGATACACGCCCCATATAACCCTCAGGCACAGCTTCTTGAAGCATCGGCCCTTGAACAATCGCAAACACCGAAAAGAACAGCCCGTAGCAGAACATCAGCGCCCAAGCCAGGTAAAACGGCGGATGCAGCGAGTACGCCAGGTAGCTGAAACCCATGCACAGCAACGAAATAGTAAATGCCTGACGTGTACTCAATGACTTCAGCAACGGCCGCACCAGCACGGCGGCAATCAAGCCCCCCACTGGGAACGCCGCCAGTATCAGGCCGTATTCATAAGGGCTCAGGCCCAGGGTTTTGAATGCATACAAGGACAATGCAACGTTGTTCACCCCGAGCGAAAACCCATACAACGCAACACCGACCAGCAGCGTGCGAATGGAAGCGTGCCGCCACGAAAACCGCAGCCCCGCGAGCAGCCCGTGCCAGAACGGCAACCGTTGCTGCTCGGCCAGCAACGTCCTGCACAGGCCTTGGGTGGAGGCGATACAGAGTGCCGAACACGTAAAGGCCAGCACATTGATCAGCAGTGCCACAGCAGGCCCTACCCACACAAATAACGCCGGCCCAAGAGACGCCGACAACACTGAAATACCCGTCAAAGAAAACATCGCCTTGGCTGAGGCTTCAACGCGTCGCGCAGACGGGATGACCACCTGCATGATCGCCTGACGCGACGGGTTGAAAAATTGCGCAGCGGTGCTGTTAACCAACAACAGCAGCAGAACCCCGGCAAGCACTTGCATCTGATCAAGCCCTGCCAGCGAATAGATCACAAAAAAGATCAGGAAGTTGAGCACCCGGATAGCATCCGCGGTGATCATCACGTACAGCGGGGCCATTCGATCAACCCAGGCTCCGGCCAGTGGCGCCACCAACACACGCGGGATGGCCGAGGCCGCCACTGCCAGGCCCACCGCCGTCGGTAAAAAGGCACTGTTGTGAAACAAGTCCGTCACCAGCCAGACGATGACCGTGCTTTCAAAAACAAACTCGCCAAACGATGCAAGCGCTTGCCCCAGCCATAGGAATGAAAAATTCCTGCTGATGAAAAAATCTGTAAACCGCTTGTTCAACGCCAAAGCTCCTTATTGGTCGCAAGCACTTTCGCCCGTTGCTCGATCGTACAGCAAGCGCCAGCAGGACCGCCGATACCTGAAGACTGAGGCTCGCTGCACTATTTTGCTGCCCATCGAAGATTTATTTGCTACCTGCTGTAACGCAACCTTGTTCAACGCAAAGCTCCTTATTGGTCGCAAGCACTTTCGCCCGTTGCTCGATCGTACAGCAAGCGCCAGCAGGACCGCCGATACCTGAAGACTGAGGCTCGCTGCACTATTTTGCTGCCCATCGAAGATTTATTTGCTACCTGCTGTAACGCAACCTGAAGCCTTGACTCTAGAGGGGTAAGCAAGCAAAAACGCTTCCTTACCCACCCTCAATGCTGGAGATACACCATGACCACGAAACTGTCCGCCGCTACCCTGATCCTGGCCCTCGGTTCGGCCCTGAGCCTGTCCGCAATGTCGAACATGGCCCACGCCGACGACGCCAAAATGGACAAATGCTTCGGCATCGCTGAAGCCGGCAAGAACGATTGCGCCGCAGGCGCCGGCACTTCCTGCGCCGGCACCTCCAAAGTCAAAGACCAGGCCAACGCCTGGAAACTGGTCCCAGCCGGCACCTGCGCTAAAACCCCAAGCTCCACCTCGCCAACCGGTTTCGGCCAGGAAGCGGCCTTCACCGCCAAATCCTGAAAACAGCCCGCAGCCTGAGTACTGATGATGACGCTTTTTCCCCAGCACACGGTCTCACCGGCTCAGGTGCCCGGCCTCCCTCACAGGGCCGGGCTTGGGCTGAAGAACGAGCACTTCATTGAAGTGCTCGATACCTCGCCCGACATCGGTTTTTTTGAAGTACACGCCGAAAACTACATGGTGGCCGGCGGCCCGTTCCATCACTACCTGGGTTTGATCCGCGAACAGTACCCGCTGTCGCTGCACGGCGTAGGCCTGTCCATCGGCGGCGAAGGGCCGTTAAATCGTGAGCACTTGGCACGGTTGGCCACGCTGATCGAACGCTATCAACCCCAGTCTTTTTCCGAACACCTGGCCTGGTCCAGCCACGGCCCGGTGTTTCTCAATGACTTGCTGCCCCTGGCCTACGACGTCGCCACCTTGAACCGGGTGTGCGAACACATCGACCAGGTGCAAAGCACGCTCAAGCGGCCGATGCTGCTCGAGAATCCGTCGACCTACTTGCAATTCCAGCGCTCCACGCTGGACGAGACGGACTTCATCAGCGAGATCATTCGCCGCACCGGTTGCGGCCTGCTGTTAGACGTCAACAACGTCTACGTGTCGTGCATCAATCACCAGCGCGATCCACTGTCCTACATTGACGCGCTGCCCTTGCACGCCGTCGGTGAAATTCATCTGGCCGGCTTCGCCGAAGACACTGACAGCCTGGGTGACCGCCTGCTGATCGATGACCATGGCGCACCCATCGATAACGCCGTGTGGCAACTGTACGAACAGGTCCTCACGCGCACCGGCCCGATGGCCACGTTGATCGAGCGAGATAACCAAGTGCCAGCGTTCAGTGTGCTGCACGCCGAAGCCCAGCACGCCGACTGGCATCTGGCGCAGGTGAGCGTATGAGCCTTCACGCTGCGTTTGCCAATGCCTTGATTGACCCCAGCCAGGCCTGCCCCGACGGTTTGTTCAGCAGCAACGGCGCCGACCCGGCCAGCCGTTTTGCGGTGTATCGCAACAATGTCCACAGCGCGTTGATCAACGCCCTGGCGACGGCTTACCCGGTGACCTTGCAGTTAGTCGGCGATGAGTTTTTTCGCGCCATGGCTGGGCTGTTTTTACAGGCGTGCCCGCCCACCAGTCCGCTGATCAGCGAGTACGGCAACGAATTTGGCGCGTTCATCCAGGACTTTGAACCGGCCGCCAGCGTGCCCTACCTGGCCGATGTCGCAAGGCTTGAGCGCCTGCGGGTGCGCGCCTATCACGCGGTGGATACCCAGCCGCTGGAACAGCAAGCCATTGTTCAAGCACTGCAAGGCCAGACAGACCTGGGACAACTGCGCCTGCAACTGCATCCATCCCTGGCCACGCTGAATTGCGCTTATGCAGTGGTGGCAGTGTGGGCTGCGCACCAGACCGAGGGCGGCCTGGCCACCTTGGACCCCTGGCACGCCCAAAGCGCGCTGGTGTTGCGACAAGGCCTGGCCGTCAAGGTCTTCGCCATCGACAGCGGTTCGGTCGCGTTCATCAACAGCCTGAACCACGGCACGCCGCTTGAAGAGGCAGTGGAACATGCCCTCCAAGCCTCAGCCGAATTCGACCTTAACCAATGCCTGACCCTGCTGATCAGCCACGACGCCATCACTCATTTGCACACAGAACAAAAGGTATCGCCATGAACGCCACCCCTTCCTGCCTGGTTAAACGGGCCATCGCACTGCTCGAGAAAATCCCCTACAGCCTGATCGCCTTTGTCGCACGCTTTTCTATTGCGGCGGTGTTCTGGAAGTCCGGGCAAACCAAGGTTGAAGGCTTTGCCATCGACCTGATCAGCGGCACCTTCCAGTTCGGCGAGCCGCGACTGGCCGCATCAACCTTGCCGCTGTTTCGCAGTGAATATCACGTGCCCTTGTTGTCACCGGAAGTGGCCGCGCACATGGCCGCGTTTGCCGAGCACTTTTTCCCGGTGCTGATCCTGGTAGGCTTTGCCACACGGTTCTCGGCCCTGGCCCTGATCGGCATGACCCTGACCATTCAACTCTTCGTTTACCCGGACGCCTACCCAACCCACGGCACCTGGATCGCCTTGCTGTTGCTATTGGTCGCCAAGGGCCCAGGCTGCTTGTCCATCGATCACCTGATTGCACGCCGCTATCGCTGAAGACGATCCAGCGCTTCGCCGCTGCGCTTGAACCAATCCACCAAGTAGTCTGCAAGCACTTGGGTGCGGCGCGGCAAGCCGCCTTGGTAAGGGTGAACCAAGTACATCGGCATGCGCCGCGTCTGATAATCACGCAGGAGCCAGCGCAATCGGCCGTCAGCCAGTTCCGCGGGTAAAACGTAGGACGGCAGGCGGGCGATACCGGCCCCCACCAGCGCGGCTTTTTTCAACAGGTTGTAGTGGTTGGAGGCAAACGTGCCGCTGACCCGCACCCGCAGCAGTTCATGTTGCTGGTGGTACAGCCACTCTTCACGCCCGCTGTAGTGGCTGTTGAGCAAGCAGGTATGGGCGGCCAGGTCCGCCGGGGTCAGCGGTTCGCCGTGTTGCTCCAGGTAGGCCGGGCTGGCGCAGGTCATTTCGTGCCAGGCCAGCAGCGGCTTGGCCACCAAGCGCTCATTTTCGATAGCCCCCGAGCGCACGCCTAAATCAAACCCATCGCGCGCCAAGTCTCGGTAGTTGTTGTTCAATTCCAGCTCGATCTGCACCTGGGGGTACTGCTTGGAAAACTCCAGCAGCAAGCCATCGAAGAAGGTTTCCCCCAACGAGACCGGAACCGTCATACGTACCGGCCCAGCCAAATCGTCCTTGAGCCGCGCCAATGCCTGACGTGCGCGTTCCACCTGTACCACCAGCGCCTGAGCCTGGGGCAACAGTGCCGCACCGGCTGCGGTCAGGCTGAGCTTACGGGTGGTGCGGTGCAGCAGCACCACGCAAAACTGCGCCTCCAACTGGCTGATGCGCTTGGACAACTGCCCCTTGCTGCACCCCAGTTGCTCGGCTGCCACGGTGAAACTGCCGGCTTCGATCAGAACGGCAAAGGCCGCCAGGTCATCCATCTCGCTCATGGATTGTTTCCATTTTAAAACCAAAGGTTGCCTATTAGCACGTTTATCCACGGGAAAAGCCACACTAGACTGAAACTTCACTTACCCCTGGAGGAACAGCACGATGAAAATCCTATTGATTGGTGCCAGCGGCACGGTCGGCTCGGCAGTCAAGGCAGAACTGGCTCAGCGTCACGAAGTGATCAGCATCGGTCGCACCAGCGGCGACTTCCAGGTGGATATCAGTGACAGTACTTCGATCCGCAAGCTGTTCGAACAGACAGGCAAGTTCGATGCCTTGATCTGCGCGGCGGGCAGCGTGAAGTTCGTGGCGTTGGGTGAAATGAGCGAAAGCGATTTTGAACTGGGCCTGCGCGACAAGCTAATGGGCCAGGTCAACCTGCTGTTGATCGGTCGTGAATATGCCAACGATGGCGCCTCGTTCACCTTCACCAGCGGCATTCTCAACCGTGACCCGATCCGTACTGGCGCCTGCGCGGCACTGGTGAATGGCGCACTTGACGCCTTCGTCAAAGCGGCGGCAATCGAGTTGCCACGCGGACTGCGCGTGAACTCCGTGAGCCCGACAGTCCTGCTGGAAGCCATGGGCAGCTACGCGCCGTACTTCCGTGGCTACAAACCCGCTCCGGGCGCCGATGTGGCATTGGCCTACGCGAAAAGCGTCGAGGGCTTGCAGACTGGCCAGACCTTTATCGTCGGTTAAGGTTCCTCGTCATCCGTTCATATAACTGACTTGTGATGCTACGCCAGCCTGCGTAACGTGGCGGCACTTGTTTGGAGACCCAATAAATGCGCGCCGCCCGTACCCTTGTTCTGTTCGCCCTGCTGCCCCTGTTCACCGCTTGCCAGATGTTCGAAAGCGAGCCGGCCAAGCCGTCGACCGTTGGCATGACCCGTATGCAGGGTGAGCTGACGGCAGTCGGCGACAAACTGTTGTTCCAGCCTTGCGGCGACAAGCGCAACTACGTGGTCAACGACACCGGTGGCACCAGCATCCTGCAGGAAGCCGCCTCACTGGCCGGTCAGCAAGGCGCGCTGTTTGCCGACTTGCGCGGCAAGTTCTCCGGGGTCGCCACCGGCACCCAGGGCTCGGTGGAACTGCAACAGCTCTATCGCATGGAACGTTCGACCTCGGCCTGCAACGACCCGGACTTCAAGCGCATGATTCTACGGGCCAACGGCCATAAACCGGCCTGGGCGATGAACGTCACGGCCAAGGGCATGGTGCTGCAGCGCGAAGGCCAGCCGCCATTGGCGGTGCCTTTTGTGGAAGAACAACTGGGTGACGGCCGTTTCAACCTGATGACCGAAGCCAATAACCAGCACATCGAACTGTGGGTGGCCCCGCAACGCTGCATCGACCCAGTGAGCGGCAGCTTGCAACACATGACCGCCGAGTTGCGTGTCAACGGCCAGGTACAGCGTGGTTGCGCAGCGTTTGGCGGTTCGCGCGACGACTGATTCAACCCTGCGCTGTTTTAACATGACGAAAAACCGCCATTGGGGCTTATAATCGCCGGTTTGCAAAACAGCCGGCCTTTTTGTCCGCCGCCTACCGGATCCCGTCATGTTACGAATCACCGAACTCAAGCTGCCCATCGACCATCCCGAAGAAGACCTGCGGCCAGCCATCGTGCAGCGCCTGGGCGTCGCCAGTGATGACCTGCTCGATTTCACCCTATTCAAGCGCAGCTACGACGCCCGCAAGAAGTCGTCGGAGCTGTGCTTCATCTACACCGTCGACCTGAACGTGAAGGGCGAAGCCGCCCTGCTGCTCAAGTTCGCCGATGATCGCAACATCAACCCGGCGCCGGATGTCAGCTACAAAGTAGTAGGCCAGGCACCGCTGGGCCTCGTCGAACGGCCTATCGTGGTGGGTTTTGGTCCGTGCGGGATCTTCGCCGGGCTGCTCCTGGCTCAGATGGGCTTCAAGCCGATCATCCTCGAACGCGGCAAGGAAGTGCGCCAACGCACCAAAGACACATGGGGCCTGTGGCGCAAAAACGTACTCAACCCCGAGTCCAACGTGCAGTTCGGCGAAGGCGGCGCCGGGACCTTCTCCGACGGCAAGCTCTACAGCCAGATCAAGGACCCGAAATTCCACGGTCGCAAAGTGCTGCACGAGTTCGTCAAAGCCGGTGCGCCGGAAGAAATTCTCTACGTCAGCAAGCCGCACATCGGTACCTTCCGCTTGACCGGCGTGGTGGAAAACATGCGCCAGCAAATCATCGCCCTGGGCGGTGAAGTGCGTTTCGAACAGCGCGTCACCGATGTGCTGATCGAAGACGGCCAGTTGAATGGCGTGGTGATCGACGGCGGCGAGCAGATCCTCTCCAAGCACGTGATCCTGGCCCTGGGCCACAGCGCCCGCGACACGTTCCGCATGCTGCACGGGCGTGGCGTGTACATGGAGGCCAAGCCGTTCTCGGTGGGTTTCCGTATCGAACACCCGCAGTCGCTGATCGACGCCGCGCGACTGGGCAAATACGCCGGGCACCCGAAACTCGGCGCGGCCGACTACAAACTGGTGCACCACGCCAAGAATGGCCGCTCGGTCTACAGCTTCTGCATGTGCCCGGGCGGCACGGTGGTGGCGGCCACGTCCGAGCCGAACCGCGTGGTGACCAACGGCATGAGCCAGTACTCGCGTAATGAGCGCAATGCCAACTCCGGCATCGTGGTCGGCATCACGCCTGAAGTGGATTACCCAGGTGGCCCGCTGGCGGGTATCGAGTTGCAGGAGCGCCTGGAGTCCCACGCCTACATCCTCGGTGGCAGCAACTACGAGGCACCGGCGCAACTGGTAGGTGACTTCATTGCTGGCAAGCCGTCCACGGCTATCGGCAGTGTGGAACCGTCCTACAAACCTGGCGTGTCCATGGGTGACTTGGCCTTGGCTCTGCCGGATTTTGCCATCGAAGCGATTCGTGAAGCGTTGCCGGCGTTCGAGAAGCAGATCAAGGGCTACTCGCTGCATGACGCGGTGCTGACCGGTATCGAAACGCGCACTTCGTCGCCGCTGCGGATTACCCGTGACGAATCGATGCAAAGCTTGAACGTGAAAGGCCTGTTCCCAGCCGGTGAAGGCGCCGGTTACGCCGGTGGGATTCTGTCGGCGGGCGTTGACGGGATTCGGATTGCCGAGGCGTTGGCGCGGGATATGCTCGGCATCGAAGCCTGACGCAAAAGCTGAAAATGCCGCAGCTCCAGTGTGGGAGCGGGCTTGCTCGCGAAAGCGCAGTGAAGTGCGCCCCAGAAGTTGTGCCATTCGCGAGCAAGCCCGCTCCCACATTTGTTTTTGTGTTGGGTCAGATATTGGCGCGCAGGATGGTATCCGGCAACGGCTCACCCCGTTCAACACTGGCCGCTACGGCCGCAATCAAACCACCCAGCTCATACCCTTGCCCTGTGAGCCACGCCTGATCGTAGTAAGTGGTGGCATACCGCTCACCGCCGTCACACAAGATCGCCACGATCGAACCCGTCTCCCCCGCCGCTTTCATCTGCTGCGCCGCCACCAGGGCGCCAATCAGGTTAGTCCCGCTGGAACCCCCAACCTTGCGCCCCAACCGCTCGGCGAGGTAATGCATGGCCGCCAATGACAGCGCATCCGGCACCTTGACCATCGCATCAATGACCTTGGGCAAAAACGACGCCTCGACCCGTGGCCGACCGATCCCTTCGATTCTCGAGCCGCAATCGAGGCGCAGACTGGCGTCGCCGCTCTGGTAATAGTCAAAGAACACCGAGCGCTCGGCATCAGCACACAGCACGCGGGTGCAATGCTGGCGATAGCGCACGTAGCGCCCCAGAGTCGCGGTGGTACCGCCGGTGCCGGGGCTGGAAATCAACCAGCTCGGCTCGGGGTAATGCTCAAAACGCATTTGCTGGAAGATCGACTCGGCGATGTTGTTGTTCGCCCGCCAGTCCGTGGCGCGCTCGGCATAGGTGAATTGGTCCATGAAGTGGCCGCCACTTTCCTTCGCCAAGCGTTCGGACTCGGCGTAGATCTGCGTCGGATCCTTCACCAGATGGCTCTTGCCACCGTAGAAGGCGATCTGGGCGATCTTCTCCTGGGACGTGGTCGCCGGCATCACCGCAATAAACGGCAGGCCGAGCAAACGCGCAAAGTACGCTTCCGAAATCGCCGTGGAACCGCTGGACGCCTCGATCACCGGCGCGCCGGGCTTGAGCCAGCCATTACACAGCGCATACAGGAACAGCGAACGGGCCAGGCGATGCTTGAGGCTGCCGGTGGGGTGGCTGGACTCATCCTTGAAATACAACTCGATACCCGGCAACCCCGGCAATGGCAGAGGGATCAGGTGCGTGTCGGCGCTGCGTTGAAAGTCCGCTTCAATAATACGGATGGCTTCGCGGGCCCAGGTACGGTGGTCACTCATAGGGTGCGTCTCTAAAGATTTCAGCCCTGATTTTAGGGGGTTTCCTACACTGCACACAGATACAGTGACGTCTCAATTAGTCACACAATTGCTAGGCTTTGACGCAACATCAACTCTGTCCGCCCCTTATAACAAATAAGAATATAACTTTTGTTTTAACAACTAACCGTACGGGTTAGGGTACCCACCTATTGAACCTTGATTGGAGAGCATCCCTTGCCTCTGCGTAGCACTTTCACCCGTTTCTTCCAGCTGGAAGCCGCCAGCGGTCTGTTGTTGATCGCCGCTGCCGCCTTGGCGCTGATCATCAACAACTCACCGTTGTCGCACCTGTACAGCGCCTTCCTTGACGTACCGGTGGTGGCACAAATTGGCGCGCTGAAAATCGCTAAGCCCGCTCTGCTGTGGATTAACGACGGCCTGATGGCTCTGTTCTTCCTGCTGATCGGCCTGGAGGTGAAGCGCGAGTTGCTCGACGGCCACCTGTCCAAGCCATCGCAAGTGGTCTTGCCCGGCGCTGCGGCCATTGGCGGCATGGTGGTGCCGGCACTGATCTACTGGGCAATCAACAAGGACTACCCTGCCGCGCTTTCCGGCTGGGCGATCCCGATGGCCACCGATATTGCCTTCGCACTCGGCGTGCTGGCCCTGCTGGGCAAGCGTGTGCCGGTGTCGCTGAAACTGTTCCTGATGACCCTGGCCATCATTGATGACCTCGGTGCGATCATCGTCATCGCCGTGTTCTATTCCGCCGACCTGTCGGGTGCTGCCTTGGCGGGTGCAGGCGCCTGTTTGATTGCCTTGATTGCGATGAACCGCCTGGGCGTGATCAAACTTGGGCCGTACTTGATCATCGGTCTGATCCTGTGGGTGTGTGTGCTCAAAAGTGGTGTACACGCCACCTTGGCCGGTGTGACCTTGGCGTTCTGTATTCCGCTGCGCACCAAGAACGCCGAAACGTCGCCATTGCTGACCCTGGAACACGCCCTGCACCCGTGGGTGGCTTACGCCATCCTGCCGCTGTTCGCGTTTGCCAATGCTGGCGTGTCCCTCACCGGGGTCAGCGTGGAGAGCTTCACCCATCACGTGCCTCTGGGCATCGCGGCCGGCCTGCTGATCGGCAAGACCGTCGGCGTGTTCGGCCTCACCTGGCTCGCCATCAAGACCGGCCTTGCGGCCCTGCCCAGCGGCGCGAACTGGGGCCAGGTGTTTGGGGTGGCGATCCTGTGCGGTATCGGCTTTACCATGAGCCTATTTGTCGGCTCCCTGGCGTTTGTGCCGGGCGCCAGTGAATTCGCCGGGGAGGATCGAATGGGGATTCTGACCGGGTCGATCCTGGCAGCGTGTGTAGGTTATGCGGTGACGGCGATGGCGAGTCGCAAGAAAGCCTGAGCGTTCTGAAAGCACTACCAAAAACCCCAACCGGTCACCCGGTTGGGGTTTTTCTTTTTCCGCAGATGACACTTTTCTCAAACGCCTAAAGACTTCGCGCTCGCCGCCGACTAGTGATTGTGGCGCTCCAACTGTCCCCGCCCGGGACACACGCCCGAGAATGCTCCCCAACGCGTTTCCAGCCCGAGCGAAAACCCCATGTTCCTGAGAAATATGAGAATCGCCGCCAGAGCCTTTATCGGCTTCGCGGCTATTGCGTCGCTGAGTGTGTTTCTCGGTCTGTTCGCCCTCAAGCAGATAGGCGAAGTCCAGTCACAGGCTGCCGACATTCAGAACAATTGGATGCAGCGCGTCAGGCTCCTGGCCCTGGCCAATGCCTCGCTCGACCGTTTTCGCCTGGGAGAAATGGCGCACATCCTGTCGTCTGGCGATGCGGACATGCAGACCTATGAAGACAAATCCGCCGGCCGCCTGAAAAGCGTCAAGGAACAGCTCGCGCAATATGCAGCGCTGCTGCGCACGCCTGAGGAACAATCACGGCTGGAGGTGTTCAACCAAAGCCTTGATGCCTACGCGAAGAACCACACCGAAATGCTCAAACGCTCACGCTCAGGCGATAAGGCCGGCGCCCGCGACTTTCTCAACAGCATTCGAGAAAGCTATGAGCAGATGACCAAGAACTTCGATCAACTGATAGACCTCGCCAACAAAGGCGCCGAACAAGCCGGGCAGACCTCTGTAGGCGCCTACCAGCATGCGGTGAGCGGCATCACGATCGTCATTCTGCTGGTGAGTGGCGGCACAGTGCTGGTCGCCTGGCTGCTGACCCGAAGCATAACCGGGCCGATCATTGAAGCCGTGCAGGTGGCCGAAACCATCGCCAAGGGCGATCTCACCCAGCCCATCAACCCGACAGGCAACGATGAGGCCACTCGCCTGCTCAGGGCTCAAGAGACCATGCGTAACAACCTGGTGCAGACCCTGCGGCAAATCACCGGCTCATCCAGCCAACTGGCCGCTGCAGCCGAGGAGCTTAACGCCGTGACGGCCGAGGGCAGCCGCGACCTACAGCAGCAACATGGGGAGATCGAGCAAGCGGCCACGGCCGTCACCGAGATGACCACCGCGATTGAAGAGGTGGCGCGCAATGCCGCCTCGACCTCCGACCTTTCCCAAGAGTCGCGAAGCATCGCCTTGAAAGGCCAGCAGCGCATGGTCGAGGCGTTGAATGCTATCCAGGCGCTGACCCGTGGTGTTGAGGTCAGCTCCGGGCAAGTCGGTGGCCTGGCTGAGCAAGCCAAAGGTATCGGCAAAGTACTTGATGTGATCCGCACCATTGCCGAGCAAACCAACCTGTTGGCCCTGAACGCGGCCATCGAAGCGGCGCGTGCCGGTGAGGCCGGGCGTGGTTTTGCGGTGGTCGCCGATGAAGTGCGCGCCCTAGCCCACCGAACGGCCCAATCGACCCAGGAAATCGAACAAATGATCGGCAGTATTCAGACCAATACCGCCAGCACCGTCCACACCATGCTCGACAGCAGCACCATGACCCAGCAGACCCTGGCGTTGGCCGAGCTGGCTCAGCAAGCGCTGGCGGATATCCTGGCGGCTAACGATGAGATCAACGACCGTAACCTGGTGATTACCACGGCGGCGGCAGAGCAGGCCGACGTTGCACGGGCGGTTGATCGCAACTTGCTGAATATTCAACAGCTGTCGATTCAGTCGGCGCAAGGCTCGACCCAAACGACGGCCGCCTCGCAATCCCTCGCCAGCCTGGCGCATGAATTGAACACGATGGTGAAGCACTTTCAGGTTTGAAGTGAGGCTTTAAAACTCACTGCCGCGGCGTCGCGGCCTGTTAACTTGATGCATAATTGCCATCGTTTTTCGTCAGCCACTCCTATGGCTGACGCTTCGTGTTATGGCAGCTGTGCGCGGGATACCTTCGGGTATGCCGAGTTCCAAGTTCTCGGTCCGCGAACCTGCGTACAGTTGCCACCTTCCATCGCGTCGCGGCGATCAGGGGCGGCTCCACCCATGTACAAGGTCACACCGACCCCCGCGAACCACTGTTTTCGATTAACTCAGCCGCCGACACAGAGGCCTTATTGGTAAATGCATACGAAACCCTGATAGGCGCAGGCGGGCTGACCTCTGATTTAGCAGAAACAACGGACGGAAAACTACGCAGCCAATTGTTAGCAATTGGGCAGCTACTCGGACTGGCGGGACTGTTAGTAGATCGTGCAATGGAGCAGCGGTGCCCGACATAACAGAGCTAGAAATGTTATCGGCAATCCCAGCCCACAAAACCAAAAAACCCCAACCGGTTACCCGGTTGGGGTTTTGTGTTGCTACGGCCGACGCTTAACGCGTAACGCGGCTGGTACCGTCAACGGTCATGATGCGTACGCGATCGCCGATGCGGAAGATTTCATTTTCCTGCACGGCCTGTACGTAGGCGCGCATGCTGCCGTCGTCTTCGCGAACAGTGATTTCCACGCCCTGGGTACGGGTCAGGCCTTCTTCGGTGGCCGAGCCCAGCAGGCCGCCGGCTACGGCGCCGATCACCGCGGTGACGATACTGCCACGGCCGCCGCCAATGGCGCTGCCGCCAACGCCGCCGATGACTGCGCCAGCAGCGCCGCCGATTGGGGTCTTGGTGCCTTCGATTTTCACCGGACGCAGGGATTCAATGGTGCCCATGCGAACGGTTTGTACACGGCGCGCCTCGTCACGGGAGTACGAGTCGCCGGTCAGACTCGAGGCGCAGCCACCCAACAACAACGACAGGGTGGTAAAGCAGGCAACTAGTAAAACGGACTTACGCATAGCTTCAACTCCAAAGGACAGGTATTCATTAGACGCCGCAGCTTGGCGCCTGTCACGGCAAGCACGTCAGAAAATTGCTTTCATTCAGCCTCAGTACAGACTGCCAGTACCAGAAAAATAGACGAACGGTAGCTCTCACCCTTGTTCCAAAGACGGCCATGGGCCCGTTCATTGTAGTCGTGCAGCAGCACACGCGAAGCCTCTAGGAGAGAGACTTCGGTGTGGTAGGCAACATTCGGGGGATGTGACGAGAGGTGCAGCTCAGGGCGCCAGGCGCTCGCGCGTCCACTCGCCGGCTTGCAGACGATAGTTCAGGCGGTCATGCAGGCGGCTGGCGCGGCCCTGCCAGAACTCGATGCGCTCGGGCAGCAGGCGATAGCCACCCCAATGCTCAGGACAGTCGGGTTGGGTGTCGCTGAAACGCTGCTCGGTAGCCTTGAGCAAATCCTGCAGCTCTTCACGGTCACGAATGACTTGGCTCTGCGGCGAGGCCCAAGCACCAAGTCGGCTGCCCAACGGGCGGACCTGATAATAAGCATCCGACTCTTCAGGCGTGACCTTGACCACCCGCCCTTCGATACGCACCTGGCGCTCCAAGGTGGGCCAGAAGAACGTCATGGCCGCAAAAGGCCGCGCCGCAAGCTGTTCGCCCTTGGCGCTCTGATAATTGGTGAAGAAGGTAAAGCCCTGTGCATCCAACCCCTTGAGCAACAGGATGCGACAGTGCGGGCGACCGTCCTGGTCGACCGTGGCCAGGGTCATGGCATTGGCCTCCACCGGTGGCTGCTCGGTTTTCACCGCGTCGCCAAACCACTGGTGGAACAACGCAAACGGCTCGCCCGGGGCCTGGGCCTCGCTCAAACCATCGCGTGTGTAGTCACGGCGCATATCGGCCAGTGCCTGGGTCATGCGGCTTTATCCTTATGGTTCAGCAGATCAGTTTTTCGCCTGGTCGTTGGCAGCCGGTGTCGCGGCCTTGGCTTTGGCTGGGGCTGGCTTCTTGGCAGCTGGCTTAGCCGGGGCTTTTTTAGCGGCGGGCTTGGCAGCGGCTTTCTTCGCTGGAGCCTTTTTCGCCGGAGCTTTTGCAGCAGGCGCCGGAGCAGGCACATTCTGCACAGCCACCATTTCGGCTACAGGCGGTGTCTTGCCCGAGTTGTACTTGCTCAGCAGGGCCAACATAGTTGTACGCTGAGTGAACATGATTTCCATGCGACGGTTCAGCGCACGCCCCTGATTGCTGTCGTTGGCAGCACGCGGCATAAGGTCGCCCATGCCGCGCAGCATCAGGCGGTCTTGCTTGAGGCCGCTGAGGCTGAAAATCGAGGCGATCGATTGCGCGCGCTCTTTGGTCAAGGCCTGGCTCGCCGGGGCGGCGCCGGTGGCATCAACGTGGCCCAGGACCAGTACGGCGGTCTTTGGGTCAGCTTCAACAGCCTTGGCAACACGGGTGAACGGGCCCAGGGTAACCGGCAGCAGCATCGCCGGGCGTTTCGGGTTGTAGGAACCGTCTACCGGGGCAATCACCACCAGTACGTTGTCGCGACGTTCCAATTGCAGGTTGCTGTCCTTGATAGCAGCGCGCAAGCGCGGCTCATAGTCATCCAGCCAGGCTTGGGTGATTTTCGGGTCGGGCATCGGCACGTTGGTCACGTCGACCTTGGCCAGTGGCTTTGGCTTGCTCTCGAACGGCCACCACCAGCGTGGCTCGCTGTCAGTCTTGGCGACTGCAGGCGTCGCCGGGTCGGCGGCCTTAAGGTCGGCTTTCAGGTCAGCCTTGGCATCGGCGGCCTTTTCGTCGGCGCTTTTGGAAGAGAACGGCCACCAGCTAGAGCCGTCGGCATCAGCCTTGGCTACCGGGGCAGCAGCGGGCGCAGGAGCAGCAGCAGCCACCGGCGCGGCAGGCTTGGCGCCAGCGGCTGGTTTTGCATCCGGCTTGGCGTCGGTCTGGGTTACTGCGTCCTTGGTAGCAGCCTTGTCAGATCCAAATGACCACCAATGCCCGCCTTCGGCATCATTTTGTGGAGTTTGTGCGCAGCCAGTAATAGTGAGGCACAGCGCCAGTGCCAAGGACTTGTTCGATAACATGAGATATCCACAAAATGAGAAAAAACCGGGGGGTCTGGTTGACCCGTTAAACAGACGCTTACAGAACATTAAAGTTACAAAATTTCGTTCAGCGCCTTCTTATAGTTGCCTTTGTAACAAAAAAACGTGAAACAGCAAGCTCTTTACAGACAACCGGCCAATATTCCGACCAACTTCTGTGCACGCGGGTCCATAAGTACGTAAGGCCCCAGTGTATTAGTCACGAAACCGAACGCTACATCATGTTCCGGGTCGGCAAACCCCACCGAACCCCCAGCCCCAGGATGGCCAAACGCACGTGGGCCAAGGCCGAACGTGGCATTGGGCAAGTGCGGTTGATCCAACATGCAACCCAAACCGAAACGGGTTTGGGTCAATAAGGTTTTATCCGGCCCGACACTGTGTTCGCGGGTCAATTGTTCGAGCATGTCGCTTTCCAGCAAACTACCGTCCAACAATCCGCTATAAAAACCCGCCAGGCTGCGCGCATTACCGTGACCATTTGCCGCTGGCTGCTGCATGCGCCGCCATTCGGGCTTATTAGTGCTGGTCAGAATAGACGGTGGGTTGGCAAATGCACGCGTAGTCATGGCCGCAGGTTCGCGCATCATTACTTGCAGTAATCGTTGCGCGGCCTCATCGCCCATATTGCCTTTGCTGCGCGCTATATGGGCAACACGATAAAACTCTTCATCCGCCAAACCCACGTGGAAGTCCAGGCCCAATGGCCGCGCAACCCGCGCGACGATCGACTCACCCGGCCCACGCCCGTCGGCACGGCGCAGCAATTCACCGACCAGCCAGCCGTAAGTGATGGCCTCATAGCCATGCCCTTCGCCCGGCGTCCACCACGGAGCTTCGGCCGCCAGGGTGTCGACCATCAGTTGCCAGTCGTACAAGGCTTGGGCCGGCAGCATCTCGCGGATCGCCGGCAGCCCGGCCTGATGGCAGAGCAGCTGGCGCAGCGTGATGGTTTCTTTACCGGCCGCCGCAAACTCGGGCCAATAGTCAGCCACGGGCGCATCGAGTTTCAACTTGCCCTCGGCCACCAATTGCAGGGCGGTGACGGCGGTGAAGGTCTTGGTGCAGGAGAACAGGTTGACCAGGGTGTCGCTGTGCCAGGCTTCAGCACCGTCTTTGTCGGCGGTGCCGGCCCACAGGTCGACGACGGTTTCGCCGCCGATCTGGATACACAGCCCAGCACCACGCTCCTGCGGGTCATCGAACAACGCGGCGAACGCTTCACGTACCGCTTCGAACTGAAGTTCGTAATGACCCTGAATCTGCACCTGACCCGCCTCGGAAAACCGTGTAAGAAGTGGCCGTCATTGTTCCAGTCATTAGGGGTTTTGTGAACCCGTCATCGATGAATCAATGGCCGTTTCCAGAGTGACCGCCGGCGTGCCCGGCGCCCTGCCCCGCGCCTTTGCCTGCACTCCCCGACCTGCCGCCTTCGCTCTCACGAACCGCGCTGGCGGCCTTGGCCTTTTGCGCCTCTTTACCCAACTGGTCGACCGCCGCCAGGTTGCTTTTACGCACGCTGTCGACAAAGCCCTGGAACGGCACATCGGTGATGCCGACAAGACCGAAGTGGCCGTTTTCACCGTCCAGCAGACGCCCGGTCACCGGTTGGTCCAAGTACTGGAACCAGTGCACACCGACAATCGACGGCTCAGCCATGGCCTGCTTGAGGAAGTTGTTGTAGGCCACGCCACGGTCTTCTTCCTTGGCCAACTGCGTCACGCCGCCCCAGAACGGGCCACGGTCCGCCGAGCCGAAGTTGAACTCGGTGATCAGCACCGGCTTATCCAAGGCTCGCAGAGCGGCAAAGTCATAACCATCCTGCGGCTTGAGGGTGTACATGTTGAAGCTCAGCACATCGCAATACTGCGCGCAGGACGCCACGGCCTCCGGGGTGCTCACGGCATAACGGCCGCCCAGCAGCAACTGGTTGGGCGCGTGCCATTTCAGCGAATCGGAGATGGTCTTGAAATACGCATCGGCGAAGGTCTTCTGGAAGTATTTAAAGTCAGCTTCGATCTCCGGATGCTCAGGGTTTGGCATCGGCGGCTCGAAGCCTGGGTCTTCCATCAGCTCCCAGCCCGCCAGGTGAATGCCCCAAGCCTTCGACAGGCCGTCTTCATTGCGGTACTTGTCGCGCAGTTGCTTGAGGAATGCGCGCTTGGCCGGTACGTCGGTGGTCATGCGCAGCGTGCCGTAGGCCAAGGCGTACCGGGATTTTGCATCGTCGCCGGGGCCGGCCCAGGCCAGCTCGTTGTCGGCAAAGAAGCCGATCAGCCACGGGTCGTCGCGGTGATCGCGAGCAGCAATGGCCACCGCACGTTCAGTGGCCATGGCAAAACGCGGGTCGAACGGGTCGGGCATGCCGCCCCACCAGTCGGTGCCGGTGCTGATGCTGGCGTAGTCACCGACAATCGACAGCGGCAAGGTGTACGGCACGCGGTCGGCGCGGGCCAAATCCTCGTCGCTCCAGTTGCCCACAGTATTGAAACCCCAGGCTTGCAGGCGGTCTAGGGTGTGCGTGACCCAGCGCTTCTGATCAAAACCGTCGGTGCCGTAAGCACGCTGCAGGTTGGCGCCGTAGAAATCGTACCAACGCCCCACATTGAAGCCCCGGCCTTGGTCGGCGCCGTTGCCGCCGCGGTTATCACCACTGCCGTAGTACGTGTCGAACGGCTCGCCGGCCTTGGGCAGCGCGGCAAACATCCACTCGCGACCGGCCACATAGGTCTGGTTGTTGTCCGGCGCCACGGTGTTGACGCCCAAGGAGTAGAACGGATGGCCTTCCGGCGTCACCAAGAACCAGCGACCGTCGCGTTTCTCGGTGCGGAAAAAACCGCTGGCTTCAAACGCCGGGCCTTTGTTCCAGCCGCCGTATTGGTCCAGGAAAGACTTGTCGCGCTCAGCCAGCCAGCCCTTGAGTTGTAGCTGCTCTTTGGCTGCTGCGGCCTTGAGTTGTTCATCGTTGCTGACCTTTTCGGGCCAGCGCGCGCGGGTGGACTGGCCATACGCATCCACCAGTTCGCTGTAGGCCACCTTCAGCACCGGCTCGCTGTCCTGAACCCCGAAGCGTTCCAACAGGATGCTTTGCGCGGCGTTGGGCTTGACCATCGACAGGGTGACCGACGCCACCTGGCTGCGGTCGATTTCCCCGGCGCTGCCCGCCAGCAATACACGCTGGCCGTCCACGGTGATCGGCATCGGCGGGCCGGCTTTCATGCCTTGGCTCAGCGGGGTGTTGGCTTGCAGCGGTATCAGCAGGGTCTGCGCTGGCCCGGCTGGCAGGTCGATGCGGCTGACCAAGGTTTTACCGTCGGTGCTTTGCACTTTGACGTAGAGGGTCAGCGCCCAGTCCATCGCGCTCTGGATACGCAGGCTCATGGCGCCGGACTGCGACCAGTCCCACACGCCGGTCTGCGGGCTGAGCACCAGGCTCGGCTCAGCCGCTGGGTTGAAGGTGATGCGGCGCAGCACTTCACCTTCAGCAGTTTGTTCGGCGTTGTATTGCGGCAGGCTGGCGTCCAGGGTCGCCACCTTGACCACATCGGCAGGCCGGACGAAATTGAACAGCGTTTGTTGCCCGGCAGGCGCGGCCATCAGGGGCGCAGCGAACAACAAGGCAAAAAGAGCGGGCAGCGTGCGAATCATACGAACAAGGTTCTCCCAAACGGCCGGTGACTGGCCTGATGACATACATCGATAGCAGTGAGATAGACCACGAAGTGGGCGAATTCGCCCACGGCGGCTTAAGAAATTTCGCGCCTGAACGGCGGCAAAGCATTGAGGATGGCTTTGCCATAGCGCTGCGTGACCAAACGGCGGTCGAGCAAGGTGATGGTGCCCCGGTCTTCCTCGGTACGCAGCAAGCGCCCGCAGGCCTGAACCAGCTTCAAGGAAGCATCCGGCACCGAGATCTCCATGAACGGGTTACCGCCACGGGCTTCGATCCATTCGGCCAAAGCCGCCTCGACCGGATCATCCGGCACCGAGAACGGGATCTTGGCGATCACCACGTGCTCACAGTAGGCACCGGGCAAGTCCACGCCTTCGGCGAAACTGGCCAGGCCGAACAGCACGCTGGAATCGCCACCATCGACGCGCGCCTTGTGCTTGTTCAGGGTTTCCTGCTTGGACAGGTTGCCCTGGATAAACACCTGCTTGCGCCAGTCGCGGTCGAGGCCGTCGAACACGTCCTGCATCTGTTTGCGCGAGGAGAACAGCACCAGGGTGCCCCGCGAGCCTTCAACCAACGCCGGCAGGTCGCGGATGATCGCCGCCGTGTGCGCCGGCGCGTCCCGTGGGTCGGCCTTGAGGTCCGGCACCCGCAGCACACCCGCATCGGCGTGGTGGAACGGGCTCGGCACCACGGCGGTGACGGCTTTTTTCGGCAGGCCGGCACGCATGCGGAAGCGGTCGAAGGTGCCCAGGGCCGTCAGCGTGGCCGAGGTCACCAGGCAACCGTAGGCCACGTTCCACAAGTTGCGGCGCAACATTTCGGCGGCAAGGATCGGGCTGGCGTTAACCTCGATATCAAACAGCGCGCCGCTTTCTGACAAGGTCAGCCAACGCGCCATTGGCGGGTTGTCTTCCGGGTCTTCGACGGTGAAGGCGGTCCACAACTCCCAGTTGCCCTGGGAACGCGACAACAGGCTACCGAACAGCGGATACCATTCTTCAGCCTGGTTGCTGGCGATGCCGATGTTGACCTCGCCGTCCATGCCTTCCTTGAGCAAGTCGGTCAGGCGGGTGAACAGGTCGGTCAGGCGCGAAAAGCCCTTCTTCAGCTCGATGCCCATTTCACGCATGTGCTCGGGGATCAACCCGCCGACAAAGCGGTGACGCGGCCGCTCGCGGCCCTCCACGTCTTCGCCGGGCTTGAAGTCGGCGACCTGTTCGCAGGCGCTGAACATGAACTGCTGCTGGGTCTTGATCTCGCGCGCCAGCTCCGGCACCTGCTCGATCAGCTTGCCCAGGTCGCCGGGCAGCGGGTGCTGGGCCAGCAACTTGGTGAGATTCTTGGCGGTGGTTTCCAGCCAGTCGGCAGTGGAGCGCAAGCGCGTGTAGTGGGCGAAGTGGCCGATAGCCTTGTCGGGCAGGTGATGGCCTTCGTCGAATACGTAAAGGGTGTCGCGCGGGTCCGGCAGCACGGCGCCGCCGCCCAGGGCCAGGTCAGCCAGGACCATGTCGTGGTTGGTGACGATCACGTCGACCTTGCCCATGCCTTCGCGGGCCTTGTAGAAGGCGCACTGGCCGAAGTTGGGGCAATGGCGGTTGGTGCACTGACTGTGGTCGGTGGTCAGGCGTGCCCAGTCGGCATCTTCCAGGGCGGTGGGCCAACTGTCGCGGTCGCCGTCCCATTTATTGCCGGCGAGCTTTTCGATCATGCTGGTAAACAGCTTCTGGCTGACTTCATCAACCTCGATCTTGAAGCCTTCTTCTTCGAACAGCGACGCCGTGGCGGTTTGCGCGTGACCTTCCTGCAGCAATACATCGAGCTTGGACAGGCACATGTAGCGGCCACGCCCCTTGGCCAGGGCGAAGGTGAAATTCAAGCCGCTGTTGCGCATCAGGTCAGGCAGGTCTTTGTAGACAATCTGCTCTTGCAGGGCGACGGTGGCGGTGGCGATCACCAGGCGCTTGCCGGCGGCCTTGGCAGTCGGGATCGCGGCCAAGCTGTAGGCCACGGTCTTGCCGGTGCCGGTGCCGGCCTCGACGGCCACGATCGCGGGGTCGCCACTGCGCCGACCTTCGTCGTCGGTGTCGATATCCCCGAGGACTTTGGCGACTTCGGCGATCATCAGGCGTTGGCCGTAGCGCGGTTTCAAGCTCTTGGCTTCGAGAAAACGCGAATAGGCGCCCTGGATCGTGGTTTTAAGTTCAGTGCTGATCATGGATAGTCGGGCGCAAAAAACGCTGGATAAATTTTCAGTGGTTCGGATCGGCCGCTATCATACCCCGCTAATTAATCCCGCGCAGAACGGAGTACCACAATGACCGCGTTTAGCCTCGCTTACACCCTGCATGTATTGGCCGCCCTGGTTTGGGTCGGCGGTATGTTTTTTGCCTGGATGATCCTGCGCCCCGCCGCCATGGCGGCACTTGAGGGCCCTGCCCGGCTCAAGCTGTGGGCGAATGTGTTTCAACGTTTTTTCGTGTGGGTCTGGGTCGCGGTGGCGGTTTTGCCGATCAGCGGCATCGGCCTGCTGCAACTGCGCTTCAGCGGGTTTGAGACCGCGCCGCGCTATGTGCAAGTGATGATGGGCTTGTATCTGGTGATGACGGCGCTGTTTATCCGTATCCAGGCGTTGAAGTTCCCGGAACTGCGCAAGGCGGTGGCGGCTGAGGATTGGCCGACAGGTGCGGCTGTGCTGGGGCAGATTCGCAAGTTGGTGGGGATTAATCTGATTGTTGGGTTGGTGGTGGTGGCGATTGCTTCGGCTCGGCCGATGTTCTGAGGCGATCTTTATTCCGCCATTGCGGGCAAGCCCGGCTCCCACAGGTAATCGCATTTCAATGTGGGAGTCGGGCTTGCCCGCGATGGCGTCAGACCAGGCGACTCAGAGCCGCTGAATAGTCACAGCCCCCGCAGGCCCTGCCGGCCCCGGTTGCCCTTCCAAGCCAGGTCGGCCCTTGTCGCCACCATCGGCGCGATACACCACGCAGCCTTTGGATTGCCCACCTTTACCCGGCTTACCCGCCGTGCCGGCCAAACCGCCGGCCCCGCCATCCACCCAGACTTTGATCTGCTCCGCCGGGAAGCTCTGCGGCAGCTCGACACGCACGGTCGCGCCCGCCGCGCCTGGCAGGCCATCGCCACCGTTATCGCCATTGGCGCCGCGCCCGGCCGAACCCCAGGTGCAACCCGGGTCCACGCCGTTGGCGCCATCCAGGCCCGCATAACCTTGGGCACCGGCGCCGCCACGGGCATCCACCGACAGCTCTTCGGCGCTCAGGGCATTGATGCGCAAGACCAAATCACGCCCGGCCTTGGCCGGCCGTTCGTGGGTCCCGGGAGCGCCGCGCGAGGTGATCTGGCTGCCATGTTCCAGCTGCGCATTGCGCACCTGCAATTGCAGCGCGGTATTGCCGGGGGCGATGGCGATACGCGCCTCACGCCCCAAATGCAGCTCATCCACCGTGACTTGGCTGATGGTGGCCGGCACCAGCAACGTGCCGTAGTCCGCCACATCCAGGCGTTCGAGCTGCAACACGCTGGTACTGCTGGGCAGGCGCATCAGCGAGTTGGTTTCGACACTGACGCTCTGGGCCAGGGCAATGGGGCTGACCAACAGGGCCAACAGAAAAACCTTACGCATGATTGGCCTCCTTGTTCGTTTCATCAATTGCGGCAGGCGCCGACAGGCCCCGCACATGGAACATCCCCACCAGCAGAATCTGCAAGCGGTCACGCCAAGGGTGGGCACGGTGTTTCAAGCTGCTGTTGAACAACAGCAGTTCCAACAGATGGGTCAGGAACAACAGACTGCCGGCCAGGCTGACCAACAGGTGGAACGGATTGGCGAGCGGCCGGAACAGATTGACCACTACCACGACCCAGAACAGCAACGTCAGAAACTTTCCCAACCCCCAAAACACCTTCATCCCGCATGCCCCTGCCTATTATTCTTTGGGCGCACAGTACCGACTTCTGCAGGCGATTTGCCAGTGAAGGTTGTGAAGCGCCAGCAATGCCCCTGTGGCTCCCACAGGGGCAAAGGCCGTCAGCGGCTGATTTTGATTTCCACACGGCGGTTCAACGCGCGCCCGTCAGCGGCATTGTTATCGGCTACCGGCTGGCTTTCGCCCGCACCGACCACCGATACAAAGTTGCTGCGCGGCACGCCCGCGCTAACCAGGTAATCCGTCACCGAGTGCGCGCGTTTTTCCGAGAGTTTCTGGTTATAGGCGTCTTTGCCGACGCTGTCGGTGTGCCCACTGACCCGCAGCTGCGCACTCGGGGCTTCCTGTTTCAGGCGCGTGGCGATGGTGTCGAGCTTGGTTTTGTCCGCCGCCGTGAGCTTGGCCGAGTCGAACTGGAAGTGCACATCGCGGATCACGATGGTTTCTTCCTTGACTACCACCACCTCCTCAACCACGGCCGCCACCGGCACCGGAGGGCAACCGTTCACATCCACCTGCATGCCTTTCGGTGTGCCCGGGCACTTGTCACGGCTGTCCGGTACGCCATCGCCATCTTCGTCGCCATCGCCGTGCACCCAGCAATAGGCGCCAGCCATGCCGCCGATCAGCAGCGCGCCAGCGCCGGCGTACGCCGAACTTTCAGTGGCGCCAATCGCAGCGCCCGTCACACCACCGACTGCGGCACAGGTGGGCCAATCGGTTTTTTGCAAACCTGCGCAACCTGTCAATACTCCGGTTAGCAGAACCAAGGGTAGAGCTGTCCGCATGATGCTCATTTGATTTCTCCTGAGGGGGTCGGCGAGGGCCGACAGGTGGAGTAAAGACGGCTCTTTTCATCTGCGCCACTGCGCCGCACCCCCGTATTTATTGAGGTTGGCCGTTCACGCAGGACTTTTCGCCGCCGCCCGCTCTAGGCCCGCAGGCTCAGCCGCGCTAGTCTCTAGGGTCCTGATGTGAGGATCTCTGATGATCGCTGGTATTTCTTCCCGTACGCCACAGCAAGCGCTGGCCGCTTTGCTGGATCTGCACCAGCCCAAACGCCTGTTGCTGTTGGGCGCCAGCCAGTTTCCGGCGCTGGAGGCGTTTCAAGCCGAGCACCCGGGCACCGTTGTCGCCATCGCTGCGCCCGGGCCATTGCCGGCAGAGCTGGCGGCGCAGCGTTTTGACTTGGCGCTGGTGGTCGATTGCCTGGAGCACCTGTCAAAACCGCAAGGCCTGACCTTGCTCGGCGGCATTCGCAACCTCAATGCCAGCCGCATTGCGGTGCTGGCCGATCTGGGCGCCTGCGGCTGGAAGGACACCGACTTCTTCTCCCTGGCCCTGCAGGCCGGCGAACGGTTCCAGCGCGATGATCAGGTTCTGACGCTGTTTACCTATGATCTGCTTGACTATAAACAGGTGCCGGACTGGCTCAACGCCCGCTTTTGGGCCAACCCGGAAAACTTCGGAAAGTATTGGTGGTAACCATGAGTACATCCATTTGCCCCTGTGGCAGCGGCAATCTGCTGGAGGCCTGCTGCGGCCATTATCACGCCGGCCACCCGGCGCCCTGCGCCACCGCGCTGATGCGCTCGCGCTACAGTGCCTATGTGCTGGGGCTGGTGGACTATCTGGTCGCCACCACGTTGCCCGCGCAACAAGCCGGCCTGGACCGCGTCGCCATCGGCACCTGGAGTGCCCAGAGCACCTGGCTCGGCCTTGAAGTGGAAAGCTCCGAGGTGTTTGGCGGCCAGCCGGAGCATGCCTTTGTGACCTTTACCGCGCGCTGGCACGACAGCACCGGCGAACACAGCCACCGTGAGCAGTCGTCTTTCGTACAGAATGAGGGGCGCTGGTACTTCATCGACCCGACGGTGGAGGTGAAGGCCGGGCGCAATGATGTATGTTTGTGTGGCAGTGGGCAGAAATTCAAGAAGTGCTGCTCCAGCTACCTCTAACCACCAGAGGACTCACGCCATGCTTCGGATTTACAGCTTGATGCTGGCGTTAACCCTGGGCCTGAGCGGTTGCGCCTCGTGGTTCGCAGACGATGCGCCCGCGCCCCATGTATCGCTGGTGAAAGTCGAAGTGGTGCGGGCCAAGTTACTGGAGCAGAAATTCAAGCTGTACTTTCGCGTCGACAACCGCGACGACGCCGACCTCACAGTGCGCGGCCTGATCTACAAGGTCAGCCTGGACGATTTTGTGCTGACCGAAGGCGAGTCCAACGAATGGCTGACCGTGCCACCGCGCGGCCACGCTTTTTTCAGGGTGACGGTGCGCACCAACCTTTGGCCGCAGATACGCGATGTAGTGCAGATGCTGAAGAATCCGAGCAAGCCCGTGCCCTATCGCCTGGAGGGCGAGCTGAAAACCGGATTATTCATCGGTAATGACGTGCAGGTGGCCCACAATGGCGAGATAATCCCCGGCGATTTTATTCCGGAGCGACATCGATGACTCAGCAACCCCATGTCCATGGTCCTGACTGCAACCACGATCACGATCATCATGATCACGACCACGGCCATGTCCACGGCCCGAACTGCGGCCACGCTCACCAAGAGCCGGTGCGCAATGCGTTGAAGGACGTTGGCCGCAACGATCCTTGCCCGTGCGGCAGTGAAAAGAAATTCAAGAAGTGCCACGGGGCATAAGCCGCGCTGAAGATCCAAATGTGGGAGCGCCGCTCCCACATTGATTTGCGCAAGACTTAAGTTCTCACGCTTAACCCAAAACTCCTGCTTGCGTCGTTTCGCCGCCCGTGCGGCAGTGAAAAGAAATTCAAGAAGTGCCACGGGGCATAAGCCGCGCTGAAGATCCAAATGTGGGAGCGCCGCTCCCACATTGATTTGCGCAAGACTTAAGTTCTCACGCTTAACCCAAAACTCCTGCTTGCGTCGTTTCGCCGCGCTCACTAACGTAGCGCCTTTAATGACGCTACCCCCCGCAGGAGCTTTGCCATGGCCTCGCCAGCCCTCTCACATTTTCTTCCCCGGTTCGGCGTTGCCGCGGCAGTGGCCAGTGCATTAAGCCTGGCCGGTTGCCAGCTCCAGAGCACCCAGGACACCCTGCCGCCCGTTGCCGGCGTGCAGCCGATCAAAGGCCTGGCCCAGAATGTATCGGTACGCCGCAATGCCCAGGGCATGCCACTGATCGAAAGCAACACCTTCCATGACGCGCTGTTCAGCCTCGGTTATGTACACGCCAGCGACCGCATCACGCAGATGGTCACCTTGCGCCTCTTGGCCCAGGGCCGTCTGGCGGAAATGTCCGGGCCGCAAGTGCTGGACGTCGACCGCTTCATGCGTGCCGTCAACCTGAAAAAAAGCGCCGGCGAGCTGTATAACGCCTCGTCGCCGCGCCTCAAGCGCTTCTTTGAAGTGTATGCCCGTGGCGTCAACGCCTACCTGTTCCGCTACCGCGACAAGCTGCCGCCGGACCTGGCCCAGACCGGCTACAAGCCTGAGTACTGGAAGCCGGAAGATTCGGCGCTGTTGTTCTGCCTGCTGAATTTCAGCGAGTCGAGCAACCTGCAGGAAGAACTCTCGTCGCTGGTGCTGGCGCAGAAAGTCGGGGTCGACAAGCTCGCCTGGCTCACCCCTAGCGCGCCGGATGAGCCGATCCCACTGGCCGAAACCGACAAGCTCAAGGGCGTGAACCTGGGGCAGATCACCGGCCTCGCCGGGTTGGACGCCGTCGGCCAGCAACTCAACAGCCTTAATGCACTGGCGGTGACTACCTCGAGTAACTGGGCGATCGGCCCACAACGCAGCCGCAGCGGCAAAAGCCTGCTGGCCAGCGACCTTGCCGCCCAGCCGCAAGCGCCGTCGCCGTGGAGCTACGTGCAGATTCGCGCACCGAAATACCAAGCGGTCGGCGCCTCGATTGCCGGCCTGCCGACCCTGTTGTCCGGCTTCAACGGCAAAGTGGCGTGGAGCATGAGTGCGGTCAAAGGCGACACCCAGGACCTGTTCCTGGAAAAGGTCAAACGCCAAGGCAGCGCGTTGTACTACGAGAACAACGGCAAATGGCTACCGGCCACCGTGCGTAACGAAACCTTCTTCGCCAAGGGCCAGCGGCCACTGCGCGAAGTGGTATACGAAACCCGCCACGGCGCCCTGCTCAACAGCAGCCAGGCCCTGAACACCGGTTTCGGCCTGGCCCTGCAAACCGCCGATTTCAAAGACGACAAGAGCCTGGATGCGTTCTTCGACCTGTCCCGTGCGCAAAACGCCGGCAAGGCCTCGGACGCAACCCGGGAAATCCGCGCGATTGCCCTGAACATGATCTTCGCCGACGCCAGCAACATCGGCTGGCAAGTCACCGGCCGCTTCCCCAACCGCCGCGAAGGCGAAGGCCTGCTGCCCTCGCCGGGCTGGGACACACGCTTTGACTGGGACGGTTACGCCGACGCGATGCTGCACCCGTATGATCAGGACCCGGCCCAAGGCTGGATCGGCACCGCCAACCAGCGCACCGCGCCGCGCGGCTATGGCATGCAGTTGTCCAACTCCTGGGATGCGCCGGAGCGCAGCGAGCGCCTGGCGCAACTGGCCAATGCCGGCAAGCATGACAGCCGCAGCATGATCGCCATGCAATACGACCAGACCACCACGTTCGCCGCCAAGCTCAAGACTATGTTCCAGGCGCCGGGTATGGCTCAGCCGTTGAAACAGGCGATTGATGCACTGCCGGCGGCCGACGCGACCAAGGCCCGCGAGGCGCTGAACCGCCTGATGGCGTTTGATGGGCGCCTGGCGCCGACTTCCGCCGACGCGGCGATCTACGAGCTGTTCCTACAGGAAAGCACGAAGCAGATCTTCCTCGACGAACTCGGCCCGGAAAACAGCGCCAGCTGGAAAGCCTTTATCAGCAACGCCAACCTGTCCTACTCCGCCAACGCCGACCACCTGCTGGGCCGCGAAGACAGCCCGTTCTGGGACGACGCGCGCACCGCGCAGAAAGAAGACAAACCGGCGATCCTGGCCCGCAGCCTGGCTGCCGCAATCACAGCTGGCGGCAGTCAGTTAGGTGGCGACCACAAGGCCTGGCAGTGGGGCAAACTGCACAGCACCACCTGGAAAAACACCAACGGCCAGGTGATTCGCGGCCCGCTGGCCAGTGGCGGCGACCACAACACCTTGAACCCGGCGCCGTACAGTTGGGGCCAGGACTTCAACACCACCCAGGTGCCGGCGCTGCGCATGATTGTCGACTTCGGCCAGGTGGAACCGATGATAGGCCAGGGCGGCATCGGCCAATCCGGCAACCCGGCCAGCCCGAACTATGCGAACGGCATCGATGCGTCGCTCAAGGCGCAATACCTGAGCTTCCCGATGCAGCCGCAGAACTTTGAGAAGGTGTATGGGAAGACTCGGTTGACCCTCACTCCCGGCAAGTAATGATCGTTCCCACGCTCTGCGTGGCAATGCCTCCTGTGACGCTCCGCGTCACGCCATAAAAAAGCGGACGCAGAGCGTCCAGGGCTGCATTCCCACGCTCTGCGTGGGAACGATCCCACTGCATGCATTCCGATAGAACTTCTGCGCTGCGCCTCTCCTCCTATTTGATAAGCCCATTGCCCCGGCACGCCCATGGACCTTGTCATTGCCCGGCCCGAAGGCCTCTACTGCCCCGCGGGAGATTTTTACATCGACCCCTGGCGCCCGGTGGAACGCTCAGTCATTACCCACGCCCACGGCGACCACGCCCGCACCGGCAACCAGCATTACCTGGCCGCCGCGCCCGGCGAAGGCATCCTGCGCTCGCGCCTGGGCCAGGACATCAACCTGCAAACCCTGGCCTATGGCGAAAAACTCGTGCACCACGGCGTGACCCTGAGTTTTCACCCTGCCGGGCATGTACTGGGCTCAGCCCAGGTGCGCCTGGAATATCAGGGCGAAGTCTGGGTCGCGTCCGGCGACTACAAGGTCGAACCCGACGGCACCTGCGCGCCGTTCGAACCCGTGCGTTGCCACACCTTTATCACCGAATCCACCTTTGGCCTGCCGATCTACCGCTGGCAGCCCCAAGCGCAGATCTTCGCCGGGATCAATGACTGGTGGCAGGCCAATAGTGCCGCCGGCAAGGCCAGCGTGTTGTTCTGTTATTCGTTCGGCAAAGCCCAGCGCATCCTGCATGGTATCGACGCCAGCATCGGCCCGATCCTCAGCCATGGCGCGGTCGAACCCTTGAACCGTGTGTACCGCGAGGCCGGGGTGTATATCCCCGAAACTCTCTACGCCGGCGACTTCAAAAAGACCGACCCGTTACTGCGCCAAGCGCTGATCATCGCCCCGCCGTCCGCGGGCGGAAGCAGTTGGATCAAGCGCTTCGGCGACTACAGCGACGCCTTCGCCAGTGGCTGGATGCGCCTGCGCGGCACACGGCGGCGGCGCGGTGTGGACCGCGGCTTTGTGCTATCGGACCACGCCGACTGGCCGGGGCTACTGTGGGCCATCGAACACACCGGCGCCGAACGGGTGATGGTCACCCACGGGTCTGTCGGCGTATTGGTGCGCCACCTGCGGGAAAAAGGCCTGGATGCCCAGGGCTTCAGCACCGAATACGGCGATGACGAAGAAGAGGCCACGGCATGAAAGCCTTCGCCGAGTTGTATGCCAACCTCGACGCCACCACGTCCAGCAATGCCAAGCTCGCGGCGCTGCAAGCCTACTTTCGCCAAGCCCCGCCTGAGGATGCCGCATGGGCGGTGTACTTTCTGTCCGGCGGGCGGCCTCGGCAACTGGTGCCCACGCGCCTGCTTCGGGACATGGCCACCGAAGCATCGGGCATCGAACCGTGGTTGTTCGAAGAGAGCTACCAGTCGGTGGGTGACCTGGCCGAAACCATTTCCTTGCTGCTGCCGGAATCCACTTACACCTCGCAGGACGGCCTGGCGGTGTGGCTGGAAGAAAAACTCCTGCCCCTGCGTGGTTTGCCGCCGCTGGAATTGGCCGAGCGCCTACCCGCGTTATGGGCACAATTGGATCAGCCGAGCCTGATGGTGTGCATCAAGTTGATCACCGGCAGCTTTCGCGTGGGCGTGTCCAAACTGCTGGTGACCCGCGCCCTCGCGGCCATGGCTGACCTGGACAGTAAACGCGTTGCCCAGCGGCTGGTGGGCTACACCGACTTGTCCAATCGTCCTACGGCAGAGGGCTACCTCAAGCTGATCGCCGCCGAATCGTCCGACGAGCATGCGCAACGCGGCGGGCAGCCTTATCCGTTTTTTCTCGCCCATGGCCTGTCGCAACCGGTGGAGCAATTCGACGCCCTGCTCGGTTCGCCCGCCGACTGGCAGGTGGAATGGAAGTGGGATGGCATTCGCGCGCAACTGGTCAAGCGTGAGGGCCGGCTGTGGGTTTGGTCCCGGGGTGAAGAGCTGGTTACTGAACGTTTCCCGGAACTGCACAGCCTGGTCAGCGGCTTGCCGGACGGCACAGTCATCGACGGCGAAATCGTGGTGTGGAAGGCGTCGGTGCAACCCTTCGCCCTGCTACAGCAGCGGATTGGCCGTAAGACCCTGAGCAAAAAAATCCTCGAGGACGCGCCCGTCGCCGTCCTGGCCTACGACCTGTTGGAACATCAGGGCGCCGACTGGCGCAACCGCACCCAGGCCGAGCGCCGCGCCCAGCTTGAGCAGGTGATTGCTCAGTGCAAGCAGCCGGTGCTGCTGCCATCACCGTTGCTGACGGGCACGAGTTGGGCCGACCTGGCCCAGCAACGTGAAGACTCTCGCCGCCTCGGCGTGGAAGGCATGATGCTCAAGGCCAAGGATGGCCTGTACGGCGTGGGCCGCACCAAGGACATGGGCGTGTGGTGGAAATGGAAAGTCGAGCCGTTCAGCGTCGATGCGGTGTTGATCTACGCCCAGCGCGGCCATGGTCGCCGCGCCAGCTTATATAGCGACTACACCTTTGCGGTGTGGGACGGCCCGCCAGGCACGGAGCGCACGTTAGTGCCATTCGCCAAGGCCTATTCAGGGCTGACCGACGAGGAAATGCGCAAGGTTGACGCTATCGTGCGCAAAACCACGGTAGAGAAATTCGGCCCGGTCAGCAGCGTGACGCCGAGCATGGTGTTTGAACTGGGGTTTGAAGGGATTGCCCTGTCCAAGCGGCATAAGAGCGGAATTGCGGTGCGGTTTCCCAGGATGTTGCGGTGGCGGCAGGATAAGGCGGTGGATGACGCTGACAACCTAGGAACTTTGCAAGATCTATTGGCCTGACTGGTCACTTACAAACCATGCAAAACCATGTGGGAGCCGGGCTTGCCCGCGATGGCGGTGGGTCAGGTAAATAGATTGGGCCTGACCCACCACCATCGCAGGCAAGCCAGCTCCCACATTTTGAGCTGCGTCAGATCCAAAATGGTGCACTGAAAAATCAACGCCCATTTTCGGGCATCTCCTACACTCAGATCTCCCTTATCCCACCTTTTAAAAAGCTCATTCGGAACTAAATTCGGAACTATGGTGCAGAAATTGCTACTTGTGATCCGTCTGACACCGTTCAGTAACAGTCCTAAACGCGCCACAAGCGCTTATCTTGGTTTCCAGGGATTACATAATGAAAAAAGCATTGCTGACCCTTTCTGCACTGGCTCTGTGCATGGCTGCTGGTGTTGCGACAGCCAAGGAATACAAGGAGTTGCGTTTTGGTGTCGATCCTTCCTACGCGCCGTTCGAATCCAAGGCCGCCGATGGCAGCCTGGTGGGCTTCGATATCGACCTGGGCAATGCGATCTGCGCCGAGCTGAAGGTTAAGTGCAAGTGGGTTGAAAGTGACTTCGACGGCATGATTCCAGGCCTCAACGCCAACAAGTTCGACGGCGTGATTTCCTCGATGACAGTGACCGAAGCCCGTGAAAAGGCGATCGACTTCTCCAGCGAGCTGTTCTCCGGCCCAACTTCCCTGGTGTTCAAAAAAGGCGCGAACTACTCCACGCCTGAGTCCCTCAAGGGCAAATCGGTAGGCTACGAGCAAGGCACTATTCAGGAAGCCTACGCCAAGGCGGTACTGGACAAGGCCGGTGTGACCACCAAGGCCTACGCCAACCAGGATCAGGTGTATGCCGATCTGACGTCCGGCCGTCTCGACGCTTCGGTGCAGGACATGCTGCAAGCCGAACTGGGCTTTTTGAAGTCGCCGGCAGGCGCTGACTACGAAGTCAGCAAGGCCATCGACGACCCATTGCTGCCGTCCAAAACGGCGGTCGGTATCAAACAAGGTAACAAAGACCTCAAGGCCTTACTCGATAAAGGTATCAAAGCGTTACACGATGATGGCACCTACGCCACTATCCAGAAGAAACACTTCGGCGATCTGAACCTGTACAGCGGTAAATAACACCCTGGCGCCCACCTGTTTCAGGTGGGCGCTTTTTTATCGCCATAGGTCCTGAATTCATGTTTGAAGATCTTTTGCAAACCCTGGGGCTGAGTGCCTTCAGTTTGAAGGGGTTCGGCCCGCTGTTGCTGCAAGGTACGTGGATGACCGTGAAACTGTCGGTCGCCTCCCTGGCCGTCAGCGTCCTGCTGGGCCTGATCGGCGCCAGCGCGAAACTGTCCAGCGTCAGCCTGATCCGCATCCCCGCCCAGCTCTACACCACCTTGATTCGCGGCGTGCCCGACCTGGTGCTGATGTTGCTGATTTTCTACAGCCTGCAAATCTGGTTGACCGGTTTTACCGACTTTATGGAATGGGACTACATCGAGATCGACCCATTCAGCGCCGGGGTCATCACCCTGGGCTTCATTTACGGTGCCTACTTCACCGAGACCTTTCGCGGCGCGATCCTCGCGGTGCCGCGTGGCCAGTTGGAAGCGGCGACCGCCTACGGGCTCAAGCGCGGGCAACGGTTTCGCTACGTGACCTTCCCGCAGATGATGCGCTTTGCCCTGCCGGGCATCGGCAATAACTGGATGGTGATGCTCAAGGCCACGGCGCTGGTGTCGATCATCGGTCTCGCGGACCTGGTCAAGGCGGCTCAGGATGCCGGCAAGAGCACCTATCAACTGTTCTATTTCCTGGTCATCGCAGCGTTTATCTACCTGCTGATCACCAGCGCCTCCAACTTCGTCCTGCGTCGGCTTGAACGTCGCTACTCCGCTGGGTCCCGGGAGGCCGTGCGATGATCGTACTTGTGCAGCAATACTGGCGCCCCTTCCTTTATAGCGACGGCCAAAACATCACCGGGCTGGCGATGACCCTGTGGCTGCTCAGCGCCTCGCTGGTGATTGGTTTTCTGGTGTCGATCCCGCTGTCCATCGCCCGCGTTTCGCGCAAGCGCTACATACGCTGGCCGGTGCAGTTTTACACCTACCTGTTTCGGGGTACGCCGCTGTATATCCAACTGCTGATCTGCTACACCGGGATCTACAGCATTGCGGCCGTGCGTGCGCAACCGGTGCTGGATACGTTCTTTCGTGATGCGATGAACTGCACCATCCTCGCCTTCGCCCTGAACACCTGCGCCTACACCACCGAGATTTTTGCCGGCTCGATCCGCAGCATGGCCCACGGTGAAGTCGAAGCGGCCAAGGCCTACGGCTTAAGCGGCTGGAAGCTGTACGCCTATGTGATCATGCCGTCGGCCCTGCGCCGCTCGTTGCCGTACTACAGCAATGAAGTGATCCTGATGCTGCACTCGACCACCGTGGCGTTTACCGCGACGGTGCCGGACATTCTCAAGGTAGCGCGGGATGCTAACTCGGCTACCTACATGACCTTTCAATCATTCGGCATCGCTGCGCTGATCTACCTGACTGTGACCTTTGCCCTGGTGGGGCTGTTTCGTCTGGCGGAGCGCCGTTGGCTGGCCTTTCTCGGGCCGAGCCACTAAGGAGTCGTTATGCGTCATCAGGTACATGAGCTGATCGCGCCGGTGCCCGGCACGGCGCGGCAGATTCACAGTTTCCACTTCGGCCCGGAACAGGCTGAAGGCAAGATCTACATCCAGTCATCGCTGCATGCCGACGAACTGCCGGGCATGCTGGTGGCCTGGCACCTCAAGGTGCGCCTGGCTGAGTTGGCGGCGGCCGGAAGGCTGCTGAGCGAAATCGTGTTGGTGCCCATTGCCAACCCGGTGGGCTTGGAACAGGTGTTGATGGACATTGCGCTGGGCCGCTACGAGCTGGAAAGCGGGCAGAACTTCAATCGCCTGTTTGTCGACCTCAGTGAGCAAGTCGGTGACCAAGTCGAATATTTGCTGGGCAATGATCCCCAGCACAACGCGCGTCTGATTCGCGCCGCCTTGGCCACGGCCTTGGCCGCGCAAACCGCCGACACCCAGCTGCAATCCCAGCGCCTGGTACTGCAACGCCTGGCCTGCGACGCCGACATGGTGCTGGACCTGCATTGCGACTTCGAAGCCGTGGCGCACCTGTACACCACGCCCCAGGCGTGGCCACAGGTGGAGCCGCTGGCGCGCTATATCGGCTCGGAAGCCAACTTGCTCGCCACCGATTCCGGCGGGCAGTCCTTCGATGAGTGTTTCACCCTGGTGTGGTGGCAGTTGCAGCAACGCTTCGGCGAGCGCTTCCCGATTCCCCTGGGCAGCTTTTCGGTGACCGTCGAACTGCGTGGCCAGGGCGACGTCAATCACGGCCTCGCCAGCCTCGACTGCCAGGCGATCATCGACTACCTGATCCACTTCGGCGCGATTGCCGGCGACGTCGCGCCACTGCCCGAGCTGCCCTACCCGGCCACCCCGTTGGCAGGCGTGGAACCTGTGACCACGCCAGTCGGCGGTTTGCTGGTGTTCAGCGCCCTGCCGGGGGAATACTTGGAAGCCGGGCAATTGATCGCCGAAATCATCGACCCCATTACCGACCGCGTAACGCCCGTGCACTGTAAAAACGCCGGCCTACTTTACGCCCGTTCGCTGCGCCGCATGGCCACTGCCGGGATGGTCATCAGCCATGTCGCCGGTACTGAAGCCTACCGCAGCGGCTACCTACTTTCGCCTTGAGGATGCACGCCCCATGTACAAATTGACCGTTGAAGGCCTGCATAAAAGCTATGGCGACAATGAAGTGCTCAAAGGTGTCTCGCTCAAGGCCAAGACCGGCGACGTGATCAGCCTGATCGGCGCCAGCGGCTCGGGCAAAAGCACCTTTTTGCGCTGCATCAACTTCCTGGAAACCCCCAACGACGGCGCAATGACCCTCGACGGCCAGCAGATCCGTATGGTCAGCGACCGCCACGGCATGCGCGTGGCCGACGACGCCGAGTTGCAACGCCTGCGCACACGGTTGGCGATGGTGTTCCAGCATTTCAACCTGTGGAGCCACATGAACGTGCTGGAAAACATCACCATGGCCCCGCGCCGGGTGCTGGGTTGCAGCAAGAAAGACGCCGAAGACCGCGCCCGTCGCTACCTGGACAAGGTAGGTTTGCCGGCACGCGTGGCCGATCAGTACCCGGCATTCCTCTCCGGTGGCCAGCAGCAACGGGTGGCTATCGCCCGCGCCCTGGCCATGGAACCGGAGGTGATGCTGTTCGACGAACCGACCTCGGCCCTCGACCCGGAGCTGGTCGGTGAGGTGTTGAAGGTGATCCAGGGGCTGGCCGAGGAAGGCCGCACCATGATCATGGTCACCCACGAAATGAGCTTTGCGCGCAAGGTGTCGAGCCAGGTGCTGTTCCTGCACAAAGGCCTGGTGGAAGAGCAAGGTGCGCCTGCCGATGTGCTGGGCAATCCAAAGAGCGAGCGCCTGCAGCAGTTCTTGAGCGGCAATTTGAAGTAAACCTTTGCGGCGCCTGGAGGGTCTCTGGAAGAGAGCCTCCAGAGCGTCAGACTCCGCATGGCAAAACCCTTCGACTTCGCCAAACACTGGTTTGCCGCCAAAGGCTGGAAACCGTTCGCCTTTCAGAAAGACGTGTGGGCGGCGGTCAAGCAGGGCCAGTCAGGCTTGCTGCATGCCAGCACTGGCGCGGGTAAAACCTATGCACTGTGGTTTGCTGCCCTCAATCGCTTCGCCATCACCCGCCCACCCACCACCGGTAAACGTAAAGCGCCGGCTGCGCCGCTGACGGTGTTGTGGATCACGCCGATGCGTGCGCTGGCCGCCGACACCGCACGCGCCCTTGAAGCGCCGCTGGCGGCCTTGCAGATTCCCTGGAGCGTCGGCCTGCGCACCGGCGACACCAGCAGCAGCGAACGCGCACGCCAAACCCGCCGCCAGCCCACTGCGCTGGTCACCACGCCGGAAAGTCTTACGTTGATGCTGGCGCGGGCCGACAGCGAGACGAGCCTGGCGCACCTGCGCATGGTGATCGTGGATGAATGGCATGAACTGATCGGCAATAAACGTGGCGTCCAACTGCAGCTGGCGCTGGCGCGACTGCGGCGTTGGCATCCGGAGCTGATGGTGTGGGGGATTTCCGCGACGCTGGGCAATCAATCCCACGCCTTGGAGGTTTTGGTCCCACAAGGCGGCGGGATCAATGTGCAGGGGCAAACAGCCAAAAAGTTGCAAGTAGATACGTTGTTGCCGCCCGCCACCGAGCGCTTTCCTTGGGCCGGGCACATCGGTTTAAAAATGTTGCCGCAGGTGGTGGCCGAAGTGGATGCCAGCAGCAGTTGCCTGGTGTTTACCAATACGCGGGCGCAGTCGGAGATTTGGTATCAGGCGTTGCTCGAAGCCCGTCCGGACTGGGCGGGGTTGATTGCTTTGCATCATGGCTCACTCTCGCGGGAGACGCGCGACTGGGTGGAGCGGGCCCTGAAAGACGGTCAGCTAAAAGCCGTGGTGTGCACCTCCAGCCTGGATCTGGGTGTGGACTTCCTGCCGGTGGAGCGCGTCTTGCAGATTGGCTCGGCGAAAGGTGTGGCGCGCCTGATGCAGCGCGCCGGGCGCTCCGGCCATGCGCCGGGGCGGCCGTCGCGGGTGACGCTGGTGCCCACCCACAGTCTGGAGTTGGTGGAGGCCGCCGCCGCCCAGGATGCGATTGCGCAGCGACGCATCGAAACCCGTGAATCGCCTTACAAACCGCTGGATGTGCTCGTACAGCACTTGGTGAGCATGGCGCTGGGCGGCGGTTTCACGCCGGATGCGCTGCTGGCGGAAGTGCGCGGCGCCTGGGCGTATCGCGACCTCACACAGGCGGATTGGGCCTGGGCGCTAGGGTTTGTGCGCCATGGCGGGCTGTCGCTGACGGCTTACCCGGATTATCGCCGGGTAGAGCCCGATGAGCAGGGCATCTGGCGCGTGCCGGATGCGCGGTTGGCCCGCCGCCATCGCATGAGCGTGGGCACTATCGTCAGTGATGCGAGTATTGCGCTGAAATTCTGGAGCAAGGGCGGCGGCGGCAAGAACTTGGGCAGCGTCGAGGAAGGCTTTATCGCACGGCTCAAACCCGGCGATGGCTTCCTGTTTGCCGGGCGTTTGCTGGAGCTGGTGCGCGTGGAAAACATGACCGCTTATGTGCGCCGCAGCACCGCGAAGAAAGCCGCTGTGCCGCGCTGGAATGGCGGGCGCATGCCGCTTTCCAACGAGCTGGCCCAGGCCGTAGTCGAGCGCTTTGACGCGGCGGCACACGGGCACTTCGATGGCCCGGAGATGCGGGCGGTGCAACCCTTGCTGCAAACCCAGCTGCGCTGGTCCGGCTTGCCGACGCGTGCGCATCTGCTGGCCGAAGCCCTCAAGTCGCGGGAGGGCTGGCACCTGTTTCTTTACCCGTTCGCCGGGCGCCAGGTGCATCTGGGGTTGGCGAGCCTGCTGGCGTGGCGGGTCAGCCAACAGCAGCCGGTGACCTTTTCAATTGCCGTGAATGATTACGGGCTGGAACTGTTGAGCGCCACGCCGGTGGATTGGCCACTGTTGCTGAACGCGGCGTTGCTGAGCCCGCAAAATTTGCTGACCGACGTCGCGGCCAGCCTGAACGCCGGAGAACTGGCCCTGCGCCGCTTTCGCGAAATCGCCCGCATCGCCGGGTTGGTGTTCGCCGGCTACCCCGGCGCGCCGAAAAGCACGCGGCAGGTGCAGGCTTCCAGCGGTTTGTTCTTCGAAGTGTTCAAACAATATGACCCGCAGAACCTGTTGCTGACCCAAGCCGGGGAAGAAGTCCTGCGTGATGAGTTGGACATTCGTCGGCTGGAACAGACATTGCACCATCTGGCGGTGCTGCAATTGGACCTGCATGTGATCGAACGGCCTACACCGCTGGCCTTCCCGCTGCTGGTCGAGCGGATGCGCGAGAGCATGAGTTCGGAAAAACTCTCGGAGCGCATTGCGCGGATGGTCAAGGACCTGGAAAAAGTCGCGGATAACGGGAAACGCTGATGCATTGTTCAGTGACGCTTGAGGGAGAAGAGCTTTGGCTGCTGGCGGATAAGGCTATGTTCTGGCCCGCTCGCCAGTGCCTGCTGATTGCCGACGCGCACTTTGGCAAAGCGTCTGCCTATCGCAGCCTGGGGCAACCGGTGCCACAAGGCACCACCACTGAAAACCTGCTGCGCCTGGACCGGCTGTTATCGGCCTTACCGTGCGCGCAGGTGATTTTTCTCGGCGACTTCCTGCATGGCCCGGGATCGCACGCCAGCGGCACCCTGAGCGCCTTGAGGGGCTGGCGTGAGCGCAATCCCAAGGTAGCCATGACGTTGATTCGCGGCAATCACGATAAACGCGCAGGCGACCCGCCTGCCGACTTGAGGATTGAGGTGCTCCCCGAGCCGCTGCTGATGGGGCCGTTTGCCCTGCAGCACGAACCGGATGCCCATGCCAGCCACCACGTGCTGGCGGGGCATGTGCACCCGGTGTTTCGCTTGCGCGGCAAGGGCCGCCAGAGTTTGCGCCTGCCGTGCTTTCAGCTGGGTCGCGGATCAGCCTGTTGCCGGCATTTGGCGCGTTTACCGGGGGGTATTCAGTGGAGCAGAGCGACGATCGGCGGATCTTTGTGATCGGCGACGAGCAAGTATGGCCGGTGCGCTGAAAAGCCGGCCATGTCTCTTGCCCTGACTGATCAGGCGACAGGCGCGGGTGGCGGCTCATCCGGAAGGGTTGGCTCACCGGGCTCGGTGGGCTGTTGGGGCCAATCTTCGTCAGGCTGGCCGGGAATGCCACCTGCAAAGGCCGGATCAGCCATCAGGGACCAGGCCAGAACACCAATCTGGTTGGGTTCAAGCCGGGCGAGTTCGGCGCTGATTCGCGGGTCGATCTTCATAAAGTACTCCTCAAGCGTGGCTCGGTGCGTTTTGCACGCACCGAGGCAGTACACCCAATAGAGTCACTTCCCGCAGACTAATTCCCTTTACGTGTAAGACCTTTCGATCAAGCGCGTGGGAGTGTGACGCCGCGCTGGCCCTGGTACTTGCCGGCGCGGTCTTTATAGGACACTTCACAGGCCTCGTCGGACTGCAGGAACAGCATCTGTGCCACGCCTTCGTTGGCGTAGATCTTCGCCGGCAACGTGGTGGTGTTGGAGAACTCCAGGGTCACGTGGCCTTCCCACTCCGGCTCAAGCGGCGTCACGTTGACGATGATGCCGCAGCGCGCGTAGGTGCTTTTACCCAGGCAGATGGTCAGCACATCGCGGGGAATGCGGAAGAACTCCACGGTGCGCGCCAGGGCGAAGGAGTTTGGCGGAATAATGCACACGTCGCTCTTAACGTCGACGAAGCTCTTTTCGTCAAAGTTTTTAGGATCGACGATCGCCGAATTTATGTTGGTGAACACCTTGAATTCATCGGCGCAACGCACGTCGTAGCCGTAGCTGGAAACGCCGTAGGAAATCACGCGCTCATCGCCTTCGCCACGAATCTGGCGTTCAACGAACGGTTCGATCATGCCGTGCTCTTGCGCCATGCGGCGAATCCACTTGTCCGATTTGATGCTCATGGCGGGTGTCCTGAATAGCGAGGTGGAAAAATTCTGTTGGGCATCTTACCGGGGCCGGCGTTGGGGTTCAAAGGGCGCCGGGGTTTTCTTGACGAATGCACTGCCTGCTATAGGCCGTAGCCAGTGGGGCCGGGGCTCACATAGCAGCCATCAGGGACTGTAAATACCACCGCCAGTCACGAATTTAGAGAAACCTTGGGAAATACCATTGGCACGTTCCGGAAAAAGGGTTAAGGTGGCGCCACTGTGCTGCTTGTGTCACTGAGAATCTCTACACGATATGTTGAATTTCGATCCAACCATCTCCAAGAATTTTTCCTGCTCTTTGCACTCAGTCTCGGCCAGGGCTTTTCCTGAGTCGCAGTTAACTTTGTCCAAGGAGATACACCATGTCTAATCGCCAAACTGGTACCGTTAAGTGGTTCAACGATGAAAAAGGCTTCGGCTTCATCACTCCACAATCCGGTGACGACCTGTTCGTTCACTTCAAAGCTATCCAATCCGACGGCTTCAAAAGCCTGAAAGAAGGCCAACAGGTTTCTTTCATCGCTACCCGCGGTCAGAAAGGCATGCAAGCTGAAGAAGTTCAAGTTATCTAACTTGTACTGACTTAGTCGAAAAAACCCCGCCCTTAAAAGCGGGGTTTTTTTATGCCTGGGATTTAGCGCTACGCCAAGGGAATAGGCGATCGCTCCTACGCTCTGCGTGGGAACTCAGCCAAGGACGCTCTACGCCCCAAAGCGTGACGCAGAGCGTCACAGCCACGCAACGCCCGGTGCATTCCCATGCACCGGGCGTTTTGTCGTAACGGCCTTATTAATCGTTACTGGAACAACGACTCACTCGACAAGCCGTTCTTCTCGAGGATCTCACGCAAGCGCTTGAGGCCCTCTACCTGGATCTGCCGCACACGCTCACGGGTCAGGCCGATCTCCAGGCCTACGTCCTCCAAGGTGCTGCTCTCATGGCCACGCAGACCGAAGCGGCGAATCACCACTTCACGCTGCTTGTCCGTAAGCTCTGACAGCCACTGGTCAATGCTTTGGGAAAGATCATCGTCCTGCAACAGCTCGCAAGGATCCGTCGGACGATCATCCGTCAGGGTGTCCAGCAGGGTTTTATCCGAATCCGGACCCAGCGAGACATCGACTGAAGACACGCGCTCGTTCAGGCCGAGCATGCGTTTAACCTCGCCTACCGGTTTCTCCAACAGGTTGGCGATTTCTTCAGGCGAGGGTTCATGATCGAGTTTTTGTGTCAGCTCACGCGCCGCCCGCAGGTAGACGTTAAGCTCCTTGACCACGTGGATCGGCAACCGGATCGTGCGGGTTTGATTCATGATCGCCCGTTCGATGGTCTGGCGGATCCACCAGGTGGCATAGGTTGAAAAGCGGAAGCCTCGCTCAGGGTCGAACTTCTCCACCGCCCGGATCAAGCCCAGGTTACCTTCCTCGATCAGGTCCAACAGGGACAGCCCACGATTGACGTAGCGTCGGGCGATTTTCACCACCAGCCGCAGGTTGCTTTCAATCATGCGCTTGCGCCCAGCCGGATCGCCTTTTTGCGACAAGCGCGCAAAATGGACTTCTTCTTCGGGAGTGAGCAGAGGGGAAAAGCCGATTTCATTGAGATACAGCTGCGTTGCGTCGAGCGCCCGCGTGTAGTCAATGTACTTGTGCTGCTTTAACGCAGTGGAGTTCTTGGATTTGGTGCGAACTGAAGGCGTTGCAGGCCCTTCATCATTTGACATCGAATCCGTAGCGATGCCGGTCTCCATAAGGAGAACCTCATCGTCGATGTCAAACTCCGGCGCTTCTTTACTGAGAGCCATTGTTATAGTCCTTTGGTGAGTTCGACCTCAAGCTCAAGCGACGCCTTTATCCTTGGCAACGCTGGAGCCTGTTCCTTCTACGTGAGGGAACAGGCTGTGCAACCTATCAACGACGGGGTAGGAATTGCAGCGGATCTACAGGCTTCCCTTGACGGCGAATCTCAAAGTGCAGTTTCACCCGGTCTGTGCCAGTTGATCCCATTTCGGCAATTGTCTGTCCGACTTTGACCTGCTGCCCCTCCCGAACCAACAGCCTACGGTTGTGGCCGTAAGCACTGACGTAGGTATCGCTGTGTTTGATGATGACCAGTTCGCCGTAGCCCCGCAAACCACTCCCGGCGTACACCACTGTCCCATCAGACGCAGCTAAAACAGGCCGTCCCAAATCCCCGGCGATATCAATGCCTTTATTCAAACTACCGTTTGAAGAGAATTTTCCAATTAATACCCCGTTGGAAGGCCATCCCCAACCGGTCGGTGCAGGCCCTGCAGGCGGCAACGGCGCGGCTGCCGGCTTGCTCGCAGCCGTAGACGCGGCGGTGCCTGCAGGCCGGGTGATGATGGTGGTTCTGCTCGAAGACGAGGGCGAAGATCCGGACTTTGTCACAACTGCCGTAGGCGCCGAACCGCTGCGCCCATCGAAACGAATGGTCTGCCCCGGATGTATCGTATAGGGCACAGGAATGTTGTTACGCGCTGCGAGTGCCTTGTAATCCCAGCCGTAACGGAAGGCGATCGAGAACATCGTGTCCCCCTTTCGCACTACATACTGCCCGGTGGTGACCGTCGGTTTTTGCGGCACTGCATTATTACGGTCAACTACCCGCGCCCCCCCGGAAGGCGTGCTCGAACAAGCAGCCAATAAGGAACTCAAGACAAGGCCAAGCACCAGTCGCTGAAAGCTTGTTTTACTCATACGCTGCGCAAGACCTGTGAGACTCACCCGCCGCTCCCTTTGTGGTGGCTGAACATGAACGCCTGTATCAGGCTTGAAATATGACGCAAGTATAACTGGGCATTGAATTTTTACCGGCACACGACTGAAACGAAAAATTCATCATGTTTAAACCCGGCTTCCAATCATGTTGACTCTACAAGCCCCGCCGTAAGACACATCCCCACTCACAGAATTCACTGCTAGCGAATAAATGATCAAGCCAGCGGGCCGTTGAGCAACGGCACGAAGCGCACAGCCCCCAGCACGTGCCGGGAAAAGCCTTCGTCCTCGCGGATAATGAGCATCAATTGTTGCACTTCGCCGGAGCCCACGGGGATCACCAATCGGCCACCAGGCGCCAACTGATCGAGCAACGCCTGCGGCACATCGGTGGCAACAGCCGTGACAATGATGCCGTTATACGGCGCCAGCGCCGGCCAACCTTCCCAACCATCGCCCCAGCGGAACACCACGTTGCGCAGGTTCAGTTCCACCAGGCGCTCCTTGGCACGGTCCTGCAGGACCTTGATGCGCTCCACCGAGAACACACGCTCCACCAGTTGTGACAGCACGGCGGTCTGGTAACCCGAACCGGTGCCGATTTCCAGCACCTTGTCCAACGGCCCCGCCGCCAGCAACAGCTCACTCATGCGCGCAACCATATAAGGCTGCGAGATGGTCTGGTTGTGGCCGATGGGCAATGCGGTGTCTTCATAGGCGCGGTGCGCCAGCGCTTCATCGACAAACAGGTGGCGTGGTGTACGCCGGATCACTTCCAGCACCTGAGCGTTTGACAGCCCCTCTTCGTACAGACGTTGGATCAAACGCTCGCGAGTACGCTGGGAGGTCATCCCGATGCCACGGCGCAACAGGTCGTCTTGTTCACGCGCCATCAACGCAGCCCCTCGAGCCAGCCATCGAGACTACTGAAGGCATCACTGAAGGTGCGATCAAGCTGCAACGGGGTAATCGAAACATAACCTTGCATCACCGCATGAAAGTCCGTGCCCGGGCCACCGTCCTCGGCGTCGCCCGCTGCCGCGATCCAATAACCTTCCTTGCCACGCGGGTCGACCACCTTCAATGGCGCCGCCGCGCGGGCGCGATGGCCCAGGCGCGTCAGCTGGATGCCGCGAATATGGTCGAGGGGCAAGTTGGGGATATTGACGTTGAGCACGGTGCGCGGCGGCAAGTCCAGGGAGCCGTGGGCTTGCACCAGCTTGCGCGCGAAATACGCCGCCGTCGCCAGGTTATCCAGTTGCCGTGAGGCAAACGAAAAAGCGAACGAAGTTCGCCCCAGGAAACGCCCTTCAAGGGCCGCCGCCACGGTGCCGGAATACAACACGTCGTCGCCCAGGTTGGCGCCGAGGTTGATGCCCGACACCACCAGGTCCGGCTCATGGTCCAACAAGCTGTTGATCGCCAGGTGCACGCAGTCGGTGGGGGTACCGTTTACGCTGATAAAGCCATTGGCCAGAACCTGCGGGTGCAACGGACGGTCGAGCGTCAGCGAACTGCTGGCGCCGCTCTTGTCCTGGTCCGGGGCAACCACCACACACTCGGCATAATCTTGCAGCGCAGCATAAAGCGCGGCAAGGCCAGGTGCGGTGGCACCGTCATCGTTTGATATCAGAATACGCATGGGCTGTCCGTCTGCCCCACCGGCACCAGATCAACAAGCTCGCGCACCAACACAGTGGCGAAGCATCCGGCCGGCAGGACGAATTCCAATTGCAGAATGTCAGGACCGGGATAATGCCACGTCAACCCGCCAATGGGCAGTCGAAGAATGCGCCGTTCCTGGCTCATGCCGGCATTCACCAGCCAATCGCGCAGGTCGGCTTCGCTGGCGGCAATCGTTTGCTCAAGCTCATGGGTGATGCCGCTGGCCGGCGAATCGCCCTCGCCCCACTGCGGCCCGGTCGGGTGCAGGTCCAGGATCGCCAGGCGCGGGTCGCTGCATTCCGCTTCCCCGGCCGGGAAAAAACTGCGGCTGTCGGTAAAGGCCAGCAGGTCGCCGACTTGGGCGCGCTGCCAGGAACCGTCTGCGACACGTGCCGCCAAGACTTTGTTGAACAGGAAACTGCGCGCCGTGGACAACAGCCGCGAACGCACATTGCGCTGCTCCGGCAAAGCCTTGCGCGCCGCCCATTCACGCGCATCCACTACGTTGCCGCCGTTGTGGCCAAAGCGTTGGGCGCCGAAGTAGTTGGGGATGCCGTGCTGGGCAATCAGTTGCAGACGCGCATCGATGGCGGCGGTATCGCCGGCCAACTGGGTCAGGCGCAAGGTAAAACCGTTGGCCGCATGCGCACCGCGCTGCAGCTTGCGCTTGTGGCGGGTCATTTTAAGGATCTTGAGGGTGTCGTTTTCCGCACCGCTCATGTCCGGGTCGGCCTTGCCCGGCAGTTGCACGCTGAACCACTGGCGGGTCAACGCCTGGCGGTCCTTGAGCCCGGCATAGCTGACGGTGCGCAACGGCACGCCGGCAGCCTTGGCGATACGCCGCGCAGCCTCTTCAGTATTCAGACCACGCTTTTCGACCCACAGCCACAGGTGCTCACCGTCGCCGGTCAGCGGGATATCCAGGACTTCGTCGACCTGAAAATCTTCAGCCGTCGCCTTCAGGACCGCGCTGCCCAAGGCCTCGCCATAGGCACGCGGGCCCAGCAATTCCAAGTCATTCATGCGCGCAGCAACAAGGCAACGGAGTGCACCGCGATGCCTTCTTCCCGGCCGGTAAACCCGAGCTTTTCGGTGGTGGTGGCTTTCACGTTGACTTGATCCAATTCAATTTGCAGGTCCGCGGCAATCAATGCGCGCATCGATTCGATATGCGGGGCCATTTTCGGGGCCTGGGCGACGATGGTGTTGTCGACGTTGCCAACCTTCCAGCCTTTGGCGTGGATCAGGCCGACCACGTGGCGCAACAGCGCGCGGCTGTCCGCGCCCTTGAAGGTTGGGTCGGTGTCCGGAAAGTGTTTGCCGATATCGCCCAACGCCGCCGCGCCGAGCAAGGCATCGCTCAAGGCATGCAACACAACGTCGCCGTCAGAATGAGCCAGCAACCCATGGTGGTGTGCAATGCGCACGCCGCCCAAGGTGATGAAATCGCCTTCAGCGAAACGGTGCACATCATAGCCGTGGCCAATACGCATAAAAAAACGCCCCGATTTAATTCAGGGCGTGATTCTACCTACTTTTGCCTCACATTAACCGAGCAAAGCACGACCATGATGTCGCAAATGATCTTCGATGAAGCTGGCGATAAAGAAGTAGCTGTGGTCGTAGCCAGGTTGCAGGCGCAGTTCGAGCGGATGGTTGGCCGCCTTGGCTGCTTGCTGCAGCGCCTCTGGCTTGAGCTGCACGGCGAGAAAATCGTCGCGGTCGCCTTGGTCCACCAGCAATGGCAGTTTTTCCGAGGCTTCGCTGATCAGCACGCAGGCATCCCATTCACGCCACTTCGAGCGTTCTTCACCCAAGTAACGGGAGAAGGCTTTCTGGCCCCACGGGCAATCCATCGGGTTGTTGATCGGCGAAAACGCCGACACTGACTGGTAACGCCCCGGGTTGCGCAAGGCACACACCAACGCACCGTGGCCGCCCATGGAGTGGCCGCTGATGCCGCGTTTATCCGAGGCCGGGAAGTGCGCTTCAACCAACGCTGGCAATTCCTGCACCACGTAGTCATGCATCCGATAGTGCTTGGCCCAAGGTTCCTGGGTGGCATTCAGATAAAAGCCCGCGCCGAGGCCGAAATCCCAGGCGTTGTCCGGGTCGCCCGGCACACCCGGCCCACGCGGGCTGGTGTCCGGTGCGACGATGATCAGCCCCAGCTCAGCGGCCATGCGCTGGGCGCCGGCTTTTTGCATGAAGTTCTCGTCGGTGCAGGTCAGGCCGGACAGCCAGTACAACACCGGCAACTTGCCACCCTGCTCCGCTTGCGGCGGCAGGTACACGGCAAAGGTCATGTCGCAACCGAGCACATCGGAATGATGCTTGTAGCGTTTATGCCAGCCGCCGAAGCTCTTCTGGCAGGACAGGTTTTCCAGACTCATGGCCGACCTCAGAAGTGGATGACGGTACGAATGTTGCCCGCCGAAGCTCTTCTGGCAGGACAGGTTTTCCAGACTCATGGCCGACCTCAGAAGTGGATGACGGTACGAATGCTCTTGCCTTCATGCATCAGGTCAAATGCTTTGTTGATGTCTTCCAGGCCCATGGTATGGGTGATAAACGTGTCTAACGGGATCTCGCCGGTCTGGGCCATTTCCACGTAGCTTGGCAATTCGGTACGACCACGCACGCCGCCGAACGCCGAACCGCGCCAGACGCGACCGGTGACCAGTTGGAACGGACGGGTGGCGATTTCCTGGCCGGCACCGGCCACGCCGATGATCACCGACTCGCCCCAGCCTTTATGGCAGCACTCAAGGGCGGCGCGCATCAGTTGTACATTGCCGATGCATTCGAAGGAAAAGTCCACGCCGCCGTCGGTCAGGTCGACGATCACGTCCTGGATTGGGCGGTCGTAGTCTTTCGGGTTGATGCAGTCGGTAGCACCTAGTTGTTTGGCGATTTCGAACTTGGCCGGGTTAATGTCGATGGCAATGATGCGACCGGCCTTGGCCTTGACCGCGCCGATGATGGCCGACAGGCCAATACCGCCGAGGCCGAAGATCGCCACGGTGTCGCCCGGTTTGACCTTGGCCGTGTTGATCACCGCACCGATGCCGGTGGTAACGCCACAACCCAGCAAGCAGACTTTTTCCAGCGGTGCTTCTTTAGGAATCTTGGCTACGGAGATTTCCGGCAGCACGGTGTACTCGGAGAACGTCGAAGTACCCATGTAGTGGAAAATCGGCTGGCCTTTGTAGGAGAAACGCGTGGTGCCATCGGGCATCAGGCCTTTGCCCTGGGTGGCGCGAATGGCCTGGCACAGGTTGGTCTTGCCCGACAGGCAGAATTTGCACTTGCCGCATTCCGGGGTGTACAGCGGGATCACGTGGTCGCCAACGGCCACCGAGGTCACGCCCTCGCCGATCGCTTCAACCACCGCGCCGCCTTCATGGCCGAGGATCGACGGGAAGATGCCTTCTGGGTCGGCGCCCGACAAGGTGTAGGCGTCGGTATGGCACACGCCGGATGCGACCACCCGCAACAGCACCTCGCCGGCCTTGGGCATGGCGACATCCACTTCAACGATCTCAAGGGGCTTTTTCGCTTCGAAGGCTACGGCGGCGCGGGACTTGATCATCCGGGTTTCTCCATGGAATTAAAAACTGAGGCGGTGAGTGTAAAACATGGCCCAGTGATTAATAATCAGGGCGAAAGCAAAACTTTATTGCTGTACAGGGATAATCGACATGCTGGAGAACCGCTGGGAAGGCATCGATGAGTTTGTTGCGGTGGCCGAATGCAGCCAATTCACGGCAGCGGCCGAGCGGCTTGGGGTGTCGTCGTCACATATCAGCCGGCAGGTGGCACGCCTGGAGGAGCGCCTGCAAACGCGGTTGCTGTACCGCAGTACGCGCAAGGTGACCCTGACCGAAGCCGGCCAGACCTTCCTGCAACACTGCCAGCGTCTGCAGGACGGTCGCGAAGAAGCGCTGCGCGCCGTCGGCGACCTCACCAGCGAACCCAAGGGCATGTTGCGCATGACCTGCGCGGTGGCGTACGGCGAGCGCTTTATCGTGCCGCTGGTCACGCGGTTTATGGGGCTCTACCCGCAATTGCGTGTGGATATCGAGTTGAGCAATCGCCAGTTGGACCTGGTGCATGAAGGCCTCGACCTGGCAATCCGCCTGGGCCGTTTGCAGGATTCGCGCATGGTCGCCAGCCGCTTGGCCCCTCGGCGCATGTACCTGTGCGCGTCGCCGTCCTACCTGGCACGGTATGGCCGACCACATAGTTTGTCGGAGTTGAGTCGGCATAACTGCCTGATCGGCAGCTCGGATATTTGGCAACTGGCCCAGGACGGGCGCGAATTTTCTCAACGGGTGCAGGGAAACTGGCGCTGCAACAGTGGGCAAGCGGTATTGGATGCGGCGTTGCAAGGGGTTGGGTTGTGCCAGTTGCCGGACTATTACGTGCTGGAACACCTTCACACTGGCGCGTTGGTGTCGCTGCTGGAAGCGCATCAGCCGCCGAACACGGCGGTGTGGGCGCTGTATCCGCAGCAGCGGCATTTATCGCCCAAGGTCAGGAAACTGGTGGATTTTCTCAAACAGGGCTTGGGTGAACATCCGGTCTATCGGCAATAAACAGCTACCACTTGTTCATGGCCTGGTTGCCGGTAAATAGCCGCACCCAGCGCTGAAAACCCAGCCCGGGTTGGAGGAAGTCAGTGCTTGAAGGTCAGGACGCTTGATAAGCCCGGCGCTGGCGCAGCCACTCGAGGTCTTCGGGGCGGGTGACCTTGATATTGTCCGCGCGCCCTTCGATCAGGCGTGGCGCCTGGCCGGCCCATTCCATGGCCGAGGCTTCGTCGGTGATCACGGCGTCAGCCACCAGGCTGTCGGCCAAGGCCCGGTGCAAGGCGCCCAGGCGGAACATCTGCGGTGTATAGGCTTGCCAGATCAGGCTGCGGTCCACGGTTTCGACCACGCGCCCGTGCTTGTCGGCGCGCTTGAGGGTGTCGCGTGCGGGGACGGCCAGCAAGCCGCCAACTGGGTCGTGCGCCAGTTCAGCCAGGAGTTTGTCCAAGTCATCACGGCCCAGGTTCGGCCGCGCCGCATCGTGCACCAACACCCAGTCGTCGTCATCGGCGCCCAGGGCATTCAGGTGCAGCAGCGCATTGAGTACCGAACCCGAGCGCTCTGACCCACCGTCGGCACGTTGGATACGTGGGTCGGTGGCGCACGCCAGCGTGGGCCAATAAGGGTCATCAGACGCCAGACTGACCACCAGACCCTTAAGCGCTGGATGGTCGAGGAAACAGCCGAGGCTGTGTTCGAGAATAGTGCGCCCGCCCAGTTGCAGGTACTGCTTGGGACGGTCCGCGGCCATACGGGCACCGACGCCCGCGGCAGGAATCACGGCCCAGAAGGCCGGCAAAGGGTGATTCATTGGGCCAACTGGTAGAGGGTTTCGCCCTCCTTGACCATGCCCAATTCATGACGGGCCCGCTCTTCAACGGTCTCCGTACCTTTTTTCAGCTCAAGCACTTCGGCATCGAGGACGCGGTTGCGCTCCAGCAGACGTTCGTTTTCGGCGTGCTGGTCGGCAATTTGCTGGGTCAACTCTTCCACCTGCGCAAAGCTGCCATTACCCACCCATAGGCGGTACTGCAAGCCAGCCAGCAACAAGAGCAAGACGAGGAACAACCAATTGGGACTGCGCATCGAAATCCGGGTATCCAGTAAAAAAAGACAGCCATGCAAAACTTGTTAAGCAACTGATAGCACGAAGCCTGGAAGAACCAGGCTTGTGCTTGGTAGCCATGAGATTAGCGCCGAAAACTACTCTATCGAGATTTTTCGGCTGCGACCTGTCGACTTTTTACCACTTAACAATCAGCCGCGAAACTCGCTGCGACCGTTGTACTTGGCTTTACCTGCCAGTTGCTCTTCGATACGCAGCAATTGGTTGTACTTGGAAACGCGGTCGGAACGGCACAGGGAACCGGTCTTGATCTGCCCAGCCGAAGTGCCCACGGCCAGGTCGGCGATGGTCGAATCTTCGGTTTCGCCGGAGCGGTGGGAGATCACGGCGGTGTAGCCCGCAGCCTTGGCCATCTGGATGGCTTCCAGGGTTTCGGTCAGGGTGCCGATCTGGTTGAACTTGATCAGGATCGAGTTGGCGATCTTCTTGTCGATGCCTTCTTTCAGGATCTTGGTGTTGGTCACGAACAAGTCGTCGCCAACCAGTTGGATTTTCTCGCCGATCTTGTCGGTGAGAACTTTCCAGCCCGCCCAGTCGGACTCGTCCAGGCCATCTTCGATCGAGATGATCGGGTAGCGCTCGGTCAGGCCTTTGAGGTAGTCGGCAAAACCTTCGGAGGTGAACACGTGGCCTTCGCCGGCCAGGTTGTACTTGCCATCTTCGTAGAACTCGCTGGCAGCGCAGTCCAGAGCCAGGGTCACGTCGGTACCCAGCGTGTAGCCAGCATTGGCAACAGCTTCGGAGATCACTTTCAGTGCATCTTCGTTGGACGCCAGGTTCGGTGCGAAACCACCTTCGTCACCCACGGCGGTGCTCAGGCCACGAGCCTTCAGCACAGCTTTGAGGTGATGGAAAATCTCGGTGCCCATGCGCAGGCCTTCGGAGAAGGTCTTGGCGCCAACCGGCTGCACCATGAATTCCTGGATGTCGACGTTGTTATCGGCGTGCTCGCCACCGTTGATGATGTTCATCATCGGCACCGGCATCGAGTAAACACCCGGAGTGCCGTTCAGGTTGGCGATGTGTGCGTACAACGGCAGGTCCTGGTCCTGGGCAGCGGCCTTGGCAGCAGCCAGGGACACAGCGAGGATGGCGTTGGCGCCCAAGCTGCCTTTGTTTTCGGTGTTGTCGAGCTTGATCATCGCGTGGTCCAGGGCTTTCTGGTCCAGCGGGTCCTTGCCCAGCAACAGGTCACGGATCGGGCCGTTAATGTTGGCTACAGCCTTGAGTACACCTTTGCCCAGGTAACGGCTCTTGTCGCCATCACGCAGTTCCAGCGCTTCGCGCGAACCCGTGGAAGCACCGGACGGCGCGCACGCGCTGCCGATGATGCCGTTATCGAGAAGCACGTCGGCTTCGACGGTGGGGTTGCCACGGGAGTCGAGAACTTCACGACCTTTGATGTCGACGATTTTTGCCATTGTTGTAAACACTCCAAAGTTGACGAAAACGACGCAGCTGAAGGAAATCTTTTGACCGACCGCAAGGGTGGAACAACGGGCAGGCTTGCAGGCGACAAGGCTCAGGCCCGCAGGCCCGCAGGCCTGAGCGTAAAGCGAGGGAAAGTCTACCGGAGAAATGGCGCTTACGCGGTCTCTACTGTCGGAAAACTCTTGACCAGTTCGTCCAACTGCTTGAGCTGGGCCAGAAACGGCTCCAGCTTGTCCAGGCGCAGAGCGCATGGGCCGTCGCATTTGGCATTGTCCGGGTCCGGGTGGGCTTCCAGGAACAGGCCCGCCAGCGACTGGCTGATGCCTGCCTTGGCCAGGTCCAGCACTTGGGCACGCCGCCCGCCGGCGGAGTCGGCGCGACCACCGGGCATTTGCAGCGCGTGGGTCACGTCGAAGAAAACCGGATATTCGAACTGTTTCATGATGCCGAAACCGAGCATGTCCACCACGAGGTTGTTGTAGCCGAAGCTCGAACCACGCTCGCAGAGGATCAACTGGTCGTTACCCGCTTCCACGCATTTGCTCAGGATGTGCTTCATTTCCTGGGGCGCGAGGAACTGGGCTTTCTTGATATTGATCACAGCGCCGGTCTTGGCCATGGCGACCACGAGGTCGGTCTGGCGCGACAGGAAGGCTGGCAGCTGGATGATGTCGCACACCTCGGCGACCACGGCAGCCTGCTCAGGCTCGTGGACGTCGGTGATGATCGGCACGCCGAAGGCTTGCTTGATGTCCTGGAAGATCCGCATGCCTTCTTCAAGGCCCGGGCCGCGATAAGAGGTCACGGACGAACGGTTGGCCTTGTCAAAGCTGGCCTTGAACACGTAAGGGATACCGAGTTTCTCGGTCACCTTTACGTACTCTTCACAGACCTGCATCGCCATGTCGCGGCTTTCCAGCACGTTCATGCCGCCGAACAGCACCATGGGCTTGTCGTTGGCAATCTCGATGTCGCCTACGCGAATGATCTTCTGGGCCATCAGGTTTACGCCTTCTTCTGATGTTGCGTCAGTGCAGCTTTAACGAAACCGCTGAACAATGGGTGACCGTCGCGCGGGGTCGAGGTGAACTCAGGGTGGAACTGGCAGGCCACGAACCACGGATGATCCGGAGCCTCGACCACTTCAACCAGCTTGCCATCACCGGAGCGACCGGAGACTTTCAGGCCGGCTTCTTTGATTTGCGGCAGCAGGTTGTTGTTCACTTCGTAACGGTGACGGTGACGCTCGACGATCACGTCCTTGCCATAGCAATCGTGAACCAGCGAGCCAGACTCCAGCAGGCAATCCTGCGCGCCAAGGCGCATGGTGCCGCCCAGGTCGGAGCTTTCGGTGCGGGTTTCAACGGCGCCGGTAGCGTCTTCCCACTCGGTGATCAAGCCCACGACCGGGTGGCCGCTGGTGTGATCGAACTCGGTGGAGTTGGCGTCTTTCCAGCCCAGCACGTTACGGGCAAACTCGATAACGGCCACTTGCATGCCCAGGCAGATACCCAGGTACGGCACTTTGTTTTCACGGGCGAACTGCACGGCGGTGATCTTGCCTTCCACGCCACGCAGGCCGAAACCGCCGGGCACGAGGATCGCGTCAACACCTTCGAGCAGCGCGGTGCCCTGGTTCTCGATGTCTTCGGAGTCGATGTAGCGCAGGTTGACCTTGGTGCGGTTGCTGATACCGGCGTGGCTCATCGCTTCGATCAGCGACTTGTACGCATCCAGCAGCTCCATGTACTTGCCGACCATGGCGATGGTGACTTCATGCTCAGGGTTGAGCTTGGCGTCGACCACGGCTTCCCACTCGGACAGGTCCGCACCGTTGCACTGCAGGCCGAAACGCTCGACCACAAAATCATCCAGGCCTTGCGAGTGCAGGATGCCCGGGATCTTGTAGATGGTGTCGGCGTCTTCCAGGGCAATCACCGCACGCTCTTCAACGTTGGTGAATTGCGCGATCTTGCGACGCGAGGAAATGTCGATCGGGTGATCGGAGCGGCACACCAGCACGTCCGGCTGCAGGCCGATGGAACGCAGTTCCTTGACCGAGTGCTGGGTAGGCTTGGTTTTGGTTTCGCCAGCGGTGGCGATGTACGGTACCAGTGTCAGGTGCATCAGCATCGCGCGCTTGGCGCCGACTTCGAAACGCAACTGGCGGATAGCTTCGAGGAACGGTTGGGATTCGATGTCACCCACGGTGCCACCGATCTCGACCATCGCCACGTCAGCATCGCCTGCACCCTTGATGATGCGGCGCTTGATTTCGTCGGTGATGTGCGGGATCACCTGAATGGTTGCACCCAGGTAGTCACCACGGCGCTCTTTGCGCAGCACGTGCTCGTAGACGCGGCCGGTGGTGAAGTTGTTGTTCTGGGTCATGGTCGTGCGGATGAACCGCTCGTAGTGGCCCAGGTCCAGGTCGGTTTCGGCGCCGTCGTGTGTGACGAACACTTCACCGTGCTGGAACGGGCTCATGGTGCCCGGGTCAACGTTGATGTACGGGTCCAGCTTGAGCATGGTGACCTTAAGTCCCCGCGCCTCCAGGATGGCCGCCAATGAAGCGGAGGCAATGCCTTTCCCCAATGAAGAAACAACACCGCCCGTGACGAATATGTAGCGCGTCATGAAAAACCCTAGAAGTCTGCGTTAAAGCGGTCCGAGCCGCCGGGGAAAGCGAAGGAAGGCCGAAGCCCCCGATCACCTGCATTAATCACAGTGCACCTTTCAAAAAAACCGCCGCGTTGTGACAGACCAGCAATGAAACACCGGTACGTTGATCGCTACACATTTTTTGGAATCGCCCAGCAAAGACTGCTTGGTAATCGGCAACTGCTGCGATTCAGTCGAATCCACAGAAGTTGTATCAAGAAGGGAGCGTAGTCTACCGGAAAGGCTCTATCAGCTCAAACCTTGATCGCAAGTCTGTGGCATCCAATCCAATTGCCAGTCACGCGGCGGCATGGCCCATAGCCCCGCAAGGCTTGGGACAGCCAGCAATTGCTCACCCTGATAGAGCAGCGGCAATCTGCCACGCACGAAGCCCGGCAACCCACATTCGTTAAGCAGACGCTTCAAGTCACGCCGGCCCCGACCTGGCACTTCAATGATTTCGCCGCCCTGGCGGTAACGGACCGCAAACGGGCCTTCGGGGGCCTTGCCGATAAATTTCAGCTGGCCATTGCCGGGTAACTCTAGTGGGTTTTGCGGGCAGGGCCAGCTCACCGATGCGTCGGAAAATTCCGACCAAGTGGTGGGCAACCACCAAAGGCGTTCGCCGCAACGATGCAACTGACCATCGGCCAGGCGCCACAGCGGCTGTGCGTCGCCCTTGGCGTCACGCAAGGAATACCAGCCGGCCCAGTGGTCGCTGTCGGGTAAACGGGTCAGCGGTATCAGCCAGTGGCGCAGGACGTTGCGTTGACGGGCGTCGGAAAGCTCGCGCAATGGCGCAAGCACCAGCGACGGCAAAGCCAGCCAGGGAAACGGCGAAGGTTGATCGGCGGCTTGCAGGTCCATGCGCGCCAACTCGTCGAGCAGGCCTTGGGCTTCGCTCAGATGCTCAGCAGTGCGAGCCAGGCTGGAAACTGCTTGGGGCCAACGCTGCGTCAGCGCGGGGAAAACACGGTGACGCAGGTAATTACGCGAGAAGCGTGGATCAGCATTGGAGGGATCTTCGATCCAGGCCAACTGATGCTCACGGGCGTAGGCTTCCAATTCAGCACGCGAGGCTTTCAGCAGCGGCCGCACCAAGTGGCCACCCGCCAAAGGGCGATGTGCGGGCATTGCCGCCAACCCGCGCACGCCGGCCCCACGCAGCAGGCGAAACAACAAGGTTTCAGCCTGATCGTCGCGATGCTGCCCGGTGAGCAACACCTCCCCTGCCCCGGTGGCCTCACTAAACGCCTGATAACGCGCGTCACGCGCTGCACGCTCAAGGCTGGCGCCGGGCTGGACGTGCACGCGCATCACCCGCAAGGGCACGCCCAGGCGGTCACATACTGCTTGGCAATGACTGGGCCAGGCGTCGGCGGCAGCTTGCAGGCCATGGTGGACATGGATTGCGCTGAGTGGTGGAAGAGTGTCGGTGTTTGCCAGGGTGGCCAGGAGGTGCAGCAGAACGGTGGAGTCCAGACCACCCGAGAATGCGATATGCCAGGCCGAGGCGCTGCGCCAGGGAGCCAGGGTTTGCAGAAGTTTGGCAGATAGGACCGATGTCATCGAAGCACCCCGAGCATGATCGTCCGGCCCTGTAAACCCAATCAAAAATGTGAGAGCTGGCTTGTGTGGCAGCCGGCGGTTCGGCGCTTCGACTTGCCCGCGATGCAGGCACCTCGGTGCATCAGTGAGACCGAGGCGATGCTATCGCAGGCAAGCCAGCGCCCACACAAGCCTGCCCCCACATAGAGGGGTGTGGTAGCGTCGACTTTAGAGACCGTAGCTCATCAGGCGCTCGTAACGACGGGCCAGCAGCGCCTCGTTATCGAACTTCTTGAGCATCGCCAGTTGCGAGCCCAGCTCCGCGCGGATGGTCGCGGCCGCGGCGGCCGGGTCGCGGTGGGCGCCGCCCAATGGCTCGGCGATGACTTTATCAACGATACCCAAGCCCTTGAGGCGATCAGCCGTGATGCCCATGGCTTCAGCAGCGTCCGGCGCTTTTTCGGCGGTTTTCCACAGGATCGAGGCGCAACCTTCCGGCGAGATCACCGCGTAGGTCGAATATTGCAGCATGTTCAGTTGATCGCAGACGCCAATGGCCAGTGCACCGCCGGAACCACCCTCACCAATCACGGTGGCGATGATCGGGGTTTTCAGGCGCGCCATGACACGCAGGTTCCAGGCAATCGCTTCGCTCTGGTTGCGCTCTTCGGCGTCGATGCCTGGGTAAGCACCCGGGGTGTCGATGAAGGTCAGGATCGGCATCTTGAAGCGCTCGGCCATTTCCATCAGGCGGCACGCCTTACGGTAGCCTTCAGGGCGCGGCATGCCGAAGTTGCGACGAACTTTCTCGCGCACTTCACGGCCTTTCTGGTGACCGATCACCATCACCGGCTGGTCGTCCAGGCGAGCGATACCGCCCACGATGGCCGCGTCGTCGGAGAAGTGGCGGTCGCCGTGCAGCTCGTCGAACTCGGTGAAGATGTGCTGAATGTAGTCCAGGGTGTACGGACGGCGCGGGTGGCGAGCCAGGCGCGCGATCTGCCAACTGGTCAGCTTGCCGAAGATGTCTTCGGTGAGCGTGCTGCTCTTGTCTTGCAGGCGAGCGATCTCATCGCCGATATTCAGCGAATTGTCATTGCCGACCAGGCGCAATTCTTCAATCTTGGCTTGCAGGTCAGCGATCGGCTGTTCGAAATCAAGAAAATTCGGGTTCATAAGCGTCCGTCTTGGGTCGACGGCCAAGGAGTGCCTGGCCAGCCGGTTGTCTATTCGCGCCCTACCTTAAGGGAGAGGCGTGTTTAGGTCGAGATTAAATGTTCAGTCGAGATCAGACATATCTGACCGTCAACGGTATTGGAGGAAGACGTTGTCTCGCCCGAACTGGTCACGCAAAGCTTGAATCAAGCCATCAGCGGGATCAATTCGCCACGTCTCCCCGAACTGCAACATCGCCTTGGCGTCATTGCCGGTGTACTCCATGGTCACCGGGCACGCGCCACGGTGGCGCTTGAGCAGGTCACCCAACCAGCGTAGCTGATCGCCCTTAAGGGCTTCGGTCTTGACCTTCAAACGCAGGCTTTCGGCGAGGTTGGTGCGCGCATCTTCCATGCTCATCACCCGCTTGATTCGCAGGCGCAGGCCGCCGGAGAAGTCGTCGTTGCTGACCTCCCCTTCCACCACCACCATCGCATCAGTCTGCAGCAACGACTGTGCGGAATGGAAGGCGTCGGCAAACAGCGAGGCCTCGATCCGGCCCGAGCGGTCGTCGAGGGTGATAAAGCCCATCTTGTCGCCCTTCTTATTTTTCATCACCCGCAGGGCGATGATCATGCCAGCGACGGTCTGAGTGTCTCGCGCCGGTTTCAGGTCGATGATGCGCTGACGGGCGAAACGGCGGATTTCGCCTTCATATTCGTCAATCGGGTGACCGGTAAGGTACAGGCCCAGGGTGTCTTTCTCGCCCTTGAGCCGTTCCTTGAGGGTCAGCTCCTTGGCCTTGCGGTGGTTGGCGTACACATCCGCGTCTTCTTCAACGAATAACCCGCCAAACAGGTCGGCGTGACCGCTGTCGTGGGTGCGGGCAGTCTGCTCGGCGGCCTTGATCGCTTCTTCCATGGCGGTCAGCAGCACTGCACGGTTGCGGTCGATATTCGCTTGGTAAGCCTTCGGCTCATCATGGAAATACGGGCCGAGACGGTCGAGTGCGCCGCTGCGGATCAAACCATCGAGGGTGCGTTTGTTGATGCGTTTAAGGTCAACCCGCGCACAGAAGTCGAACAGGTCCGTGAACGGCCCATTCTGGCGCGCTTCGGTAATGGCTTCCACTGGGCCTTCGCCCACCCCTTTGATCGCGCCCAGGCCATAAATGATGCGGCCTTCGTCGTTCACCGTGAACTTGAACTCAGAGGCGTTCACGTCCGGCGCGTCGAGGCGCAGCTTCATGGTGCGCACTTCCTCGATCAAGGTCACGACCTTGTCGGTGTTGTGCATATCCGCCGAGAGTACCGCGGCCATGAACGGCGCCGGGTAGTGGGCTTTCAGCCAAGCGGTCTGGTACGACACCAGGCCGTAGGCGGCGGAGTGAGATTTGTTGAAGCCATAACCGGCGAATTTTTCTACCAGGTCGAAGATGTTACCGGCCAGGTCCGCGTCGATATTGTTGGTGGCGCAACCTTCAATGAAACCGCCGCGCTGCTTGGCCATTTCCTCGGGCTTTTTCTTACCCATGGCGCGACGCAGCATGTCTGCACCGCCGAGGGTGTAACCGGCCATGACCTGGGCGATCTGCATCACCTGTTCTTGATACAGGATGATGCCGTAAGTCGGCGCCAGTACCGGCTTGAGGCCTTCGTATTGGTAGTCGGAGTGCGGGTACGCCAGTTCGGCGCGACCGTGCTTACGGTTGATGAAGTCATCCACCATGCCCGATTGCAGCGGGCCGGGACGAAACAGTGCCACCAGTGCGATCAAGTCTTCCAGGCAGTCGGGCTTGAGCTTTTTGATCAGCTCCTTCATGCCGCGCGACTCGAGCTGGAACACCGCCGTGGTTTCGGCTTTTTGCAGCAACTGGTAGGTCGGTTTGTCGTCCAGCGGGATAAAGGCGATATCCAGCGGCTCTTCGTTGACCTTAGCGCGCTCGCGGTTAATCGTCTTCAGCGCCCAGTCGATGATGGTCAGGGTCCGCAGGCCGAGGAAGTCGAACTTCACCAGGCCGGCGGCCTCAACGTCGTCTTTGTCGAACTGGGTAACCAGGCCGCCGCCTTCTTCATCGCAATAAATCGGCGAGAAGTCGGTGAGCTTGGTCGGCGCAATAACTACACCGCCGGCGTGTTTACCGACGTTACGCACCACACCTTCGAGCTTACGCGCCATGTCCCAGATTTCGGCAGCTTCTTCATCAACCTTGATGAAGTCACGCAGGATTTCTTCCTGCTCATAGGCCTTTTCCAGGGTCATGCCGACTTCGAACGGGATCATCTTCGACAAGCGGTCCGCCAGGCCGTAGGACTTGCCCTGCACCCGCGCCACGTCACGAATTACCGCCTTGGCCGCCATGGAACCGAACGTGATGATCTGGCTGACCGCGTTGCGGCCGTATTTCTCGGCCACGTACTCAATCACGCGGTCGCGACCGTCCATGCAGAAGTCGACGTCGAAGTCGGGCATGGAAACCCGTTCCGGGTTCAGGAACCGTTCGAACAGCAGGTCATATTCCAGCGGGTCGAGGTCGGTGATCTTCTGCACGTAGGCCACCAGCGAACCGGCACCTGACCCCCGGCCCGGACCTACCGGCACGCCGTTGCTCTTGGCCCACTGGATAAAGTCCATCACGATCAGGAAGTAACCGGGGAACCCCATCTGGATAATGATATCCAGCTCGAAATTCAGCCGGTCAACGTAGACCTGGCGTTTGGCCTCGTAATCTTCAGTGGTGTCCTTGGGCAGCAGAACGCTGAGGCGATCTTCCAGACCATCGAAGGACACTTTGCGGAAATACTCGTCGATGGTCATGCCATCGGGAATCGGGAAGTTGGGCAGGAAGTGCTTGCCCAGCTTCACTTCGATGTTGCAGCGCTTGGCGATTTCGACGGAGTTTTCCAGGGCCTCGGGCAGGTCGCTGAACAGCTCGGCCATCTCGTCGGCGCTTTTGAGGTACTGCTCTTCGCTGTAGTTCTTCGAGCGGCGCGGGTCATCCAGGGCCCGGCCTTCGCCGATGCACACGCGGGTTTCGTGGGCCTCGAAATCTTCCTTCTTGATAAAGCGCACATCGTTGGTCGCGACCAGCGGCGCACCCAGCTTGTCAGCCAGGCCCACGGCGGCGTGCAGATGCTCTTCATCATTGGGGCGGTTGGTACGTTGGACTTCCAGGTAGAAACGGTCGGGGAAAACCGCCATCCACTCGCGGGCCAGCACTTCGGCTTCCTGCGGGTTGCCGCCGAGCAGCGCGATACCGATCTCGCCCTCTTTGGCCGCCGAGAGCATGATCAAGCCCTCGCTCGCTTCGGCCACCCACTCGCGCTCGATGATGATCGAGCCGTTACGCTGGCCGTCGATAAAACCGCGGGAAATCAGTTCGGTGAGGTTGCGATAACCCACGCCGTTCATCGCCAACAGGCTGATGCGGCTCAGGGGGTTATCCGGGTCTTTGTTGGACAGCCACAGGTCGGCGCCACAAATCGGCTTGATGCCGGCGCCCATGGCGTTCTTGTAGAACTTGACCAGGGAACACATGTTGTTCTGATCGGTCACCGCTACCGCAGGCATGTTCATGCCCACCAGGGTTTTGACCAGCGGTTTGATCCGTACCAGGCCGTCGACCAGGGAGTATTCAGTGTGCAGGCGCAGGTGAACGAATGAAGCCGGCATAGTGATCCTGTCTTAAACTTAGAAACAACAAAACCCGGAAATCCGGCATTTAAAGCTACTGCGCTTGGAAGCGTTGACGGGCCTTGAGCAAAACATCAGCCTCGCGACTAAACCTCGCCGAGGCTCTCACGCAACTCGTAAGCCTGACGCACCGGGGCGAACGAACGGCGGTGGATCGGTGTAGGGCCGAGGCGAGCCAAGGCTTCCAGATGAACGGGCGTCGGGTAGCCTTTATGGCCGCCGATGCCATAGCCGGGGTAGATCAATTCGAACGCGGCCATTTCACGATCACGGCTGACCTTGGCCAAGATCGAGGCCGCGGCAATGGCTGGAACCTTGCTATCGCCCTTGACTACCGCCTCTGAGGGCATTGCCAATTTCGGGCAACGGTTGCCGTCGATCATTGCCATTTTTGGCGTGATGTGCAGGCCTTCCACCGCGCGCTGCATGGCCAGCATGGTGGCGTGGAGAATATTCAGCTCGTCGATTTCTTCGACTTCGGCCCGAGCGATATGCCAGCTCAGGGCTTTTTCGCAGATCTCGTCGTACAGTTTTTCACGACGGGCTTCGGTGAGTTTTTTCGAATCGTTGAGGCCGAGGATCGGGCGGTTCGGATCAAGAATCACCGCCGCCGTAACGACTGCGCCACACAACGGGCCACGCCCTACTTCGTCAACACCCGCCACCAGTTCGTGGGCTTGGGCAACCAGGCTGAAATCCAGGCCCATTTGCTTCGTCATAAGGCTTCCTGTTTATGGCCGATCAAGGTCAGCACAGCATCTGCCGCCTGGTTCGACGCATCACGGCGCAGGGTACGGTGAATGTCGTCGAAACCACGGGTCTGCTCTTCGCCGCCATCGATCAAGGGTAGTAGAGTTTGCGCAAGCGCCTCAGGCGTTGCATCGTCCTGCAACAACTCCGGCACCAGCAGACGCTGAGCCAGCAGGTTGGGCAAGGAGATGTAAGGACTTTTGACCATACGCTTGAGAATCCAGAAGGTCAGCGGCGCCAGGCGATAAGCCACAACCATTGGGCGCTTGTAGAGCAAGGCCTCCAGTGTGGCGGTGCCCGATGCGATCAGTACCGCATCGCAAGCCGCCAGGGCCAGGTGCGATTGACCCTCCAGCAAGGTCACCGGCAGGTTGCGTGCTTCAAGCAGCGTTTCGATTTGTGCACGGCGTTGCGGGCTGGCACACGGCAACACGAAACGTATGCCAGGCTTCAACGTCTGCAGGCGCTCGGCGGCATCAAAAAACAGCGCCCCCAGACGGCCCACTTCACCACCACGACTGCCCGGCATCAGCGCGACGAGAGGACCGTCGGCCAGGCCTAGCTCAGCACGGGCGGCGGCGCGGTCGGCCTGCAAGGGAATGGTGTCGGCCAGGGTGTGGCCGACAAATCGGACCGGCACGCCCTTCTCTTCGTAAAACTTGGCTTCGAACGGCAGCAAAGTCAGCATCAAGTCGCAGCCTTCACGGATCTTCAGCACCCGCTTCTGACGCCACGCCCATACCGATGGGCTGACGTAGTGCACGGTCTTGATCCCGGCCTGACGCAACTTGAGTTCGATATTGAGGGTGAAATCCGGCGCATCGATTCCGATAAAAACGTCAGGCTTTTCTTCGATCAGGGTCTGAATCAGCAGCTTGCGGCGAGCCAGAAGCTCACGCAGACGGCCCAACACTTCGACCAGCCCCATGACCGACAGACGCTCCATGGGAAAGTAAGACGTGAGACCTTCGGCCTGCATGAGCGGGCCACCCACGCCGATAAACTCCACCGCAGGGTGCTGGGCCTTGAGGGCCCGCATCAAACCGGCGCCCAGAATATCGCCTGAAGCTTCTCCGGCGACCAGCGCGATACGCAGACTAGCCATGATTAGCGAGTGATGCCGCGAGTCGAAGCCTGGATCGAGTCACGGAATATCGCGACTTCCGGGAACAACGCGGCAGGCTCGGTCAGTTCGGTCAGCGCTTGGTCAACCGTCAGCCCCTGGCGGTAAACCACTTTATAGGCCCGACGCAGCGCGTGAATCGCCTCTTCGCTGAAACCGCGACGGCGCATGCCTTCGAAGTTCATGCTGCGCGCCTCGGCCGGGTTGCCGAACACGGTGACGAATGCAGGAACGTCCTTGCCGATCGCAGTGCCCATGCCGGAAAAGCTGTGGGCGCCGATATGGCAATACTGGTGCACCAGGGTGAAGCCGGACAGGATCGCCCAGTCGTCAACGTGCACATGGCCTGCCAGCGCAGTGTTGTTGACCAGGATGCAATGGTTGCCGATCACGCTGTCATGGCCGATGTGCGCATAGGCCATGATCAGGTTGTGATCACCCAAGGTAGTTTCTGCACGATCCTGCACCGTGCCACGGTGAATGGTCACGCCTTCTCGGATGATGTTGTGGTCACCGATTACCAGGCGCGTTTCTTCACCTTTGTACTTCATGTCCGGAGTGTCTTCACCTACCGAGGAAAACTGGTAGATGCGATTGTGTTTGCCAATCCGGGTCGGACCTTTAAGGATCACGTGTGGCCCGATGACAGTCCCCTCGCCGATTTCAACACCTGCGCCGACGATCGACCAAGGGCCGACCTCAACGTCGGCGGCCAGAACGGCCGACGGATCGATGATTGCGCGAGGGTCAATCAAACTCATAGTTTGCGTTCCGCACAGATGATCTCAGCGGAGCACACCGGCTTGCCGTCCACCGAGGCCTGGCATTCGAACTTCCAGATCTGGCGCTTGCAGCTGATGAACTTGGCTTCCAGGATCAACTGGTCACCCGGGGTGACCGGGTTGCGAAAGCGCAATTTGTCGGAGCCCACGAAATAGTAAAGCGTGCCATCGGCAGGCTTGAGGTCGAGCATTTTAAAACCAAGGATGCCGGCAGCCTGGGCCATCGCTTCGATGATCAACACGCCCGGCATGATTGGATGCGCAGGGAAGTGACCGTTGAAGAATGGTTCGTTGATGCTGACATTCTTGTAGGCACGAATGCGCTTTTCCTCGACGTTGAGGTCCACTACACGGTCCACCAGCAGGAACGGGTAACGGTGAGGCAGGTATTCGCGAATCTCGTTGATGTCCATCATTTCGGGGGGAAGCCTGTAATAAAGATTGGGGGCGGGCGGACTAAACGCACGCCCCGCTAGCAAATCAAGGAGGCAGTCTAGCGGCTGTGCACACTTGATATGGAAATGGTATCAGCCTTCTGATGAAGCATTACCGCCAGGGGTCACGTCCCCAACACGCTTTTCCAGCTGTTTAAGGCGTCTAGCCATGTCGTCAAGCTGCCTCAAGCGCGCTGCACTCTTGCGCCATTCAGCCGCAGGCTGCATGGCGGTACCGGATGAGTAGGCGCCTGGCTCGGTAATCGAGTGGGTCACCATGGTCATGCCGGTAATGAAGACGTTGTCGCAAATATCGATATGCCCCACCAGCCCAACGCCACCGGCGAGCATGCAATGCTTGCCGATTTTGGTGCTGCCGGAGATCCCTACGCAGGCGGCCATGGCGGTGTGATCGCCAATCTGCACGTTATGGGCGATCTGGATCTGGTTGTCGAGCTTCACACCGTTACCGATCACGGTATCGGCCAAGGCCCCGCGATCCACAGCAGTGTTGACGCCGATTTCCACGTCATCGCCGATCAATACGCCGCCGACCTGAGCAATCTTGTGCCAGACACCTTTGGAGTTGGCAAAGCCAAAACCTTCGCCACCGATCACAGCGCCGGACTGAATGACCACCCGCTCACCGATACGCACGTCGTGGTACAGGGTGACGCGAGGCGCCAGCCAACCATCAGCACCGATTTCGCAGCGCGCGCCGATAAAGCAATGCGCACCCACGGTGACGCCGGCAGCAATGCGGGCACCACTCTCGATCACCGCAAATGCGCCAATGCTGGCCGCAGGGTCAACCTCGGCATCATCGGCGATGACGGCCGATGGATGAATACCACCCGCGGCTTTGGGCTTTGGATCGAACAGGTGCGACGCCCGGGCGTAAGCCAGGTAAGGATCGGCCACCACCAGCGCATCCCCGGTAAACCCTTCAGCATCGGCGGCCTTCAGCAAAACGGCTGCGGCTTGGCTGTCGACCAGGTATTTACGGTATTGGGGATTTGCGAGGAAGCTCAACTGAGCTGGGCCAGCCTCCTGCAAGGTGGCTAGCCCAGTGATTTCTTTCTCCGGGGAGCCATTCAAGGTGGCCCCCAGGAACTCGGCCAACTCGCCGAGTTTGATAGTCGCGGTCATGGCTTACTTCAGCTGGTTCATGCGCTCGATCACCTGGCGGGTGATGTCGTATTGAGGCTTGACGTCAATGACGGCGCCGCGCTCGAACACCAAGTCAAAGGCACCTTTCTTGATGACTTCTTCCACAGCGCTGTCGAGTTTCGGCTTGAGCTGCTTGAGCATTTCACGGTCAGCAACGGCTTTGGCTTCGTTCAGCTCCTTGGACTGGAACTGATAGTCACGGGCCTTTTGCTTGAATTCAAGCTCCAGACGCTCACGCTCGCCTTGCTGCATTTTGTCGCCACCGGCTACCAGACGGTCCTGAATGCCTTTGGCGCTGCTTTCCAGCGTCTTGAGCTTGGTCAGTTGCGGACCAAACTTCTTCTCGGCATCCACGGCGTATTTCTTGGCCGCGTCAGATTCCAGCAGAGCCATCTGATAGTTCAGGACGGCGATTTTCATTTCGGCGAAGGCCGGGGTGGTTACCAGCACGGTGGCCAGCAGAACCAATTGAGTCAACTTACGCACGATGTACTCCTACAGAATCCGTTGTCGTTATCTTGGGTCAGACGCTTAGAACGTCTGGCCGAGGGAGAATTGGAAAATCTGGGTTTCAGCGTTATCCGGTTTCTTGATCGGCATGGCCAGAGCAAAGCTCAGCGGGCCAAGCGCGGTCACCCAGGTCACACCAACACCCACAGAGCTGGCCAAGTTACTCAGGCTGACGTCGTTGCACTGAGTCTGGGACTTCACGCCGCTCGGGTTGGTGACCTGCTGACACTTGGAATCGAACACGTTACCCACGTCCCAGAACAGCGAAGTCCGCAACGAACGCTGATCCTTGACGAATGGCAGTGGGAACAGAAGCTCCGCACCACCCTGGATCAACACGTTACCACCGAACGCCAGAGGGTCATTGTTGGAGTCAACGGTGGTGCCCTGGTTACCGGTTACAGCCTGACCACGGCTTGGGGTACCACGTGGGCCCAAGGTGCTGTCTTTGAAGCCACGCACCGAGTTGAAGCCACCGGCATAGTAGTTCTCGTAGAACGGCAGCCCATTGGTCGAACCATAACCGTCGCCATAACCCAGCTCAGTGTGCAGGCGCATGGTGTAGTTATCGCTCAGCGGCTGGAACAACTGGCCACGGTAGTCGAGTTTGAAGAACGACAGGTCGCTGCCCGGCGTAGTGGCTTCCGCAGTCAAGCTTTGGGAATGACCACGGGTTGCCAGCACACCTTTGTTCAGGGTGGATTCCGACCAACCGACCGAAGCCTTGAAGTTCAGGAACTGATCACCCTCGCGACGCGTGAAGTCGAAAATCTCGTCCGTGGTGTAAACACCAGTCTTGATTTTGTCCTGCTGTGCAGTAAAGCCGAAGGTCAGGCGCGAAGTTTCGCTGATCGGGTAACCGATGTTGACACCGGCACCAAGACTGTCGATCGCATAGCTCGCAACGTCAACGTTAAGGTCTTTGTAGTCAGTGGTTCGGTAAAAGGCGTTGTAGCCCAGGCTCACACCGTCAGCAGTCCAGTAGGGGTCCACATAACCGAAGTTATAGCGGCTCTGGTATTCGCTTCGGGTCAGGCCGATGGAAACTTTGTTACCGGTACCGAGGAAGTTGTTCTGGGTGATCGAGCCACCGAGGATCAGGCCGGCACTCTGTGCGAAGCCGACGCTGGCGGTGATCGAGCCCGACGCTTGTTCTTCAACGGCGTAGTTCACGTCGACCTGGTCATCCACACCCGGTACGGCCGGGGTTTCAACGTTGACTTCTTTAAAGAAGCCCAGGCGTTCAAGACGGGTCTTGGACTGGTCGATCAGGTAAGTCGACGCCCAGCCACCTTCCATCTGGCGCATTTCACGACGCAGCACTTCGTCCGCAGACTTGGTGTTGCCACGGAAGTTGATGCGGTTCACGTAGGCACGCTTGCCTGGGTCGACGACGAAGGTGATGTCCACAGTGTGGTCATCATCGTGCGGAGTCGGAACGCCGTTGACGTTGGCGAAGGTATAGCCTTCGTTACCCAGACGACGGGTGATCAGCTCGGAAGTAGTGGTCATCAGCTTGCGCGAGAACACTTGGTTCTTCTGCACCAGCAACAGCGCCTTGACCTGGTCTTCAGGTACTTTCAGGTCGCCGCTGAGCTTCACGTCACGAACGGTGTATTTCTCGCCTTCGTTGACGTTCACAGTAATGTAGACGTGCTTCTTGTCCGGGGTGATGGACACCTGGGTCGAAGCGATATCCATGTTGATATAGCCACGGTCCAGGTAGTACGAACGCAGACGCTCCAAGTCACCAGAGAGCTTTTCACGGGCGTACTTGTCATCGTTCTTGAAGAACGACAGCCAGTTGGTGGTCTTGAGCTCGAACAGGTCGATCAGGTCGTCATCAGCGAACTTGGTGTTGCCCACCACGTTGATGTGCTGAATTGCCGCCACGGTGCCTTCGTTGATGTTGACCTTCAGGCCGACACGGTTACGAGGCTGGGGGACCACTTCAGTTTCCACGGACGCTGAGTAGCGACCCTGGGCAACGTACTGACGTTGCAGTTCGTTACGCACACCTTCAAGGGTGGCGCGCTGGAAGATCTCACCCTCGGCAAGGCCGGATTGCTTGAGACCCTTCATCAAGTCTTCAGTGGAGATCGCCTTGTTACCCTCGATCTCGATACTGGCGACGGAAGGTCGCTCGACGACAGTGATGACCAGGACGTTGCCTTCGCGACCCAGTTGGATATCTTGAAAGAACCCGGTTTTGAACAGCGCACGAGTGGATTCCACCAGGCGACGATCATCCGCCTGTTCCCCGACGTTCAACGGCAAGGCACCAAACACGCTACCGGCGGAAACCCGCTGGAGGCCGTTGACGCGAATATCGGAGATAGTGAAGGACTCGGCGTGAACTTCGGCGATCATCAATACGGTGAGAACCGCAGTTAGCAGCAGACGTTTCATGAAGTCCTTTCTTATTCCAACTGGCAATAAACAAACTGCCGCAAAATGCGGCAGATTCGCAATTCAGCGAAGCGTTACAGTCGTCCCAGATCGTTGACCAGAGCTAACAACATCACTCCGACCACCAAACTGATACCGATCTGTATCCCCCAACCCTGCACCCGATCCGACAAGGGGCGCCCACGCACCCACTCGACCAGATAAAACAACAGATGCCCCCCATCCAATACTGGGATGGGCAGCAAATTCAGAACTCCAAGGCTAATACTCAGATAAGCCAGGAAATTCAGGAAATCCGCGACACCCGACTGGGCAGAAGCGCCCGCCACTTTAGCAATGGTTATCGGTCCACTCAAGTTTTTTACCGAGAGCTCGCCGAACAACATTTTCTTGAGCGATTCGAGGGTCAGCACACTCATTGTCCAAGTGCGCTTTGCACCCTCACCAATCGCCGCCAAAGGCCCGAAACTGACCTCGCGCACCATCGACGGTGGCCACTCGACACCTTTCACCCCTGCACCGAGATACCCCCCGGCTGCCTTGGCTTCCCCACGAACCGACAAGGTCACGGGGACGTCGATTTGAGCACCATCGCGCTCAACTTTCAGCACAATTTTGGTATCAGGGCGTACACGCACCAGATCGACCACTTGCTGCCAGTCACCCAGCGCCTGACCATCAAGGGCCAACAGACGGTCGCCGGTTTTCAGGCCGGCAGCCTGCGCCGGGCCCTTCGGATCCAGCTCGGCGAGCACCGGCGGCAACGCCGGGCGCCAAGGACGAATACCCAGGGACTTGATCGGATCAGGTTCGTCCGCCCCTTTAAGCCAATGGTCCAGAGCCAATTCGCGCGGCGTCTCGGCAGTGGAATCCTGTTCGCGCACCACTACATTGATGGTGCCGCTTTCACCCATGCGGCGCACCAACTGCAAATTGACAGCGCCCCACCCGGTGGTCGGCTCGCCATCAATAGAAACAATTTCTTGCCCGGCGACCAGGCCAGCCTTGGCCGCCATGCTGTCCGACTCGACTGCGCCGATGACCGGGCGCACCTGCTGGCTGCCCATCATGGCCAAGACCCAGAAAAACACTATCGCCAACAAGAAGTTGGCGATCGGGCCGGCCGCAACAATAGCGATACGCTGACGAACGGTCTTGCGGTTGAAGGATTGGTCCAGCTGATCAGCAGGCACTTCGCCTTCGCGCTCATCGAGCATCTTGACGTAGCCACCCAACGGGATGGCCGCAATCACGAACTCAGTACCACGCCGGTCGTGCCAACGTAGCAACGGCATGCCGAAACCGACGGAAAAGCGCAGTACCTTGACGCCGCAACGACGCGCCACCCAAAAGTGGCCGAATTCGTGGAAGGTAACCAGCACACCCAGAGCAACCAGGGTGCCGACGATCATGTAGAGCGCACTCATCTAATTTCTCCGCATTCCAATCCAATGCCTGAGGGCTCAAACCTGCCCACAGACTAACGCGCGTTGCGGTTCAACCACTGCTCAGCCAGCGCACGGGCCTTGGTATCCGCCTCGAACACTGCGCCCAAATCATCCACTGCTACCACCGGCTCAAGACTCAGAACGTCCTCGATGATACTCGCGATCTGCGGAAAGCGAATACGCTGCTCGAGAAACGCCGCCACCGCTACCTCATTGGCCGCATTGAGCATCGCCGGCGCGCTGTTACCCGCCTCGGCCGCCTGACGCGCCAGGCGCAGGCATGGAAAGCGCTGCTCGTCCGGCGCTTCGAAGTCCAGGCGTGCAATGGCGAACAAATCCAACGGTGCCACGCCGGAGTCAATCCGTTCCGGCCACGCCAGGGCGTTGGCGATTGGCGTACGCATGTCGGGGTTGCCCAACTGAGCCAACACCGAACCATCCACGTAGTCGACCAGGGAATGAATCACACTTTGTGGATGGATTACCACCTCGACCTGATCAGGCCGCGCGTCGAACAGCCAGCACGCCTCGATCAACTCCAGGCCTTTGTTCATCATGCTCGCCGAATCCACGGAGATTTTTCGCCCCATGGACCAGTTCGGGTGTGCACAGGCTTGATCTGGCGACACATGTTCAAGATCAGCCAGCGGAGTCTGCCGGAACGGGCCACCGGAAGCCGTAAGAAGAATCCGCCGCACACCCACCTGGCTCAGACCACGGGCAAAATCACCGGGCATGCATTGGAAGATCGCGTTGTGCTCGCTATCCAGAGGCAGCAGAACGGCACCGCTTTTGCGTACCGCCTGCATAAAGAGTGTGCCGGACATGACCAGCGCTTCTTTATTCGCCAGCAGGATCTTCTTGCCCGCGTCGACTGCCGCCAGCGTCGGGCGCAAACCTGCCGCCCCGACAATGGCCGCCACAACGGTGTCGACTTCGGAGTCCGCCGAGACCTGGCACAAGCCCTCCTCGCCCACCAACACCTGCGTGGCAAGGCCGGCGGCGCGCAGATCATCCTGCAAACCACGTGCGCCAGCTGCTTGCGGCACGACCGCAAAGCGTGGCGCATGGCGCACGCACAGAGCCAGCAACTCACTTAAACGCGTGAAGCCGGTCAGGGCGAACACTTGGTAACGATCCGGATGACGAGCAATCACATCCAGCGTGCTCAGCCCGACCGAGCCGGTCGCACCTAGCACGGTTACCTGCTGCAGGCGGCTCACGAAGCGGTCATCCACAACAGCACGGCAAAGACCGGGATCGCCGCGGTAAGGCTGTCGATACGATCCAGCACGCCGCCATGGCCCGGCAGCAGGTTGCTGCTGTCCTTGATCCCGGCCTGGCGCTTGAACATGCTTTCAGTGAGGTCGCCCACCACCGAGATAAACACCACGACAGCCGTACCCAACAGGGCCAGGAGTATTTCCTTCACCGACCAGTCGCGCACAACCCCCACAACCAGCGTGATCACCAATGTGAATGCCAGGCCGCCGTAAACACCTTCCCAGCTCTTGCCCGGACTGACTGACGGCGCCAGCTTGCGCTTGCCGAAAGCCCGGCCCGAGAAATAGGCACCGATATCAGCCCCCCAGACCAGCACCATCACCGCCATGATCAGCCAGTTACCCATTGGCGAATTCTTGATTTCCACCAACCCTTGCCAGGCCGGCAGCAGAATCAACAAACCAATCACTAACTTGCTGGCCACACTCGACCATTGGCTACTCGTACGCGGGTAGGTCAGCACCAGGAAGGTCGCCAGCGCCCACCACAGTACCGCCGCGCCCAACACCCAAGGCACGACAATGCTTGAGAGCGTATGCATGAGAAACAGCAGCAGCGCCACCACAGCGGCGTACACCACACGCGGCAACTGCTCGCTGAAGCCCGCCAGGCGCGCCCATTCCCAGGCACCCAGGGTCACGACCAGGCCGATAAACAGCGCAAAGCCGGAACCGTCGAGCAGAAAAAAACCGCACAAGGCAATCGGCAGCAGGATCAGTGCTGTGATGATTCGTTGTTTAAGCATTTAAACCCGGGCTCCAGCTTCGATCTGCTCGCTCGTTTTACCGAAGCGACGCTGACGGGAAGCGAAATCGGCCAGCGCATTGCGCATGGCATCGTGTTTGAAGTCCGGCCAGAACAGGTCGGAGAAGTACAGCTCGGTGTAGGCCAGTTGCCACAACAGGAAGTTGCTGATGCGGTGCTCGCCACCGGTACGGATGCACAAGTCCGGCAACGGCAGGTCGCCGGTTACCAGGCAGGTTTGCAACAGTTCGGGCGTGATGTCGTCGGGCCGCAGGTGCCCGGCCTGCACTTCGCGGGCAAGCCGCTGCGCTGCCTGGGCGATATCCCACTGGCCACCGTAGTTGGCTGCAATCTGCAGCACAAAACGGTTGGCACCCGCGGTAATGGCCTCGGCTTCGCGCATGGCCGCTTGCAGCTCCGGATGGAACCGCGAGCGATCACCAATGATGCGCAGGCTGATGTTGTTGTCGTTGAGGCGCTTGGCCTCACGACGCAGCGCCTTGAAGAACAGGTCCATCAAGGCACTGACTTCTTCGGCGGGCCGCTGCCAGTTCTCGCTGGAGAAGGCAAACAGGGTCAACACTTCAACCTTGGCCTCGGCGCACACCTCAATCACGGCGCGCACCGCATCGACACCCGCTTTATGCCCGGCAACGCCCGGCATAAAGCGTTTCTTCGCCCAGCGATTATTCCCATCCATGATGATCGCGACATGGCGCGGCACCACGGAGGGCACAGTCTGCTTGGTCTTTTCCATGAAGGCGTCCTGACCCCTTATACGGCCATCAGGTCCTTTTCTTTTTCTTCCGTGGCCTTGGTGATCTGGGCCTCAGCGTCTTTGGTCAGCTTGTCGATATCAGCGACGGCACGACGCTCTTCGTCTTCGCTGATTTCTTTATCCTTGACCAGTTTCTTCAGGTCACCCAACGCATCGCGGCGGATGTTACGCACAGCAACACGAGCATCTTCGGCTGCGCTGCGCGCCTGCTTGGTGAAGCCCTTACGGGTTTCTTCGGTCAAGGCTGGCATGGAGATCAGCAACAACTCGCCCAGGTTGGTCGGGTTGAGGTTCAGACCGGCGCTCTGGATCGCTTTGTCGACAGCGCCGAGCATGTTGCGCTCGAAGGCGACGACTTGCAGGGTGCGCGAGTCTTTTACGGTGATGTTGGCCACTTGGGTGATCGAAGTGTCTGCGCCGTAGTACGGCACCATCACGCTACCCAGGATGCTTGGGTGGGCCTTGCCGGTACGAATCTGACCAAATGCGTGGTTCAGAGAGTCCAGGGATTTCTGCATACGCTCTTGAGCGTCTTTCTTGATTTCGTTGATCATTGTTGGCCTTCCTCGATCAGAGTCCCTTCCGCGCCGCCGTGTACGATGTTCAGCAGGGCGCCGGACTTGTTCATGTTAAATACGCGCAGCGGCATCTTGTGGTCGCGGCACAGGCAGATAGCCGTCAGGTCCATCACGCCCAGCTTGCGATCCAGCACTTCATCATAAGTCAGATGATCGAACTTCTCGGCATGCGGGTCTTTGAATGGGTCTGCAGTGTAAACACCGTCAACCTTGGTGGCCTTGAGCACCACGTCCGCGTTGATCTCGATACCACGCAGGCACGCAGCCGAGTCGGTGGTGAAGAACGGGTTGCCGGTACCGGCAGCAAAAATCACCACCTCTTTGGCATCCAGGTGACGCATGGCTTTGCGCCGATCATAGTGATCCGTTACGCCAACCATGGAAATAGCCGACATGACGATAGCGGTGATATTGGCGCGCTCGAGGGCGTCACGCATGGCCAGGGCGTTCATCACAGTGGCCAGCATGCCCATGTGGTCGCCTGTTACCCGATCCATCCCGGCAGCGCTCAGCGCCGCACCGCGGAACAGGTTGCCGCCGCCGATCACCAGGCCCACCTGAACACCGATACCGACCAACTGGCCGACTTCCAGTGCCATGCGGTCGAGTACCTTGGGATCGATCCCGAACTCTTCCGAGCCCATCAGGGCCTCGCCGCTAAGCTTGAGTAGAATGCGTTTATAGCGAGCCTGATAACCACTGCCCTGCTGAGCCATTGCGAATCTCTCCTGCGGCGTATTTTTTAAAAATTCTTGGCGAGCCGTTTACGGCTTGCGTTCACTCTAGCTGGACGCTATCACAGCGCCATCGGAACACGGCTTTGTAAGCCAGTTCCGAAAGGAAACCAAATAAAAATTGGCCTTCCCATTTGAAAAGAGGCTGCGCGCGTGAGCGGGCAGCCTCTTTCGGCGACAGTTAAAAACTGTCTTATTGCTTGGCGGCAGCCAGCTGGGCAGCAACTTCTTCAGCGAAGTTGTCGACCGGCTTCTCGATGCCGTCGCCTACTTTGTAGTAGGTGAAGGAAACGATTTCAGCACCGGCTTTCTTAGCCAGCTCGCCAACCTTGATTTCAGGGTTCTTGACGAACGCCTGCTCAACCAGGCTCGCTTCAGCCAGGAACTTGCTGATACGGCCTTTGATCATGTTTTCAACGATGTTTTCTGGCTTGCCGGCGATCTTGTCGGCGTTCAGGCTCAGGAACACAGCTTTTTCGCGCTCGATTGCGTCAGCAGACACTTCCGATGGCAGCAGGAACTCAGGGTTGCTGGCTGCTACGTGCATAGCGATGTCTTTAGCCAGCTCAACGTCGCCGCCTTTGAGGGCAACCACAACGCCGATTTTGTTGCCGTGCAGGTAGCCACCAACCACATCACCTTCGATGCGCGCCAGACGACGGATGTTGACGTTTTCGCCAACCTTGCCGACCAGTACCAGGCGAGCAGCTTCTTGAGCTTCGATCAACGGCTCGACGGTGGTCAGCTTGTCGTCGAATGCTTTCTTGACGCTGGCAGCAACGAACGCTTTGAAGTCGTCCTGCAGAGCCAGGAAGTCGGTCTGCGAGTTCACTTCCAGCAGAACTGCGGCTTTACCGTCTTCAACCAGAGCGATAGCGCCTTCAGCAGCTACGTTGCCTGCTTTTTTGGCAGCCTTGATGGCGCCGGAAGCACGCATGTCATCAATGGCTTTTTCGATGTCGCCGCCGGCCTTGGTCAAGGCCTTTTTGCAATCCATCATGCCTTCGCCGGTACGCTCACGCAGTTCTTTAACCAACGCTGCAGTAATCTCTGCCATTTCAAAATCCTCTTGGATAGGTTTTCAACCATTCCACCCGATCAAACGGGCGATCAATTCTTCCCGAATCACCCTTGTAGGCCGCTGCACGTTACAGAAGTTGTAGCTGCGCTGCCGACAAATGGTTTTCGAGGTGGCAAAAAGGGGGCCAAGCCCCCTTTTTGCTTACTGAGTCAACGCCAGGGCGTCAGTTACTCAGCGGCAGCTACCGGAGCTTCTTCAACGAACTGCTCGGTACCACCAGCAACGTGGTTGCGACCACGGATTACAGCGTCAGCCATCGAACCCATGTACAGCTGGATAGCGCGGATTGCGTCATCGTTGCCTGGGATGATGTAGTCAACGCCTTCCGGGCTGCTGTTGGTATCGACTACGCCGATAACCGGGATGCCCAGCTTGTTGGCTTCGGTGATCGCGATGCGCTCGTGATCAACGTCGATAACGAACAGTGCGTCAGGCAGACCGCCCATGTCCTTGATACCACCCAGGGAACGATCGAGCTTTTCCAGGTCGCGAGTGCGCATCAGCGCCTCTTTCTTGGTCAGCTTGGCGAAAGTACCGTCTTCGGCTTGCACTTCAAGGTCACGCAGACGCTTGATGGAAGCACGGATGGTTTTGAAGTTGGTCAGCATGCCGCCCAACCAGCGGTGATCGACGTACGGCGAACCGCAACGTGCTGCTTCTTCAGCAACGATCTTGCCAGCGGAACGCTTGGTGCCGACGAACAGAATCTTGTTTTTGCCCTGGGCCAGACGCTCTACGAAAGTCAGAGCTTCGTTGAACATTGGCAGGGTTTTTTCAAGGTTGATGATGTGGATCTTGTTACGCGCGCCGAAAATGTATTTACCCATTTTCGGGTTCCAGTAACGGGTCTGGTGACCGAAGTGCACACCGGCCTTCAGCATATCGCGCATATTGACTTGGGACATGATAGTTCCTTAATAAGTCGGGTTTGGCCTCCACGTATCCCAATGACCAACCAGCGGCATTCGCCTCCGGCACCCAGGTCATCGTGTCGACACGTGTGTGGATTTAAGCTCTGCGGGGCATCCCCGGAAAGCGGCGCATTTTATACCACACGAAGGACAAAAACGAAACCCGCAATCACATTTGCCGTGTTCGGCTTTTGTGTAAGCCTTTGAATAGAGCCAACATGCCCCCATCTTATAGAGAGAAGCGATCGTCAGACGCTCATGATTTGCCGCCAGCGTCTGGTAGAATCACGTTTTTTTGGGGCTTGTGCGAATTCTGCAACCTTTTGTCGCACACCCGTAAACCGTATTGATTTCAGCGCCTCGCGCTAGAGAGAGTCTGTATGACCGTTACTTTGAAAACCGCCGAAGACATCGCCGGCATGCGCGTTGCCGGCAAACTGGCTGCCGACGTGCTGGAAATGATTGCCGAACACGTCAAGCCAGGCGTCACCACCGAAGCCCTGGACCGCATCTGCCACGACTATATAGTCGACGTGCAAAAGGCCATCCCTGCGCCGCTGAACTACAAAGGCTTCCCCAAGTCGATCTGCACCTCGATCAACCACGTGGTCTGCCACGGCATTCCGGGCGACAAGCCGTTGAAAGACGGTGACACCCTGAACATCGACGTCACCGTGATCAAAGATGGCTACCACGGCGACACCAGCCGCATGTTCCACGTCGGCAGCGTGCCGGTCTGGGCTGAGCGCCTGTCCCAGGTCACCCAGGAATGCATGTACAAGGCCATCGAGATCGTAAAACCCGGCTGCCGCCTGGGCGATATCGGTGAAGTGATCCAGAAGCACGCTGAAAAGAACGGCTTCTCGGTAGTCCGCGAATTCTGCGGCCACGGCATCGGCAAGGTGTTCCACGAAGAGCCGCAGATCCTGCACTACGGCCGCGCCGGCACCGGCATGGAACTCAAAGCCGGTATGACCTTCACTATCGAGCCGATGATCAACCAGGGCAAGGCTGACACCAAGGTGCTGGGCGACGGTTGGACTGCTATCACCAAGGACCGCAAGTTGTCGGCCCAGTGGGAACACACCTTGCTGGTCACCGAGACCGGCTACGAGATCTTCACATTGCGCGCCGACGACACGATCCCACGTATTTCGGCCTAATGTTTGCCTCGGTTTTCCCCCGTAACCCTGTGACCGCTTATAGATAGAAAGGAAAGCCGATCAATGCCCCAGGTGGATCCCGAACTCTTCGACCGTGGCCAGTTCCAGGCTGAACTGGCATTGAAGGCAAGCCCCATCGGCGCCTTCAAGAAGGCTATCCGCCAGGCCCGCGAGGTGCTCGATGCGCGCTTTCGCAGTGGCCGGGACATTCGTCGGCTGATCGAAGACCGTGCCTGGTTCGTCGACAACATCCTGCAAAAGGCCTGGGAACAGTTCAGCTGGAGCGAAGATGCCGATATCGCCTTGGTGGCGGTCGGCGGCTACGGCCGCGGCGAACTGCACCCCTACTCCGACATCGACCTGCTGATCCTGCTGGACAGCGCCGATCATGAGATCTTTCGCGATTCCATCGAGCGTTTTCTGACGCTGTTGTGGGACATCGGCCTGGAAGTCGGCCAAAGCGTACGCTCGGTGGACGAATGCGCCCAAGAAGCCCGCGCCGATCTCACCGTGATCACCAACTTGATGGAAAGCCGCACCATCGCCGGCCCCGAACGCCTGCGTCAGCGCATGCTGGAAGTCACCAGCACCGCACACATGTGGCCAAGCAAGGATTTCTTCCTGGCCAAGCGCGCCGAGCAGAAAGCTCGGCACCACAAGTACAACGACACCGAATACAACCTGGAGCCCAACGTCAAAGGTTCCCCGGGCGGGCTGCGGGATATCCAGACGATCCTGTGGGTCGCGCGTCGCCAATACGGCACCCTGAACCTGCGCGCCCTGGCCGGCGAAGGCTTTCTGGTAGAAAGCGAAAACGCTCTGCTGGCCTCGTCCCAGGAGTTTCTGTGGAAGGTACGTTACGCCCTGCACATGCTCGCCGGGCGCTCCGAAGACCGCCTGCTGTTCGACCATCAGCGCTCCATCGCCACCCTATTGGGGTTTGAAGGCGAGGATGCGAAGACCAGTATCGAAAGCTTCATGCAGCAGTACTACCGGGTGGTCATGAGCATTGCCCAGCTCAGCGACCTGATCATCCAGCATTTCGAAGAAGTGATCCTGGCCCCCGAAGACGAAGCGCCACCACAGCCGATCAACTCGCGCTTTCAACTGCACGACGGCTACATCGAAGCGCGCAACGACAACGTGTTCCACCGCACGCCGTTCGCCATGCTGGAAATCTTTGTGCTGATGGCCCAGCAGCCGGAAATCAAAGGCGTACGCGCCGATACCATCCGCCTGCTGCGCGAATACCGTCACCTGATCGACGATGACTTTCGCAACGACATCCGCAACACCAGCCTGTTTATCGAGCTGTTCAAGTGCAAGATCGGCATCCACCGCAACCTGCGGCGCATGAACCGTTACGGCATCCTCGGGCGTTACCTGCCCGAGTTCGGCTTTATCGTCGGCCAGATGCAGCACGACCTGTTCCACATCTACACCGTGGACGCCCACACCCTGAACTTAATCAAACACCTGCGTAAGTTGCAGTACACCCAGGTGTCAGAGAAATTCCCGCTGGCCAGCAAGCTCATGGCCAAGCTGCCCAAGCCGGAGTTGATCTACCTGGCTGGCCTGTACCACGACATCGGCAAGGGCCGGCATGGCGATCACTCGGAAATCGGCGCGGTCGATGCCGAGGCCTTCTGCCAGCGCCATCAACTGCCGTTGTGGGACAGCCGCCTGATTGTGTGGCTGGTGCAGAACCACCTGGTGATGTCGACCACCGCCCAGCGCAAGGACTTGTCCGACCCGCAGGTGATCCACGACTTCGCCGGGATCGTCGGTGATGAGACACGCCTGGACTACCTCTACGTGCTCACCGTCTCCGACATCAACGCCACCAACCCGACGTTGTGGAACTCGTGGCGCGCCAGCCTGCTGCGCCAGCTCTATACCGAGACCAAGCGCGCGCTGCGCCGTGGCCTGGAAAACCCGGTGGACCGCGAAGAGCAGATCCGCCGCACTCAAAGCGCGGCCCTGGATATCCTGGTGCGTGGCGGCAATGACCCGGACGATGTCGAGCAATTGTGGTCGCAACTGGGTGACGATTACTTCCTGCGCCACACCGCCGGCGATGTGGCCTGGCACAGTGACGCGATCCTGCAGCAGCCGGCCGATGGCGGCCCACTGGTACTGATCAAGGAAACCACCCAGCGCGAGTTCGAGGGCGGCACGCAGATCTTCATCTACGCGCCCGACCAGCACGACTTCTTCGCCGTGACCGTGGCCGCCATGGACCAGCTCAACCTGAACATTCATGACGCGCGGGTCATCACCTCGAGCAGCCAGTTCACCCTCGACACCTACATCGTGCTCGATACCGAAGGCGACTCCATCGGCGATAACCCGGTGCGCGTGAAAAAGATCCGCGAAGGCCTGACTGAAGCCCTGCGCAACCCGGACGACTACCCGACGATCATCCAGCGTCGGGTACCGCGCCAGCTCAAGCATTTTGCCTTTGCGCCCCAGGTGACCATTTCCAATGACGCCCAGCGCCCGGTGACCGTGCTGGAACTCAGCGCCCCGGATCGTCCGGGTTTGCTCGCGCGCATCGGTGGGATCTTCCTGGAGTTCGACCTGTCGTTGCAGAATGCGAAGATTGCGACCCTCGGCGAGCGCGTGGAAGACGTGTTCTTCATTACCGACGCCGACAACCAGCCGCTGTCCGACCCGGAACTGTGCCGACGCTTGCAGGATGCCATCGTGCAGCAATTGAGCGTGAGCCAGGAGCCCGGCGTCGAGCTGTCCAGACTGACTATATGAATTGATTTAACTTCCCAGTGCGCACGACCCCTGTGGGAGCTGGCTTGCCTGCCATAGCGTCGACCCGGCATGGCTTATACACCGAGGTGCCCGCGTCGCAGACCGCGTCGCAGGCAAGCCAGCGCCCACAAAAAGGCCGTACTCATCTTGATCGAGGCTTACATGAACAACGCCCTGAACCAGCTGCAGCCCTACCCGTTCGAGAAACTCCGTGCCCTGCTCGGCAGCGTCACGCCGAACCCGGACAAACGCCCGATCGCGCTGTCCATCGGCGAGCCCAAGCACAAGTCACCGGCCTTCGTGGCCCAAGCGCTGAGCAACAACCTCGACCAGATGGCCGTGTACCCGACCACCCTGGGCATCCCGGCATTGCGCGAGGCCATCGGCGCTTGGTGTGAACGCCGTTTCAACGTGCCCAAGGGGTGGCTGGACCCGGCGCGCAATATCCTGCCGGTCAACGGCACCCGCGAGGCACTGTTCGCCTTCACCCAGACCGTGGTCAACCGCAGTGACGATGCACTGGTAGTCAGCCCGAACCCGTTCTACCAGATCTACGAAGGCGCCGCGTTCCTGGCTGGGGCCACGCCGCATTACCTGCCGTGCCTGGACGCCAACGGCTTCAACCCAGACTTCGACGCTGTGTCGCCAGACACCTGGAAACGCTGCCAGATCCTGTTCCTGTGTTCCCCAGGCAACCCGACCGGCGCGCTGATCCCGGTCGACACCCTGAAAAAACTCATCGCCTTGGCCGACGAATACGATTTCGTCATTGCCGCTGACGAGTGCTACAGCGAGCTGTACTTCGACGAACAAACCCCGCCGCCGGGCCTGCTCAGCGCCTGCGTCGAACTCGGCCGCCAGGATTTCAAACGTTGCGTGGTGTTCCACAGCCTGTCCAAGCGTTCCAACCTGCCAGGCCTGCGCTCCGGTTTCGTCGCCGGCGATGCCGATATCCTCAAGGCCTTCCTGCTGTACCGCACCTACCACGGCTGCGCGATGCCGGTGCAAACCCAACTAGCAAGCATCGCAGCCTGGCAGGACGAAGCCCACGTGCTGGCCAACCGTGACCTGTACCGCGAGAAATTCGACGCTGTGCTGGCGATTCTCAAGCCGGTATTAGACGTGCAAAGCCCGGACGGCGGATTTTACTTATGGCCGAATGTGAACGGCGACGATGCCGCATTCTGCCGGGACTTGTTCGTGGAAGAACACGTAACCGTGGTGCCGGGCTCATACCTGTCGCGGGAAGTGGATGGCGTGAACCCGGGGGCCGGGCGTGTGCGCATGGCACTGGTTGCGCCGTTGGCGGAGTGTGTGGAAGCGGCTGAGCGGATTCGGGATTTTATCCAGCGCAAGCGCTAACTCAGTGCCCGCTCCTGACTGGCAGGAGTGGGCCCCACCTGGCAAACCCAGGTACATATTTCATGGAACGCCTCTGCATAAGTTCCCACCAAGGATTACTGATTCTTCCTTGGTGAAAATATGACTATCAGCAACCTCTCCACTCTCTCGCCGCCTCTCGACCCACACTTATATACGGGTAGCCCTTCTGATGCTGTAACACCCCACGAAAACCGCTCGAGCCACCAAGCACACCTTTGCCAAGGCGCTAGGTTTCACCAACATTATCCTTCCCAAAAAAGCTGCCTAACAATTCAACTCTGTGTATCCGTACAAGAATGCCATAACGCTCGTTACCCTTGGCAGGGTGTCATCTTGGGCATGAGCATTAAAACCCCATCATTAATGGACTGAGCCCAAATTCGCTTCGCTCATGTCCAAGTCCGCCAGCACCTCGCGCAACACGTCATCACCAATCTGGTGATGACGGCTCAAGCTGTACAACTCCAAGCGTTGCGCGCGCAGGGCTTTGAGCCGAAGTTTGCGTTCAAGTGTCCATCTGCCCGCCTGGGCTTCGGCCGAGTCATTAAACACTTCCAAACCCCATCATTAATGGACTGAGCCCAAATTCGCTTCGCTCATGTCCAAGTCCGCCAGCACCTCGCGCAACACGTCATCACCAATCTGGTGATGACGGCTCAAGCTGTACAACTCCAAGCGTTGCGCGCGCAGGGCTTTGAGCCGAAGTTTGCGTTCAAGCTGGTCCATCTGCTGCGCCAACGCCTGGGCTTCGGCCGAGTCATTAAACACTTCCAATTGATGGCGATATTCCGACATCAGCCGCGCCTTGAGCTCAGCGGCCAGGGCCGCTTGGGCGGCGTCCGGGGTTTCGCTTCCTGCGGGTTCTTCCGCCTCAAGGGCATGGATGGCAGCCACGGCGGTTTTCTTCCAGGCCTCGCGCACTTCGTTATGACGCTTTTCGTCCGGACTCTTTTCGATGCCGCGCAATAGCAACGGCAAGGCGATGCAGGCGGCGATCAATGACAGCAGGATCACGCCCGCAGCGATAAAGATCAGCAGGTCTCGCTCTGGAAAGTCCTGCCCCGGCGCCAACAGCAACGGCACCGACATCACGCCCGCCAGGGTCACCGCGCCGCGCACGCCCCCGACGGTCAGCAGCCAGCAGGAACGGGCCGTCGGCACCAGAGTCAGTTCGCTTTTCCCGCGCAGCCGTCGCAGCAGGCCTGACAGCCGCCAGATGCTCTGCACCCAGATAAACCGCAACACCACCAGCACCAGAAAGATCGCGATCACATCCAGGCAGCGATACAACAGGGTTGGCCACAGTGTCGTCTCATGGCTCACCACCGCCTTGATGATGTCCGGCAGTTGCAGGCCCAACAGCAAAAAGATCAAGCCATTGAACGCGAACTCCAGCAGCGACCAGACACTGCGATTGAGCAGCCGGGTGCTGGTCTGGCGCGGCAACAGGTCGAGCCAGCTTTGCATCATGCCCGCCGCGACCGCCGAGAGAATGCCCGATGCGCCCAGGCGTTCAGCCAGCACATACGCGGCAAACGGCAGCAGCAACATGAACACCACGTGGGTGGCCGGGTCGTCCCAGCCCCGTGCGATCATCCAGGCACGCAAACGCCCGACCAGCCAGCTCAGCGCCACGCCCACCGCCAGGCCACCCACGGCCACCAGCACAAAGGTCAGGCTGGCGTCCGCCAGGGAAAACACCCCGGTCAACGCCGCCGCCAGGGCGAACTTGAAGGTCACCAGGCCCGAGGCATCATTCATCAACGCTTCGCCCTGAAGCATGTGCATCAGCGGCTTGGGCAACCGATTTTGGGAAATGGCCGACACCGCCACGGCATCCGTCGGTGATAAAACAGCCGCCAGGGCGAAGGCCACCGGCAACGGGATCGTAGGCAGTAGCCAATGAATGAAGTAGCCGGCCCCGACCACGGTGAACAACACCAGGCCCACCGCCAACGTCAGGATGGGCCCGCGCAGGCGCCACAACTCACGCTTGGGCATGCGCCAGCCATCGGAGAACAGCAGCGGCGGCAGGAACAGAAACAGGAACAACTCAGGGTCCAGGGCCACGTGCAGCCCCAGCGTCGGCCACGCCAGCAAGGCGCCGGCGGCGATCTGCACCAAGGGTAACGGCAGAGGAATGATGCGCCCGACCAGGCGCGAAACGCTGACCAACATCAGCAGGATAAGAACGGTGTAGGCGGTTTGCATAACACGGGTTTCCCGGACAAGCGACTTGCAACGACACATATCAGGCAACAACTGGCCGTTGAAGTGCCATATTACCCGTCTATGTTACTCGCCTATGCTGTGCGATGGCTTTTGCACAAAAGTCGCACTGAGCCATAAGCAGGCATGACGAGCGGCACCCAAACCCGCTGGTCGTGGCATAATCCGTGACCTTTAGTTTCTATTTGTCCAAAGGGGGGCAATTCCTTGACCGCTTCAAGCAAAACGTTGCACCTTTTCGGCATCAAAGCCTGCGACACCATGAAAAAAGCCCGTACCTGGCTCGATGAGCACGGCGTGAGCTATGAATTCCACGACTAGAGCCGCCAGCTTCTTGAACTTGAAGCCGAGTATCTTGCGTCTGAAAGCAATTAGTCCGCCGCTCGTTTTTAGCTTATTCATCAAACCCATCAACGGGTGACAGCCCTGACGTATGCCTGACACGCCCGCAGCGCTATTACGGCGTTATCCCCATCGTCGGTGATGGCGACAATTCATTGCGCATGCGCTGGGTCAAGTTGGGCTCGACGGGCTGCATGAACCACACCGACGGCGCCGGAGCGGAAGGCACACTGCAGCCACTGGTTGTATCGGTTGCGGCGAGAAGGACTGACAGCCGCACATCATCAGTGGCAAGGTCATCGCACAGAGCAGCCTGCGCTTCATACACCTGGTCATCCGGTGCTTTGTGGATCGTCGAGCGCCACCGGTACCGGGTGGATTCCGGTTTGCCGTCGTTATCCCAATTGGTGATGTCGTACCAGCGAGACACCTGGCGGTCGAACATCAAGTTGCCGGTGTTGGTGATCATGACGGCAGCCTCGCAATCAGATCAGCCAGTAGCTGGGCGTTGGAGTTGCCGCCGCCCTTCTCTATTAGTTTGAGCTCAGCCTTACGCTTCTCGATCTCAAGCCGCTTCAGCTCGCCATCCAGATCGATATGGTCTTTCTCGTTGAACTTGTTTCTGCCCTTTCACACTTGGGCTCCTCTGGTCATCCCAGTTCCTGGTAAACCCGCTTAACCCGCCCTCCGCAGCCGACCCCATCACGGCATATCTTGTTAGGCCCGGCAAAGATGCAGGCATCTTTCGGTGTAAAAATAGAATGGCTGCAGCATGCATCTGGTGATGGTCCCGACTCATCAGTCAGCCCAGCATCCCCTGAGCGTACGTCCACTTCCTCCGACAAAGTCCGCGAAATGCTTGCTGGTAAAGGGCTGCCTGACGAACTTCGGCGAAAGCTTTTGGCAGTCGCAGAGGGCGACGAGGTTGAAGCCGTTGGCGGCATTCTAGTGAATGACGCCTACAGACCTGGAAAGGTCGGCGACGAAGTATGGATTGCTCACTATGACGTGCGCGGAGCCTTGGGCGGCGGCGAAATCGCTCATGACTTCCCTGAGATGCTCCAAGACGTGCGCGTTAGTCCTTCCCAACTCCGCGCCATGGGCGTCGAATTCAAAGAGCACTTCCATCTGAAGATGATCACCGGCTGGGGGCAGTCCATGACGCCAACCATCAAGCATGGCGATCCGCTGCTGGTCGATGTCAGCATTAAAGAGTTTATTGGCGACGGGATCTACTTCTTCTCGTACCAGGGCTTTCAGTACATCAAGCGCCTGCAAATGAAGGGCAAAGATAAATTCAAGATGCTGTCAGACAATCGGAAGCACAAGGCCGAGGACATCTTCCTTGATGAGACCTACATCCAGGCCCGCGTGCTGCTCGTCTGGAACGCCAACTTGGTGTAGCCCATGTCCCTAACGAAGCCCAACCAGCAACTGCGCCGCGACCTGAAAGAGGCTGCGGCCCTGCTCAAATGGTCAGGTGTCGATCTGATGCAGGCTGCCGTGAAGCTTTCAGAAGCCGGGCATGAGGATGATGCCCAAGAGCTGATCAAGATAGCGACCAGGTTTCAGGCGGTCGAGGATCTGATGGCTGTGGTTAAGGCGGGAAGGATTGTTCGGGGTTCTGGAATGGGGTCACCGATCATCTGCGGCTACTTTGAATCAAGACCTGATGCTGACGCGCTATGCAAGCGACTGTATGCCGAGTGCGAAATAGAATCCCAGACCAAGTATATTTCCGCGCCCAGCAGTCCTGCTGATTAGCATTAGCGCGCATTAGGTATCAATCGGCCCGCCACTGAGCGGGCTTTTTTATGTCCGTCAGAACGGCGCCGGTTCCTCTTCTGGCTCAAACTCAAGCTCTCCCCTTCCCGCCGCCTCCACTTCCTGCTGCTCCCACCTCACGGTCACGCTGCCGTCGTCATTGAGCGTCAACTCAAGCTCGTCCGTCTCCGCGATCACGCCCAGCACCTCTTCCCACTCCCGGTCCCCGTCCGTGTCCAGGCGATGAATTGTCACCTCGCGCCGCTCCTGAGCGATCGGGTGATTGATCATCGATGATACGCGCAGCCCCAGGCGCGCCATGCCGCTCATTTCCTGCCGTGCTGCCGGTACCGCCTGCTTCTTCGCCATGAAATCCCCCCCAGCCAATTACTGTACATACATCCAGCATATAAGGGGTGAATATAGCGAACCTTTGGTTCGTCGTAAATCCCCTTCAGGGCAACGTTGTATGAGCTCGAAATTGAACCAGCAAAAAATTATGTACTTTTGGTACTTGACTAAATGTGAACCTGTAGTTCATATTTGCCCCGTCGAGTAACCCAACATGGGCTCGCCGGGGCCTCACCGCCCGCTGCTCTTTAACAGCTAGCGCAACAAACAACAGACCGCATTGCCTCTACCGGGCGACCAATGGCCGCCCTGGCTCGGGCCAATGACCCGTGGCGCGCCGAGCAACGCCAATCACGCGCAGCGTAACTCCCCCACTCCACCGCCCGGGCATGGCCCGGCAAGGAAATAACTGTGTCCGAAGTAAAGCGCTACCACGTAACCGAGGCCGGCCTCGTTGAGGGCCAATCCCTGGGCCGAATCAACGTAGTTCTGGGCGCCGATCACGACCGCGTAACCGCCGAGCGTGACGCCCTGCAACTGCTGCTCAACCAGCGCGACGAACAGGTCGAAAGCCTGGAGCAGCAGCGCGAGGCAGAATTGCGCAACGGGCAGGATATGCAACAGCGCCTGACCGCAGCGGATGAGCTGGTTTGTGAGCGCACAGCCAGCCTTTTGGAATGTGGAACTCGTCGCAAGGCCTTGGAGCGGCGGGTGGATGTGCTGGAGGGGTTGTTGCGTGAAGTTAAGCAACTGAGCCACATGCGGGAACATGCGAATAAGAACGCCCCATCCTGTTCTCGGCGCCGATGGTGCGCGCCATTCTGGAAGGCCGGAAGACGTCACGCGGCGGGTAATGAAGTCGCAGCCCGATGTCGATGCCACCATCACTGCCGAGTCGTACAACGTAGCTGTAACGAATCGTCAGGGATACCAAGAGGCCGGCCCAGAGATCTTTGGCGCCTGGTGGCGCGATGGCGAGGCTGGGTGCAAGTGTCCTTTCGGCCAGCCCGGCGACCGGCTTTGGGTGCGCGAGACCTTCATTGATCTGCGCGGCACCGGTGTTGAGCATCGCCCAGACCCGGACGGCCCGCTCCAGCGTACGCCTACGCTGCTGACTGCCGCCCTGGGTCACACAGCGACGAGGCAAGGAAAGACTTCGGCCTGAAGTACAAACCCAGCATTCAATGCCCGTGCCGCCTGCCGCATCCTGCTGGAGATCACCGACGTGCGCGTCGAGCGGTTGCAGGACATCAGCGAAGAACAGGCCAAGGCCGAGGGTGTGCGGCTCTACACCGATCATGCTGAACTGGGTGACTGGTGGCACGCCGAGGGGATCGAGACCTACAGGCTGATCCTCGAAAGTCTTTCGAACTGCTCTGGTCATCCGTCGGTGGCAACTGGAACGCCAACCCGTGGGTCTGGGTGGTCGAGTTCAAGCGGGTGACACCATTACCCCAGTAGCCCCCCTCTTATTCACAAACCAAACTCAAACCTTCCCTGCCCTAATGCTGCCGCTTGAACTCTTCTACAGGCATCTCTATCACGCGCATGCATGTTGTCGATGCTTGGATTGCCAGTTTTTTCCATATCGCGCAGGCGGTCTGCCAGGGTGATTGAGCGCCTCTAGGCCTTCGAGGCATGACGAGCGGCACCCAAACCCGCTGGTCGTGGCATAATCCGTGACCTTTAGTTTCTATTTGTCCAAAGGGGGGCAATTCCTTGACCGCTTCAAGCAAAACGTTGCACCTTTTCGGCATCAAAGCCTGCGACACCATGAAAAAAGCCCGTACCTGGCTCGATGAGCACGGCGTGAGCTATGAATTCCACGACTACAAAACGGCCGGTATCGACCGCGAACACTTGACCCAATGGTGCAACGAGCACGGTTGGCAGGTGGTTTTGAACCGTGCGGGCACCACCTTTCGCAAACTCGAAGACGAACGCAAAGCCGATCTCGATCAGTCGAAAGCCATTGAATTGATGCTCGCACAACCCTCGATGATCAAGCGCCCCGTGCTCGATCTCGGTGACAGAACCCTGATTGGCTTCAAGCCAGATAGTTATTCGGCGGCCCTCAAGTAGGCCAGCCCTTTCCATTTTTGTAGAGGTAACAGCATGTCCAATTCCCTGTTCAGCCTGGGCTTCGGCGTCGGCACTCAGAACCGCCAAGGTGCTTGGCTGGAAGTGTTTTACGCACAACCCTTGCTCAACCCGTCGGATGAAATCATTGCCGCCATTGCACCGATCCTCGGTTACACCGAAGGCAACCAGGCCATCACCTTCACCGTCTCCCAGGCCCTGCAACTGGCTGACGCGCTCAAAGGCGTCGACGCAACCCAAGCCGCCCTGCTGAGCCGCCTGGCTGAAAGCCACACCCCGCTGGTCGCCACCCTGCTGGCCGAAGACGCTGCACTGACCTCCACGCCTGAGGCCTACCTCAAGCTGCACCTGCTGTCCCATCGCCTGGTTAAGCCGCATGGCCTGAGCCTGGCCGGTGTGTTCCCACAGCTGCCGAACGTGGCCTGGACCAGCCAGGGCGCGATCGACATCAGCGAACTGGCTGAACGCCAACTGGAAGCGCGCCTGCGTGGCGATCTGCTGGAAGTGTTCTCGGTGGACAAGTTCCCGAAAATGACCGACTACGTGGTCCCAGCCGGCGTGCGCATCGCGGACGCCGCGCGTATCCGCCTGGGCGCCTACGTGGGCGAAGGCACCACCGTGATGCACGAAGGTTTCATCAACTTCAACGCCGGCACTGAAGGTCCGGGCATGATCGAAGGCCGCGTGTCGGCTGGCGTGTTCGTGGGCAAGAATTCGGACCTGGGCGGCGGTTGCTCCACCATGGGCACCCTGTCGGGCGGCGGCAACATCGTGATCAAAGTCGGCGAAGAGTGCCTGATCGGCGCCAACGCCGGTATCGGCATCCCGTTGGGCGACCGTAACAAGGTGGAATCGGGCCTGTACGTCACCGCTGGGACCAAGGTTGCGCTGCTCGACGAGCAGAACCAACTGGTCAAAGTGGTCAAGGCGCGCGAGCTGGCCGGCCAGCCGGACCTGCTGTTCCGCCGTAACTCCGAGACCGGTGCCGTGGAGTGCAAAACCCACAAATCGGCCATCGAACTGAACGAAGCGCTGCACGCTCACAACTAAGCAGCCACTCGATGCCACTAGCGGGCCCCGCTCCTGGGGCTCGCTTATACGAGTCTTGAACACCATGCTTGTGCCCTCTCCCTGGCGCGCCGATTTCCCGGCCATCGCCACCCTGCAACGGCAAGACCAGACCTACCTGGACAACGCCGCCACCACGCAAAAACCCCAAGCCCTGTTGGATGCCATCAGCCATTACTACGCCAATGGCGCAGCCAATGTGCACCGTGCCCAGCATTTGCCGGGCGCCCATGCGACCCAGGCCTTTGAAGACAGTCGCAGCAAGGTCGCGCAGTGGTTGAACGCGGGGGACAGCGGGCAAATCATCTTTACCCACGGCGCAACCTCTGCGCTGAACCTCCTGGCCTATGGCCTGGAGCACTTATTCAATGCGGGCGATGAGATTGTCATCAGCGCCCTGGAACACCACGCCAACCTGCTGCCTTGGCAGCAACTGGCCAAGCGTCGCGCGCTCACGCTGGTGGTAGTGCCGCTGAGCGATGACGGCGTGATTGACCTGCGCGCCGCCGCCGAACTGATCGGGCCGCGCACGCGCCTGCTGGCGGTGAGCCAGTTATCCAACGTGCTCGGCGCCTGGCAGCCACTGGAGGCCTTACTGGCGATGGCCAAGGCTCACGGCGCGCTGACCGTGGTCGATGGCGCCCAGGGCATCGTGCACGGCCGCCACGACGTGCAGGCGCTGGGTTGCGACTTTTACGTATTTTCCAGCCACAAACTCTACGGCCCGGATGGCGTTGGCGTGCTGTATGGCCGCAACGAAGCCCTGCATCACCTGCGTCACTGGCAGTTTGGTGGCGAGATGGTGCAACTGGCGGACTACCACAGCGCCAGCTTTCGCCCCGCGCCATTGGGTTTTGAAGCGGGCACACCGCCGATTGCCAGCGTGATCGGCCTGGGCGCCAGCCTGGATTACCTCAGCTCGCTGGATCAAACCGCCGTGGTCGCCCATGAAGCGGCGCTGCATGACTACCTGCTACGCGGGTTGACCGCGCGCAAAGGCGTTCGCGTATTGGGCTCGCCGCAGGTGGCGCTGGCAAGCTTTGTGGTGGAAGGCGTGCACAACGCCGACCTTGCGCACCTGCTGACCGAGCAAGGCATCGCCGTGCGTGCCGGCCATCACTGTGCAATGCCATTGCTCAAGGCGATGCATTTGACCGGGGCGATCCGTGTGTCCCTGGCGCTGTACAACGACTCCGATGACCTGGAACGCTTCTTTGAAGCGCTGGACCAGGCGTTGGATATGTTGCGATGAGCCTGCCGGTGGAAGCAGTGGCCGCGCTGGAGGCTTTTCAGGCGGTAGGCAGCTGGGAGCAACGTGCGCGCATGCTGATGCAATGGGGCGAGCGGCTGCCGGCTTTGGCGGATGAGGACAAGGTTGAAGCCAACCTGGTGCAGGGCTGCGAAAGCCTGGTGTGGTTGGTGGGCCGTTTGCAGGACGGCCATTGGCAGTTCGCAGCGAGCAGCGATGCGCGCATGATTCGAGGGCTGGTGGCGTTGTTGCTGGCGCGGGTTAATGGGCTGTCGGCGGCCGAGTTGCAGGCGGTCGATTTGCCGGGTTGGTTCACTCAGTTGGGGCTTTCCCGCCAGTTGTCACCTTCGCGCAGCAATGGCCTCAATGCAGTCCTGCTGCGCATGCGCGAATTAAGCCTCATATAAAACTAAATGTGGGAGCTGGCTTGCCTGCTCCCACATTTAAGTGAAATTAGCTAAAACTAAATGTGGGAGCTGGCTTGCCTGCTCCCACATTTAAGTGAAATTCAGGCGGGCTTGACCCGCTCTGAAGGCCTGCGCACCCCCGCCACGATCTTGTCCACCGCCTTGGTCGCCGCCACCATGCCGAAGGTGGCTGTCACCATCATCACCGCGCCAAACCCACCGGCGCAGTCCAGCTTCACCCCATCGCCGACAAAACTCTTCTGCAAACAGATGCTGCCGTCCGGCTTCGGGTAGCGCAGTTGCTCGGTGGAAAACACACACGGCACGCTGTAATGGCGGGTCACGGTGCGCGAGAAACCGTAGTCACGGCGCAGCGTAGAACGCACTTTCGAGGCCAATGGGTCGTTGAAGGTGCGGTTCAGGTCGCAGACCTGGATCAGCGTCGGGTCGATCTGCCCGCCCGCGCCGCCGGTGGTGATGATCTGGATCTTGCGGCGCTTGCACCAGGCAATCAGCGCGGCCTTGGCGTTGACGGCGTCGATGCAGTCGATCACGCAATCAATGTTCGGGGTGATGTACTCGGCCATGGTGTCTCGCGTGACGAAGTCCGCCACCGCATGCACGGTGCAATCCGGGTTGATGCTGCGCAGGCGTTCGGCCATCACTTCGACCTTGGGCTTGCCCACCGTGCTGTCCAGGGCGTGCAACTGGCGGTTGCTGTTGCTGACGCACACATCGTCCAGGTCAAACAGCGAAATCTCGCCTACCCCGCAACGGGCCATGGCTTCCGCCGCCCACGAGCCCACGCCGCCGACGCCGACGATCGCCACATGGGCCGCCTTCAAGCGTTCCAGGCCTTCAATGCCATATAAGCGGGCAACGCCTGCAAACCGCGGATCTTCTGTGCTCATGACCATTACCCCAAAAACCGGCGCGCATTATGGACTACACGGCGACAAGATCGAAGCGACAAGCTACAAGTAAAGAACTTCGATGGTCTTTCGCTGACTAACGTCCGGCTTTTCTCTGTCTGCTGTACGCTCAGGGAAAGGCCGGTGTAGGATGCGCGCCGTTCGGTGTAGGCCGACACCTCTTTTCGTTCCACACCTTTTGGAACCCGAAATAGCCATGTCATCGCGTAAATTTGGACTCAACCTGGTAGTGGTGCTGGCAATTGCCGCGCTGTTCACCGGCTTCTGGGCGCTGATCAACCGCCCGGTCACTGCCCCCAACTGGCCTGAACAAATCTCCGGGTTCTCCTACTCGCCGTTCCAGCAAGGCCAGTTCCCGCAGAAAGACCAGTACCCAAGCGACGAAGAAATGCGTCGCGACCTCGAAATCATGAGCAAGCTGACGGACAACATCCGTACCTACTCGGTCGACGGCACCCTGGGGGACATCCCTAAGCTGGCGGAAGAGTTCGGCCTGCGCGTGACCCTCGGTATCTGGATCAGCCCGGACCTGGAACGTAACGAGCGCGAGATCCAACGCGCCATCGAACTGGCCAACAGCTCGCGCAGCGTGGTGCGGGTGGTAGTCGGTAACGAAGCCTTGTTCCGTGAAGAAATCACCCCTGAAGCGCTGATTGTGCTGCTGGACCGCGTGCGCGGCGCCGTGAAAGTGCCGGTGACGACGTCCGAGCAATGGCACATCTGGGAAAAGAACCCACAGCTGGCCAAGCATGTCGACCTGATCGCCGCGCACATCCTGCCGTTCTGGGAATTTATTCCGATGGACAAGGCCGGCCAGTACGTACTCGACCGCGCCCGGGATCTGAAGAAATTGTTCCCGAAAAAGCCGCTGCTGCTGTCGGAAGTTGGCTGGCCGAGTAACGGCCGTATGCGCGGGGGTAATGAAACGTCCCCGGCAGACCAGGCGATTTACCTGCGTACGCTGGTCAACAAGCTGAACCGCCAGGGCTACAACTACTTCGTGATCGAAGCATTCGACCAGCCGTGGAAAGTCAGCGACGAAGGCTCGGCGGGCGCTTATTGGGGCGTGTACAACGCCGCGCGCCAGCAGAAATTCAACTTTGAAGGCCCAGTAGTCGCTATCCCGCAGTGGCGGGTGCTGGCCATCGGCTCGGTGGTGCTTGCGCTGCTGTCGCTGACCCTGCTGATGATCGACGGCTCGTCGCTGCGCCAGCGTGGCCGTACGTTCCTGACTTTTATCGCGTTCCTGTGTGGATCGGTACTGGTGTGGATCGGCTACGACTACAGCCAGCAATACAGCACCTGGTTCAGCGTGACCGTCGGTATCTTGCTGGCACTCGGCGCCCTCGGCGTGTTTATCGTGTTGCTGACCGAGGCCCACGAACTGGCAGAAGCCGTGTGGACCCACAAACGCCGGCGTGAATTTCTGCCGGTGGAAGGCGATTCGGACTACCGTCCGAAAGTGTCGATCCATGTGCCGTGCTACAACGAGCCGCCGGAGATGGTCAAACAGACCCTCGACGCCCTGGCTGCCCTTGATTACCCGGACTACGAAGTCCTGATCATCGACAACAACACCAAGGACCCTGCGGTGTGGGAACCGGTGCGCGACTACTGCGAAACCCTCGGCCCGCGCTTCAAGTTCTTCCACGTCTCGCCCCTGGCCGGTTTCAAGGGCGGCGCACTGAACTACCTGATCCCGCACACCGCCAAGGATGCCGAAGTGATCGCGGTGATCGACTCGGACTACTGCGTGTCGCCAAACTGGCTCAAGCACATGGTGCCGCACTTCGCCGACCCGAAAATCGCCGTGGTGCAGTCGCCGCAGGATTACCGCGACCAGAACGAAAGTACCTTCAAGAAGCTCTGCTACGCGGAATACAAAGGCTTCTTCCATATCGGCATGGTCACCCGTAACGACCGCGACGCGATCATCCAGCACGGCACCATGACCATGACCCGGCGCTCGGTGCTCGAAGAACTCGGCTGGGCCGACTGGTGCATCTGTGAAGACGCCGAACTGGGCCTGCGTGTGTTCGAGAAAGGCCTGTCGGCGGCGTATTACCACGACAGCTACGGCAAAGGCTTAATGCCGGATACCTTTATCGACTTCAAGAAACAGCGTTTCCGCTGGGCCTACGGTGCGATCCAGATCATCAAGCGCCACACCGCCAGCCTATTGCGCGGCAAAGACACCGAGCTGACCCGTGGCCAGCGCTACCACTTCCTCGCGGGCTGGTTGCCGTGGGTGGCGGACGGCATGAACATCTTCTTCACCGTCGGCGCGCTGTTGTGGTCGGCGGCGATGATCATCGTGCCGACCCGTGTCGACCCGCCGTTGCTGATTTTCGCGATCCCGCCATTGGCGCTGTTCGTGTTCAAGGTTGGCAAGATCGTTTTCCTCTACCGCCGTGCGGTGGGTGTGAACTTGAAAGATGCGTTCTGCGCGGCGCTGGCCGGTTTGGCGTTGTCCCACACCATCGCCAAGGCGGTGCTGTATGGCTTCTTCACCACCAGCATTCCGTTCTTTCGTACACCGAAAAACGCGGATAACCACGGCTTCTGGGTAGCGATCTCCGAAGCCCGCGAAGAAATGTTCATCATGCTGCTGTTGTGGGGCGCGGCGCTGGGGATCTACCTGGTGCAGGGCCTGCCGAGCAATGACATACGCTTCTGGGTGGTGATGCTGCTGGTGCAATCGCTGCCGTACGTCGCGGCGCTGATCATGGCGTTCCTGTCGTCGCTGCCAAAACCTGCGCCAGCGGGTGAGCCGGCAACGGCTGAGTAAAAACTTGCGCAATGCACTAAACGGCGGCCTCTGGCCGCCGTTTTGCTATAAGATAACGGCCGTTTTGTGAGACTTGGCCTAGCCCTGCTTTCTACGGGAACTGGCTTGCCTGCGATGCAGACGCCGCGGTCTAGCAGGTACGCCGCGGCGATGCTATCGCAGGCAAGCCAGCTCCCACATTGAACCTGCGCCGATTCAGGTTCTGTATTCCACATTCGCCCAGCGCCCATTACACGCTTCCCGGAGTTTTCCCATGACGGCCCACGCCGACCTTTCGCCGACCCTTCAACTCGCTATCGACCTGATCCGTCGCCCCTCGGTGACGCCGATCGACGCCGACTGCCAGAAGCTGATGATGCAGCGCCTGGGCGACGCCGGCTTTGCGCTGGAGCCGATGCGCATCGAAGATGTGGACAACTTCTGGGCCACCCATGGCAAGCATGACGGCCCGGTGCTGTGCTTTGCCGGCCACACCGACGTGGTGCCGACGGGCCCGGTGCAGGCCTGGCAAAACGACCCGTTCGACGCGTTGATCGATGAAAATGGCATGCTCTGCGGCCGTGGCGCGGCGGACATGAAAGGCAGCCTGGCCGCCATGCTGGTGGCGGCCGAGCGTTTCGTCAGCGACTACCCGGACCACAAAGGCTCGGTGGCCTTTTTGATCACCAGCGATGAAGAAGGCCCGGCGCACCACGGCACCAAAGCCGTGATCGAGCGCCTGGCCACCCGCAAGGAGCGCCTGGACTGGTGCATCGTCGGCGAGCCGTCGAGCACCACGCTGGTGGGCGATGTGGTCAAGAACGGCCGTCGCGGCTCCCTCGGCGCGACCCTGACCGTTCGCGGCGTGCAAGGCCATGTGGCCTACCCACATCTGGCGAAGAATCCGATCCACCTGGCCGCCCCGGCCTTGGCGGAACTCGCCGCCGAGCATTGGGATGACGGCAACACCTTCTTCCCGCCGACCAGCTTCCAGATTTCCAACCTCAATTCCGGCACCGGCGCCACCAACGTGATCCCCGGTGACCTGACGGCGGTGTTCAACTTCCGCTTCTCCACCGAATCCACCGTCGAAGGCCTGCAACAGCGCGTTGCGGCGATTCTCGACAAACATGGCCTGGACTGGCACGTGGAGTGGGCGCTGTCGGGCCTGCCGTTCCTCACCGAACCGGGCGCTCTGCTGGATGCGGTTTCCGCCAGCATCAAGGCGATTACCGGTCGTGAGACCAAGGCATCCACCAGCGGCGGCACGTCCGATGGGCGCTTCATTGCCACCCTCGGCACTCAGGTCGTTGAACTGGGCCCGGTCAACGCGACGATTCACCAGGTCAACGAACGTATCCTGGCCAGTGACCTTGATGTGCTGACCGAAATCTACTACCAGACCCTGATCAAGTTGCTCGCCTGATGCTCGCTTGCCCCATTTGCAGCGCACCGCTCAACGCGGTGGACAATGGCGTGGCCTGCCCGGTCGGGCACCGTTTCGACCGTGCGCGCCAGGGTTACCTGAACCTGTTGCCGGTGCAGCACAAGAACAGCCGCGACCCCGGCGATAACCTGGCCATGGTCGAGGCGCGCCGCGACTTCCTCAACGCCGGGCACTACGCGCCGGTGGCCAAGCGCCTTGCGGAACTGGCCGCCGAACGCGCGCCGCAGCGCTGGGTCGACATCGGTTGTGGCGAGGGTTACTACACCGCGCAGATCGCCGAGGCCCTGCCCCATGCCGACGGCTATGCGCTGGATATCTCCAAGGAAGCGGTCAAACGTGCCTGCAAGCGCAACCCGGCGCTGACCTGGTTGATCGCCAGCATGGCGCGTGTGCCACTGGCCTCGGGCAGTTGCCAATTTCTCGCCAGCGTTTTCAGCCCCCTGGATTGGGAAGAGGCCAAGCGCCTGCTCAGCCCCGGCGGCGGCCTGATGAAGGTCGGCCCGACCGCCGGCCACCTGATGGAGTTGCGCGAGCGTTTGTACGACGAGGTACGCGAATACACCGACGACAAGCATTTGGCCCTGGTGCCGGACGGCATGAGCCTGGCGCATAGCGAAACCCTTGAGTTCACCCTGAGCCTGGCCGAACCCAAGGACCGCGCCAACCTGCTGGCGATGACGCCCCACGGCTGGCGCGCAAGTGCCGAGCGCCGCACCGAAGTGATCGAGGCTGCCGAGCCGCTGCAGGTCACGGTGTCGATGCGCTACGATTATTTCGTGCTTCAATAACCCACTTTTAAGTATCCGCGAATGGATTTTCGAATCCCGCAACGAGGAACATCCATGCGCCAACCTGATATCGAGATTTACCTGAAGGACGCCGACGTCGACCACAAGGCCATCGCCGCCTGGCTGGGCGCCGCCCTGGGCCCGTGCACCGACTGGGTCCAGAAAGGCCAAACCTACAAGTGTATAGCCGGCAGCGTGCCGGTTACCTGGCTGCCTAAGGCAGTAGGCAAGTGGAACAGCCTGTACCTGGAAAGCGACCAGACCCCGTGGGACGACGACATCGCCTGCGCCCGCGCTGCGTTTGCCGCGCTGAACGTAGAAGTGCGCTGCGCGCCGGGTACGTGGGTTGAGGAAGAAGGTGAAGAAAGCGCCGATCGCTGGATGCGTATCAGCGTGGACGGTGAAGAAGAGATCACCTGGAAAACCGCCTGATCTAAACCTGCAAACCCAATCAATGTGGGGGGTTATCAAGGCAGGATGTGGTCTGCCTTACAGCCCCACTACATCCTCCGCCTGCAACCCCTTCTCGCCGGTCACCACGGCGTATTCCACCTGCTGGCCTTCGGCCAACGAGCGGTGGCCGTCACCGCGAATGGCGCGGTAGTGTACAAACACATCCTTGCCGTCCTCACGCTGAATAAAGCCGTAGCCTTTTGCATCGTTGAACCACTTCACATTGCCGGTTTCGCGCGTTGCCATCTGTTTTACTCCCACATGCTTTTATTGTTGAGTCGCTCGCATTGAACTGCCGAGTATAAGACAGGCTCAAAAACGATCAACTCAAGTTTACATCGCTGCTTTTTTGCCGATTTTCGGCGAATACGGCACACTACCCGCCCGAGCACCTGCTCGGTTTTTTCCACTTGAAGCAGCACGCCTATGACCCGCTCCCCGTTCCGCCGTCTAGTGTTTGGCACCTTGCGCCGACTGTTGTACCTCTGGGTTCGCTCCGAGACGATCAACCAGTCGTCCCTAACCCTTAACCTGGACCGCAGCCGGCCGGTGTTCTACGTCCTGCAATCGCCCTCCCTCACCGAATTGGCCGTGGTCGATACCGAGTGCACCAAGGCCGGCCTGCCGCGCCCGGTGCTGCCGGTATCGGTAGGCCCGCTGATCGAACCGGCGGCGTTCTTCTACCTCACGCCGGAGCCCGACTGGCTCGGCCGTCAGGACAAGCGCGGCGCGCCGCCGACCCTGAACCGGCTGGTCAACACCCTGAGCGAACACGCCGAAGAGAATGCACAAATCATTCCCGTCAGCGTGTTCTGGGGGCAGTCGCCCGAGAGCGAGTCCAGCCCGTGGAAACTGCTGTTTGCCGACAGCTGGGCCGTCACCGGGCGCCTGCGCCGGTTGTTGAGCATCCTGATCCTGGGGCGCAAGACTCGTGTGCAATTCTCCGCGCCTATCAACCTGCGTGAATTGATCGAGCACAATAAAGGTCACGAACGCACCGTGCGGATGGCCCAACGCATCCTGCGGGTGCACTTTCGTAACCTGAAAACTGCGGTAATCGGCCCGGACCTGTCGCACCGCCGCAATCTGGTGAAAGGCCTGGTGAACATGCCACTGGTGCGCCAAGCCATCCTGGATGAAGCCGAACGCGAAAAGATTTCCCCGGAAAAAGCCAAGGCCCTGGCACTGCGATACGGCAACGAGATCGCCTCGGACTACACCTACACCGCGATTCGCTTCCTCGAAGTGGTGCTGAGCTGGTTCTGGAACAAGATCTACGACGGCATCAAGGTTAATAACATCGAAGGTGTGCAAAAGGTTGCCCAAGGTTATGAGGTGATCTACGTGCCTTGCCACCGCAGCCATATCGACTACCTGCTGCTCTCCTACCTGCTGTTCAAAAACGGTTTGACCCCGCCGCACATCGCCGCGGGTATCAACTTGAACATGCCGGTGATCGGCAGCCTGCTGCGTCGTGGCGGCGCGTTTTTCATGCGCCGCACCTTCAAGGGCAACCCGCTGTACACCTCGGTGTTCAACGAATACCTGCACACCCTGTTCACCAAGGGGTTCCCGGTGGAGTACTTCGTGGAAGGCGGGCGCTCGCGCACCGGGCGCATGCTGCAACCGAAAACCGGGATGCTGGCGATCACCCTGCGCAGTTTCTTGCGCTCCTCGCGCATGCCGATCGTGTTTGTGCCGGTGTATATCGGTTATGAACGTGTGCTGGAAGGCCGCACCTACCTTGGCGAGCTGCGCGGCGCGAGCAAGAAGAAAGAGTCGATCTTCGATATTTTCAAGGTGGTCGGCGCGCTCAAGCAGCGCTTTGGCCAGGTCGCGGTCAACTTCGGCGAGCCGATCAAACTGGCCGAGTTCCTCGACGCCGAGCAACCCGACTGGCGCGCCCAGGAGCTGGGCCCGAACTACAAACCGGCATGGCTCAACGAAACCACCAACCGCCTCGGCGAACAGGTGGCCCGCCACTTGAACGAAGCCGCTGCGGTGAACCCGGTGAACCTGGTGGCCTTGGCGCTGCTCTCCACCACGCGCCTGGCCTTGGATGAACAGGCCATGGCGCGCCAGTTGGACCTGTACCTGGCGCTGCTGCGCCGCGTGCCCTACTCGCCCCATACCACCTTGCCGGAAGGCGATGGCCTGGCCCTGATCAAGCACGTCAAGGACATGGACCTGCTGTCGGAACAGAGCGACGCACTGGGTAAGATTTTGTACTTGGACGAGCAGAACGCCGTCCTGATGACCTATTACCGCAACAATGTGCTGCACATCTTCGCCCTGCCGGCGTTGCTGGCGAGCTTCTTCCAGAGCAGCTCGCGCATGAGCCGCGAACAGATCCTGCGCTACACCCGCGCGCTCTACCCGTACCTGCAATCGGAGCTGTTTATCCGCTGGTCACTGGACGAGTTGGACGCGGTGGTCGACCAATGGCTTGAGGCATTCGTTGAACAAGGCCTGCTGCGCTTCGAGAATGACGTGTACCTTCGCCCAGCCCCGAGCTCACGGCATTTTGTGCTGCTGACGCTGCTGTCCAAGAGCATCGCCCAAACGCTGCAACGCTTCTACATGGCGATCTCGCTGCTGCTCAACAGCGGCCAGAACAGCATCAGCGCCGAAGAGCTGGAAGACCTGTGCACGATCATGGCCCAGCGCCTGTCGATCCTGCACGGTCTCAACGCCCCAGAGTTCTTCGACAAGAGCCTTTTCCGACATTTTATCCAGACGTTGCTGGAGCAAGATGTGTTGCGCCGCGATGAGGCGGGCAAGTTGAGCTACCACGACCTGCTCGGTGAATTGGCCGAAGGTGCTGCCAAACGCGTGCTGCCGGCCGATATTCGCCTGTCGATCCGCCAAGTGGCCTTGCATCGCGTGGATGGCGCCAGCCGAAGCTCAAGCTGTCAAACCTGAAGAAAGCCGCTAGATTGAATGAGGCGTCGGGCGGTTTCCGGCGCCGTTGAAAAGGAGCTGTACCATGAAAAAGATCATCCTCCTGGGCCTGACCGCCCTGCTCGGAGCCTGCCAATCTATGACCCCAGCCCCAAAGGCCAGTCTCGACGGCGAAGTGTTTTACCTGCAACGCATCGCGCTGCCGCCCGCCGCCACCCTGAGCGTCAGCCTGCAAGACGTGTCCTTGATGGACGCCCCGGCCGTGACCCTCGCCGAACAGAAAGGCCCGGTCAAAGGCCAAGTGCCGCTGGCGTTTCACCTGAGCTACGACCCGGCCCAGATCAAGCCCGGCCACACTTACTCGGTGAGCGCTCGCATCGAGCTGGATGGCAAGCTACTGTTTATCACCACCGAACGGCACGCGGTGCAGCTCAACGGCCAAGACCCACAACCGCTGCGCCTGCGGGTTGATGCGGTCGCACACTGATCAGTCCATTTTTAAAGGAAGCGCTCATGCTCCGTAACTCCCTTCGCCTCACTGCCCTGTGCGCCGGCCTGTTGTTCGGTGCCAACGCCATGGCCCTGGACCTTGGCAGCCTGTCCCAAGGTGACGCCAGCGGCGGCCTCAAGGATGCACTGACCCAAGGCGCACAGATCGCCGTGAAACAACTGGGCAAACCCGGTGGATTCAGCAGCAACCCCGAAGTGAAGATCGGCCTGCCCGGCAAGCTGGGCAAAGTCGCCGACAAACTGAAAATGTTCGGCATGGGTGATCAGGTCACGCAACTGGAAACCAGCATGAACAAAGCGGCAGAAACCGCCGTGACCCAGGCTCAACCGATCCTGGTCAATGCTGTGAAGAACATGAGCGTGACCGACGCCAAGGGCATTCTCACTGGAGGTCAGGACTCGGCCACGCAATACCTGAACAAAAGCAGCCGTGAAGAGATCCGGGCCAAGTTCCTGCCGATCGTCAAGGCCGCCACCGACAAGGTCGGCGTCGCCCAGCAGTACAACGCTTTGGCCGGCAAGGCGGCAGCGTTTGGCGCAGTTGATGCCAAAAGTGCCAACGTCGAAAGCTACGTGACCGAACAGGCGCTGGACGGCTTGTTCAAGATGATCGCGCAGCAGGAAGAAACCATTCGCAAGAACCCGGCGGCGGCGGCCACCAGCCTGGCGAAGAAGGTGTTTGGCGCGCTGTAAACCTCAACACTGTGCATCAATCACTGCGCCAAGGCCGCTTATCACGGGCCTTGGCGCAGTTGTTTCAGGCTAAGCCTCTTAGCGGTTCAGCGAAAAAAGCGGGGACAAAGGCTGGTAGGGCAACTGATGCTCACTGACCGCAAACGGGTGCAGGTGCGGCGTGTGGTGATGCGGTTTGGCAGGGTGGGTATGACCGACGGCTGGCTGGGATGGATGAGTGTGGCCAATGTTGGGTTGCCCAGACACTGGCGTGCGCGGCCTTGCCGGCTCAGACCCTCGAGGGGACACAGTATTGCCCAACAAAGCCCCAAGAAACGCACCTTTGAAAGCAGCAATCGCATTAAAAAAAGACATGTAACACTCCATTAACTCATTGAAATAGCCTCGACCGCCAACAGGCAAAGTCGAAACCTGTGCCTGTCCATCAGGCATTTCTGAGTGGAGTAAAAAAGGTGAGCGTTCCACATGACTCGATGCCGCTTTGCATCGGCATGTAAATCAATGAATAACCGAGTCCGCCAACCGCCCCATCATGAGCGTGGCAAAACAGCCGATCGCCACGGACGTCGCGCGGTTGATCTTCAACGGCGTCAGCCACGCCTGCTGCCCCCCTTCGAAGCGACTGCCCAGCACGATCCAGGCAGACCCTACGGGTATCACCACCAGCGCGAGCGTGGCCATGAACCCGACATAGCCTTGCAACGAGATAAAGGCGCTAAGCGGTGCGATAAACGAAACGATCAGCAAGCCTTTTGGGTTCATCACGGTGAGCCAGAAGAAGTACAGGCCGGAGAAACGGTCACGGCTCGAATCGACGGCGCTGTTGTGACGTTGCCACAACGTGTAAGAAAGCTTGAGCAAGTAGCAGACAGCCACTAATTGCGTGGCTTTTACGGCCCATGGAGACCAGGCCGAAAGGTAGAACAACGCCGCCCCCCAGGCAGAGACCTGAAGCAGATAAGCCAGGCATTCGATAAATGCAATGCGCCAACGGAACTTCAGGCATTAACGGCAGCTATCGGATTTCAGGCTTTTCCCACGCCCCTCCTCCTCAACCGAAAAGCCTTCACGCCTCCCCCCAGGAAACTAGTGTGCGTCCTTCTTGACGCGGAACCATGCCGCGTAAAGTGCCGGCAGGAACAATAGCGTCAACGCCGTCGCCACAATCAACCCGCCCATGATCGCCACGGCCATTGGCCCGAAGAACACGCTGCGTGACAACGGAATCATCGCCAGCACCGCCGCCAGGGCCGTCAGCACAATCGGGCGGAAGCGTCGCACGGTGGCTTCGATGATCGCTTGCCACGGCGCCAGGCCAGCCTTGATGTCTTGTTCGATCTGGTCGACCAGGATCACCGAGTTACGCATGATCATCCCCGACAAGGCGATGGTCCCGAGCATGGCGACAAAGCCGAAGGGTTGGCGGAATACCAGCAGGAACAACGTCACGCCGATCAAGCCCAGCGGCGCCGTCAGAAACACCATGGCGGTGCGTGAGAAACTGCGCAGCTGCAGCATCAGCAACGTCAGTACCACCACGATAAACAGCGGCACCCCGGCCTTGACCGAGTTCTGGCCACGGGCAGAGTCTTCGACGGTACCGCCGACTTGCAGCAGATAGCCATCCGGCAGTTCGGCGCGCACACCTTCAAGGGTCGGCAGGATTTGCTGGACCAGGGTTGCCGGTTGCTCCTTGCCATAGATATCGGCGCGCACGGTCACCGTCGGCAGGCGATTGCGGTGCCAGATAACGCCTTCTTCGAAGCCATATTCGAGGGTGGCGATCTGCGACAGCGCCACGCTTTTGCCGTTGTCGGTCGGCACGGCCAGGCTCGGCAACAACGACAGCTCGGTGCGCTCGTGCACGGTGCCGCGCAGGAGGATCTCGATCAACTCGTTGTCCTCGCGGTACTGGCTAACGCTGGAACCGGTGAGTGAACTCTGCAGGAATTTCGACAGGTTGGCGGTGCTCACACCCAGTGCGCGCGCACGGTCCTGGTCGATATTGAGGTAGACGATCTTGCTCGGTTCTTCCCAATCCAGGTGCACGTTGACCACGTGGGTATTTTCGCGAACTTTGGCCGCGACTTTGCGCGCCAGGGCGCGGACTTCTTCAATGTGTTCGCCGGTCACACGGAACTGCACCGGGTAACCCACGGGCGGGCCGTTCTCCAGGCGTGTGACCCGCGAACGCAGCTCGGGGAATTGTTCGTTGAGGGTTTCGATCAACCAGGTGCGCAGGCTTTCGCGCTCCTCGATGGTCTTCGCCAGCACCACAAATTGCGCGAAGCTGGCGGCTGGCAGCTGCTGGTCCAATGGCAGGTAAAAGCGCGGTGAACCAGTGCCGACATAGGCCACATAGTTGTCGATGCCGGCGTGTTCCTTGAGCAAGGCTTCCAAGCGTTTGACCTGGTCAGCGGTGTTGCTCAGGGAGGCGCCTTCAGCCAGTTTGAGGTCGACCATCAACTCCAGGCGACCAGAGGCGGGGAAGAACTGTTGCGGCACAAAACGGAACAGCGCGACCGAGCCGATAAACAGCAGCAGGGTCAGCACGATCACGGTTTTGCGCCGACGCACACACCATTCAACCAGACGTCTTACACGCTGATAGAACGGTGTGCCGTAGGGATCTGGCCCATCGGTGCCGTGTTTGGCGGCATGAATTTTTGCCAAATCCGGTAAGAGCTTTTCTCCGAGGTAGGGCACAAACACCACGGCGGCAACCCATGAAGCCAGCAACGCAATGGTCACCACTTGGAAGATCGAGCGTGTGTATTCACCGGTGCTCGATTGCGCAGTGGCAATCGGTAGGAAGCCCGCCGCGGTGATCAACGTACCGGTGAGCATCGGGAACGCGGTGCTGGTCCAGGCGAAGCTCGCGGCCTTGAGCCGGTCGTAACCCTGTTCCATTTTGATCGCCATCATTTCAACGGCGATGATCGCGTCGTCGACCAGCAAGCCCAGGGCCAATACCAATGCGCCAAGGGAGATCTTGTGCAAGCCGATGCCGAGGTAATACATGCTCGCAAAGGTCATCGCCAACACCAGCGGAATCGCCAGAGCCACGACCATGCCGGTGCGCACGCCAAGGGAGAAGAAGCTCACCAGCAAGACGATGGCCAATGCTTCAGCCAGCACTTGGACGAACTCGCCGACGCTGGTTTTCACCGCTGCCGGTTGGTCCGACACCTTGCGCAGCTCCATACCTGCCGGAAGGTTCTTTTGCAGGCGTGCGAATTCGCCTTCGAGGGCTTTGCCCAATACCAGGATGTCGCCGCCGTCACGCATGGCCACGGCCAGGCCGATGGCGTCCGCGCCCATGTAGCGCATGCGCGGTGCCGGTGGGTCGTTGAAGCCACGGTGGATGTCGGCCACGTCGCCGATACGGAAGGTGCGGTCACCCACACGAATCGGGAAATTGCGAATCTCCTCCACCGTCTTGAAGTTGCCCGACACGCGCAGTTGCACGCGCTCGGTCGGGGTTTCGAAGAAGCCGGCGGTCGAGACCGCGTTCTGCTCCTGCAGGGCCTGCTGCACGGCGGCCAACGGCAGGCCGAGGGTGGCGAGCTTGAGGTTGGACAGCTCGATCCAGATCTTCTCATCCTGCAGGCCAAGCAACTCGACCTTGCCCACATCCGGCACGCGTTGCAGTTGAATCTGGATGCGGTCGGCGTAGTCCTTGAGCACGGCGTAGTCGAAGCCGTCGCCGGTCAACGCGTAGATATTGCCGAAGGTAGTGCCGAATTCATCGTTGAAAAACGGCCCTTGGATGTCCGGCGGCAAGGTCTGGCGAATGTCGCTGATCTTCTTGCGCACCTGGTACCACAAGTCAGGAATCTGCGCCGAATGCATCGAGTCGCGGGCGATAAAGGTGACCTGGGATTCACCGGGCCGCGAGAAGGAGACGATGCGCTCATATTCGCCGGTCTCCATGAGTTTTTTCTCGATGCGCTCGGTAACCTGGCGCGAGACTTCCTGAGCCGTGGCCCCGGGCCAGTTGGTCTTGATCACCATGGCCTTGAAGGTGAACGGCGGGTCTTCGCTTTGCCCAAGCTTGGTGTAGGACAGCGTGCCGACCACCGCCAGCAGGATCATCAGGAACAGTACGATCTGGCGATTACGCAACGCCCATTCGGAAAGATTGAAACCCATCGGGGACTACTCCTTGTTGGCCGCCAGATTCACCACACGGTTGGAGCGATCCACCGGGCGCACTTGCTGGCCCTCATGGAGCACATGCACGCCCGCTGCGATCACCCAATCAGTGGCGGTCAGGCCTTCCAATACCGGCACAGTTTTTTCACCGAAAGCACCGATGCGCACCGGGGTGCGTTTGAGCGTGTTGTCCGGTTGCACCAACCAGACGTAGGACGCGCCGTTCTCCGCACTCAGGGCCGACAGCGGCACCGACAGCGCAATCACGCCATCGGCCTGTATGAATACGCGGGCACTCTGGCCCAGTTCGGCCGGGACTTTACCGCCGGTGAACGCGACGCGGGCGGCAAAGGTGCGCGATTTCGGATCGGCAGCGGGTGACAGCTCACGAATGCGCCCGGCAAAACGTTGGTCGGGCTGGCTCCACAATTCCACCGACACCGGCTGGCCGATCTTGAACCGGCCAAAGCCTTGTTCCGGCAGGCTGATCAGGACTTCACGCTCGCCATCGGTGGCCAGGGTGAACACGGTCTGGCCGGCCGCTACCACTTGGCCGACTTCCACCGCGCGCTTGGCAACCACGCCGTCCTGGGGCGCACGCAACACAGCGTAACCGGCCTGGTTGCTGGACACGTCGAACTCGGCCTTGATCTGCTTCAGGCGTGCTTCGCCTGCCCGGTAGAGGTTTTCGGAATTGTCGTACTGGGAACGGCTGACCATCTGACGGTCCATCAGGGTCTTGTAGCGATCGCGCTCGGCGCGCACCAGGCTCAGGTTGGCCTCGGCGGCAGCGACCTGGGCACGGGTGGCTTCCAGTTGCAGGCGCACGTCCTGTGGGTCGAGTTCGGCCAGCGGTTGGTTGGCCTTGACCCGCTCACCCTCCTCCACCAGGCGTTTGCTGACTTTGCCGCCAATGCGAAAGGCCAGGTCCGGCTCATAACGGGCACGCACCTCGCCAGGGAAACTGTCCATCGCCTGCGCCGAGGGCTGCGGCTGCACCACCATAGCGGGGCGGATGGTGGTTTGGGCCGCTTCTTCATGGCCGCAAGCGGCCAACAGGAAGACCAGGCTGACAGGCAACGCAAGGGGCAGGAAAGTGCTGCGCATGCTGAAGGACCTTTCGCAAATGGAGCTAGGAATAATTATACTTGCCGGTATGTTATTAATACCAAACTCGCCAGTCCAGTATTAAAGGTGAAAATGTCCGACAATCCTGTAAACACCAATAGCCCCGGGCGTCCCAAGGACATGGCAAAACGCCAGGCAATTCTCGAAGCAGCGAAAATCCTGTTTTTGAGCAATGGCTACGCCAGCACCAGCATGGATGCCGTGGCCCTTGAGGCCGGCGTGTCAAAACTGACCGTCTACAGCCACTTCACCGACAAAGAGACCTTGTTCACCGCCGCCGTTGTGGCGAAATGCGAGGAACAGTTGCCGGTGATGTATTTCGAGCTGCCCGCAGGCATGCCCGTGGACACCGTGCTGCTGAACATCGCACGCGGCTTTCATCGGCTGATCAACAGCGAGGAGTCGGTAAACCTGCACCGCCTGATGATGACCACCGGCAATCAGGACGTGAAACTCTCACAGATCTTCTTTGAAGCCGGCCCCATGCGCATGCTGCAAGGCATGGAGCGCCTGCTCAGCCGCATCGACCAGAGCGGCGCCCTGAGCATCGATAAACCGTTTACGGCGGCCGAGCACTTCTTTTGCCTGCTCAAGGGCACGGCGAATTTCTGTTTGCTGTATGGCTGTGGTGGGCAACTGAGTGAAGAAGCCGCCGAAGCGCATGTGCAGGAGGTGGTGGGGTTGTTTATGCGGGCCTATAGGGCCTGACGCCGGGTTGTTGAGGGGCTGCTGGGTGAATATCCGTTATTTCGATAACGGCTGATATGGCGCTCGCCTGCCCTGCTTTTGCTTCAACCACTCAGGTCGGCTACTAGGCCGCCGTGCTCTTGCTTTTGATCTTGATCTTGATCTTGATCTGAGGCGCCCCGTTAACCACGTGGCCGAACGCAGGCTTGAATCCGTGGGTAACCCGGCAGGACGCCGGGTTAGCCGCGCTGGGCCAAGGATGGCCCATCGCGGCGGCCCACGGATTCAAGCCGGTGAGGGCACACCGAGCCTAAGCGAGGTGCCGAGTGGTGGGGCGAGGACTTTTGGTTACTTTTGGGTCCTTCCAAAAGTGACCCGCTGTAAGAGCGGAACCCTAGAGCCGTTACCGCAGCAACGGATATGTACTCATATCTACCTAAAAACCCCGTCAAAAGCTTAGCGCAACACAAAAAGTTGCGTAGATACCCATTCATCGGCTTGAGCGCTTTCTTCGGATAAATGTCATACCGGCTCGACTTCCCATCCAACGCATGGCTCGGCTTGGGCCCCTCAATGCACGGCGCCTTGCGCGGGCGCTTGACCACCACACGGTGGCTGGCCAACGCCAAGGCAGCAGCGAGCAACGCCGGCGCATCCGGATCATCGCCAACCAGTGGCCGGAACAGCCGCATCTCCTTCTTCACCAACGCAGTTTTCTCACGATGAGGGAACATCGGGTCCAGGTAGATCACCTGCGGCGGCTCACCTTCCCAGTTGAGCATCACCTCGATGGAGTTGCCCTTGAGCAGCTTCATGCGCGCCACAATGGGTGCCACCTCAAAGTCATCCGCACCCCGGGCCAGGCCGTCTTCAAGCAAGGCGCCAATCAACGGCTGACGCTCGATCAGGCTCATCTCACACCCCAGACTGGCCAGCACAAACGCGTCCTTACCCAAACCCGCCGTGGCATCCAGCACCCGTGGACGCACGCCTTGAGCAATACCCACAGCCTTGGCGATCATCTGCCCACTGCCACCACCGTACAAACGCCGGTGCGCCGCGCCACCCTCGACAAAATCCACACGCACCGGCCCCGGCGCATCAGGCCCGAGCTGTTGCAACTGCAGGCCGTGCTCGCCGACTTGCAGGGAAAAATCCGCCTTTTCCAGCTGCAAAGGCAGGCCAAGCTGCGACGCCCAGTGCTCGGCACGCGCCTGGAAACCTTCGGCCAAAGCCTCGACCCGAATGCGGCTGGCCGCTGGTTGTTCGCTCATCAATCGCTACGCTCAAAAATATTAAGGATCGGCAAACAGCGGCCGATAAAAACAACAGTCAGGTATTTTGCCAGAGCTGAGCGTCGACCGAGAAAAATGTCAGACATTCTTCCCCTAACCATCGGTGTACTGCCGACCCACAACCACTACGGCCTGCGCAATACTCAAGCGCTGGCCGGGGTGAGTCATGTGTGGCAGGACTTCTTTGCCCGTGCGTTGGCCGAACAGCTCGGCGATACGCCGGATGCGCTCGCCGCCAAAGCACCGGCGCCGAAGGACCCGGCGGTAGAGCCCAGCGAAGGCGCCGACCTGCTGTCGCAGATCCTCACCCAGCGTGAATGCGACGTGAAAGACACCGAAATCGCCCCGCCGGAGCCGTTGTTCCTGCCAATCGCCGAATTTGAAACCGAATTACTGCCGCCGCCCGCCACGCCATTCCCAGATGAAGAAATTGTCGCCCAACAGCGCCAGCAGAACTTCGACAGTGGCTGGGTACGCCCGATCGTACTGAGCGCCGGTCAACCGCTGCCTAAGCCGGGCCCCGCGCCAGAACCCCAGCCGTTGCACCTGCCGATTGCCGAGTTCGAACTGGACCTGTTGCCACCGCCTGCCACGCCGTACCCGACCGAAGCACTGGTGGCGCAACAGAAAGCGTTGGACTTCGACTACCACTGGGCGCGCCCTCTGATCCTCAACAACCTGCGCCTGGCCGCCTGAGCCTCAGCGACACACCCACCAACGGCCCATGTCCAGATGGAAATGGTTGCGATGGGCGGCGTTGTAGTCCGGGCTCAACACCACATTGAAATCATCGCAGGCACCGTCGCGTACCTGTCGCAAAAAGCGCGCGCTGTCGCCCTCCCCCGGCCAATCCTTAAGCACACTGATGCTGCGCCCATCCGCCAGACGAAAGCCGGCGATGTCCAGGGCATTGGCCGAAGCATGTTGACTGAGCCGCCCGCCTGCGCGGTTATACATGTTGCGACAGGCAAAGCTGCCGAGGTGGTCGACCCGCGTCACCGCCTGGCCAAACACCGCCTGGGCCGCCGGTTGCAGGCTATGGCGCTCGAACAGGGCAAACGCCACGGCCAGCGGGCAACTGGCGAGAAAGCTGCTGCTCAAGGCCACGTCGGCGCCCTGCACGCGCAAGACGTTGCGCAATGGGCACGCAGCGTCAGCAGGACTATCTGCCTGATGGCTGACGCGCAAGCCGGAGGTGTTCAGCACGTGGTCGCACAGCGCCGGATCATCCTGCAGCCGGCCGAGCTTGAAGCGCGTCAGCAGGTTCGGGTTGGCGCGCACATCCAGCGGCGCCCAGGGGTTCCACTCAGCAGGCAACGGCACCCAGCCTCGCCACACACCCACTGCGAACACACCCGCCAGCAACAGCAGCGCACCGATCACGTTGAAAAAGCGCACGGCTTAGCCCTTGAAGAATTGGTTGGCCTGACTGAACGGCATCTTGCGCTCGGTGAAGGTAAAGGTGCCCAACTCATACACTTCCTGTGCGGCGCGGTAGAACTCGCCATACGCGGCCAGCGCCATAGCCGAGCCGACACTGATACGGCGTACGCCCAGCTCGCTCAACTGCGCGACGCTGAGGTTCAAGCCACCGGACATCAACACGTTGACCGGTTTGGGCGCGACGGCCTTGACCACTGCCAGTATTTCCTCGGCGCTGCGTAGCGCTGGGGCATACAGCACGTCGGCACCGGCTTCGGCGTAGGCCTGCAAGCGGCGGATGGTGTCAGGCAAATCCAGGCGGCCATGCAGGAGGTTTTCTGCGCGGGCCGTCAGGGTGAAAGGGAATGGCAGACTGCGGGCAGCGGCAACCGCCGCTTCTACGCGCTCAACAGACAAATCAAAAGGGTAGATGGGGTCGACGGCGATACCCGTGGCGTCTTCGATGGAGCCGCCGACGATGCCCGTGGCCGCCGCGCGCAGGATGGTTTGGGCGCAGCCCTCAGGGGTATCACTGAAGCCGTTTTCCAGATCAGCCGCCACCGGCAGCGCGGTCGCCCGAACAATCGCTGAAGCATTGCCCAATGTGTCCTCCAGCGACAACGCACCTTCTGCATCCGGCCGCCCCAGGCTGAACGCATAACCTGCACTGGTGGTGGCCAAGGCTTCAAAGCCGAGGCTGGCAAGCATGATGGCTGAGCCTGCATCCCACGGGTTGGGCATCACGAACGCGCGATCACGCGCGTGCAAGGCTTTGAAGGTTTCGGCGCGAAGGGTTTGGGCATCCATGTCTGACTCCTGGCGGAAAAAGGAGCCTTAGAGTAACCCCAGTTGCTCCGCTGCGGGTTCTCGATGCAAGGTCGGCAGCGGCGGCAGGCCCGGCAAACGCGCCATCAGTTTTTCATGAAAGCGCAGCGCCAGTTGCGCAGCCAGGCGGTTATCCGAGGTGTGCAGGAACACGTAGGGCGTGCGGCCTTCCTCGATCCAGCCGGCGACTTTTTCTACCCACGGCAGCAGAAACGGGTCGTTGGCTTCCAGTTCCGGATGACCGATAAAGCGCACTTGGGGAAACAGCGTCAGCGCGGCCGGGCGCGGCGGCACCTTGGGCTTTTTCGATTGGGCGTGCAGCACGGCGGCTGAGGTTGAGGTGCAACTGAACAGCGCGCGCGGGTCCAGGCAGATTCGCTCGACACCACGGTCACGCAGCAAGCGGTTGAGCATGCGCTCGGCATCGCCCTTGGCGAAGAATTCCGGGTGGCGCACTTCCACGGCCAGCGGGCGCTCCAGGCCATCAATAAAACCTGCCAGCTCACCGAGGCGTTGTGGCGAAAAGCTCGCCGGCAGTTGCAGCCACAGCGGCGTAACACGCTCACCCAATGGGCTCATCAAACCGACAAAACTTTCTGCCGCCGGCAACTGCTCGCGCAAGTCGCCACCGTGGCTGATGTCGCCTGGGAATTTGGCGGTGAAGCGAAAATCCTCAGGCATGATTTCGGCCCAGCGCTGCACGGTGGCGGCCGAGGGTCGGGCATAAAACGTGGTGTTGCCTTCAACGGCGTTGAAGACCTGGGAATACAAGGCGAGGTAATCGCCGGAGCGCGCATCAGCCGGGTACAGGTACTCGCGCCAGGCGTTTTCACTCCAGGACGGGCAACCAATAAAGTAAGGCAGACGCATCAGATATGGATGTCGAGACCCAGCACTTCCATATCCCATTCGACAAAGCCGGCGGTGGTCAGGTAGCTGGCCAGGGCGGTGGCGACGCTTTTGCTCATGGAGCGGGGGAAGACCATGTCTTGCTGACGGGCGGGAAGACCACTGATACGTGCACCGGCGGAACCTTGGGCGCTGGAATGCGTGTTGGCATGCGACTCGGACTGGACTTCGATGAAGTCCGGCGAATCCTCGACGGAATCGTCTACCGTCACGTTAGCCTTACGCGGCTTACGCTTGAGTGGGTAGGACTGTGAGGAAAAGCCGTCTATGCGCATACATGCAGACTCGGTATCAATGATGGCAATTTAGCGGCACTTTCCGTAGTGCGCAAATGCTCTGGTGATAACTAGAACACATAATTTGTAAAAGGTTTAGAAACAGGGGCAAATTCTGACGATTGGAGATTTTTGCCTCAAAATGCCAGCATTTTTGACGTCAAATAATCCCGCGTTCAGCCTTGGTTTGCGCAACTTTATCGCGCAGGTAAACCGGTGCAGCCTGGTCAGCCGGAATCGCTTCGCCGCGTTCAAAAGCGAAGCGCGCCAAGGTCAGTAAATCTTCAGCATGGGGCAACATCGCGGCGTCCTGGCCGACCAGCTTCACACCGATGCGTTCGGCATAACCCCAGCCGGTGCCGGCGCCGAACCAATCACCGCTGGCATCTGCGGGCAATACAGACGCCTGCGGCGGCTGCACCGCTTCCACGCCTACCAGGCGCATCTCGCCGGCGGTCTCGCGGTAGCAACCCCAATACACTTCATCCATACGCGCATCGATAGCCGCTGCGACTTGCGAGGCACCGTGCTCGCGCAGGGCGCGCTGGGCCAGCACTGCCAGGTTGGAAACCGGCAACACCGGGCGTTCCAACGCAAACGCCAGGCCCTGCACCACGCCGATGGCAATACGCACACCGGTAAACGCACCGGGGCCGCGGCCAAAGGCAATGGCGTCGACAGCAGAAAGCGTGGTGCCCGCGTCTTCAAGCAGTTGCTTGATCATCGGCAACAGCTTCTGCGCATGCAGGCGCGGGATCACCTCGTAGTGGCTCGTTACCTTGCCATCGTGCAGCAAGGCAACGGAGCAAGCTTCAGTCGCGGTGTCCAGGGCCAGCAGGGTGCTCATGGGTGCAGGTGTCCAAATCGAAAAAAAGTGCGCCAGTATAAACAACAACGGCCCGCAAGCGGGCCGTTGTGCGTGCAGCTAATCGTTTGATCAGCTCAGCACTTGCAACACCTTGGCGGTGATGGCTTCTACCGAACCAACGCCTGGGATGTGGCTGTACTTCGGCTTGCCATGGGCAGCGGACAGCTTCTGGTAGAAATCCACCAGTGGCTTGGTCTGCGAATGGTAGACCGACAGGCGATGACGTACGGTTTCTTCGGTGTCGTCTTTACGCTGCACCAGGTCGTCGCCGGTGACATCGTCTTTGCCGGCCACTTTAGGCGGGTTGTAGACGATGTGGTAAACGCGGCCCGACGCTTCGTGAACGCGACGGCCAGCGATACGCTGGACGATTTCTTCGTCTTCAACCGCGATTTCAACCACCGCATCCAGCTCTACGCCGGCTTTCACCAGGGCTTCAGCCTGGGGAATGGTGCGTGGGAAACCGTCAAACAGAAAACCGTTCTTGCAGTCGTCCTGGCTGATGCGTTCCTTGACCAGGTTGATGATCAGGTCATCAGAGACCAGACCGCCGCTGTCCATCACGCTTTTTGCGATCAGGCCCAGCTCGGTGCCGGCCTTGACCGCAGCGCGCAGCATGTCACCGGTGGAGATTTGTGGAATGCCGAATTTTTCAGTGATGAACTTTGCCTGAGTACCTTTACCGGCCCCGGGAGCTCCCAGCAGAATGACGCGCATCGATGTGCTCCTCAATTTTTTATAGAGATGACGCTCGGATTCGCCGCGTGGGGCCAATCTCGTAGAAATGTGGGTCTAGCCGATCAAACGGCCAAAGGCTGATCAAGATACACAGCAGGCTCTATCCATACAAGCCGCCGAAAGTCGCAAGAACCCGCGCCGCGCATGCGTCACAGGTCGGGTGTGACTGAGTGCAACCCTACCCCTTGAACGCCGACCGCCCGTTTCAGGGCGGCCGTCATGGTTTATCTGCAAGCCGTTGAGAACACGCAAGAAACCTTAGCCGGTATTGCGCAAACCGGCGGCAATACCGGCCACGGACACCAGCAGCGCCTGTTCCAGAGGGCTGTCCTGCGCCGCCTCTTGCTGACGCGAGCGCGCCAGCAACTCGGCCTGCAGCAAGTGCAAAGGGTCGAGGTAGGTGTTGCGCAAGCGGATGAACTCAAGTGTGTCTGGGCTATGGGCCAACAGTTGCGACTGGCCAGTCAGGCCAAGCACCACGCTGCACGCCTGCGACAATAGGTCGCGTAAGTGCGCGCCCAATGGCAGCAGGTCAGGCTGCACCAGACGCTCGTCATACAGGCGCGCGATATCGGCATCCGCCTTGGCCAGCACCATTTCCAGCATGTCGATGCGGGTGCGGAAGAACGGCCACTGCTCACGCATCTGCCCCAGCAGCTCGCCTTCACCGCGCTCCAGCGCCTTGCTTAATGCCGCTTCCCAGCCGAGCCAGGCGGGCAGCATCAGGCGGGTCTGGGTCCAGCCGAAGATCCACGGGATCGCCCGCAGGCTTTCGATACCGCCAGCGCGGCGCTTGGCCGGGCGGCTGCCCAGGGGCAAGCGACCCAGCTCCTGCTCTGGGGTGGACTGGCGGAAGTACTCGACGAACTGCGGATTTTCCCGCACCACGGCGCGGTAAGCGCTGACACCGTCTGCTGCCAATTCGTCCATCAAATGGCGCCAGGCAGGTTCGGGTGGTGGCGGTGGCAACAGCGTGGCTTCCAGCACTGCGGCCAGGTAGAGGTTGAGGTTCTGCTCGGCGATGTCCGGCAGGCCGAACTTGAAGCGGATCATCTCGCCTTGTTCGGTGGTGCGAAAACGCCCCGCCACCGAGCCCGGTGGCTGCGACAGGATCGCCGCGTGCGCCGGGCCGCCGCCACGGCCGACAGTGCCGCCACGACCGTGGAACAACAGCAATTGCACCTGTTGTTCGCGGCAGATGTCCACCAACCGCTCTTGCGCCCGGTACTGCGCCCAGGCGGCGGCGGTGGTGCCGGCATCCTTGGCCGAGTCCGAGTAACCAATCATCACTTCCTGCGGGCCTTGCAAGCGTGCGCGGTAGCCTGGCAATTGCAGCAGGGTTTCCATGACCGGCCCGGCGTTATCCAGGTCGGCCAGGGTTTCGAACAGCGGCACCACCCGCATCGGCCGTTGCACGCCCGACTCTTTAAGCAGCAGTTGCACGGCCAGCACGTCCGAGGCGGCGCCGGCCATCGAGATGACATACGAGCCAAGCGACGCGGCGGGCGCAGCGGCGATTTCCTTGCAGGTGTTCAACACCTCGGCAGTCTCCGCCGACGGCTTGAAATAACCCGGCAGCAGCGGCCGGCGATTGGCCAACTCCTTGGTCAGGAAGCTGATGCGTGCCTCTTCGTCCCAGTCTTCATAACGACCCAGGCCCAGGTAATCGGTGATTTCGGTCATGGCCGATGAATGCCGGCTGGAATCCTGGCGCACATCCAGGCGCACTAGGAACAGGCCAAAGGTCACGGCACGGCGCAAGCAATCGAGCAGCGGGCCATCGGCGATCACGCCCATGCCGCACTCGTGCAGCGACTGGTAGCACAGCTCCAGCGGGTCGAGCAGGTCGCGGTTGTTCTGCAACACGTCAGCCGGCGCCGGGGTGTTGGCGGTCAACGCTGTGTGCGCCCATTGGCGCGTAGCACGCAGGCGTTCACGCAGTTGCTTGAGCAAGGCGCGATACGGCTCGACGCTGTCGCCGACCTTGGCTTGCAACGCCGGGCTGGCCTGCTGCATCGACAGCTCGGATGCCAGGTGGTCGATATCGCGCAGGTACAAATCCGCCGCCATCCAGCGCGCCAGCAGCAGCACTTCGCGGGTCACCGGCGCGGTCACATTCGGGTTGCCGTCACGGTCGCCACCCATCCACGAGGCAAAGCGAATCGGCGCTGCCTCCAGGGGCAAATGCAGGCCGGTGGCCGCGTGCAAGGCCTGGTCGGCCTTGCGCAGGTAATTGGGGATGGCATGCCACAACGAATGCTCGATCACCGCAAAGCCCCATTTGGCTTCGTCGACAGGCGTCGGGCGCACGCGGCGGATTTCTTCAGTGTGCCAGGCTTCGGCGATCAGCCGTTGCAGGCGCTCGCGGATCTGCTCGCGTTCAGCGGTGGTGAGGTCACGGTGATCCTGCAGCGCCAGTTGCGCGGCAATCGCATCGTATTTCTGGATCAGGGTGCGACGCGCCACTTCGGTGGGGTGCGCGGTGAGGACCAGTTCAATCTCCAGCCGCGCCAACTGGCGAGCCAGGGATTCGTTGCTGTGGCCTTCGCGTTGCAGGCGGGCGAGCAACTCCGGCAATACGCGGGCTTCGAAAGGTGCCGGTTGCGACTCATCGCGCCGGTGGATCAACTGGTATTGCTCGGCGATGTTGGCCAGGTTGAGGAACTGGTTGAAGGCCCGCGCCACAGGCAGCAGTTCACTTTCCTGCAACTGGTTCAAGCTGGCGCTGAGTTCCTCGCCGGCGGCTTGCTCGGCTACGGCACCCCGGCGGTCAGCCTTGGCGCCTTTGCGGATCTGCTCGATCTTGTCGAGAAAATCATCGCCGTACTGCTCTCGAATGGTGTTGCCCAACAGCTCACCCAGCAGGTGAACATCCTCACGCAAGCGTGCATCGATATCACTCATCAGCCAATCTCCAGCCAGAAATCCGGGACGCGCAGGGGTTCCAGAGTGCCGCCCGCGCCGGTTTCTGACAAGACACTTTAAACCTTGTGACTTGCAGCTAGTCTCAACTGTGAGTCACCGCGTTATCCACGCAGCTGACTGGACACTCATCACCGCCTGCCATCGCGGGCCTACTGAGGTTGCCATGAAAATCCGAGAACTGGCCCAGCATTGGGAAGAGAACGCCAAGGGTCGCTTGACCAAAACCGAGTACGCGATCCATCTGGACGTGGAGTCGGCCGCAAGGCTGGCCGCCATCGCCGAGATGTACCCCAAGCGCCACACCGAAGAACTGCTCGGCGAGCTGATCGGCGCCGCCCTCGAAGAGCTGGAAGCCAGCTTTCCTTACATCAAGGGCCAGCATGTGATCGCCACCGATGAAGAGGGTGACCCGCTGTATGAAGACGTCGGCCCTACGCCACGCTTTCTGACGCTGTCACGCCGCTATCTGCATGATTTGTCGGCCAGTGCTGACGAACAGAAGCACTGATAAACATCCGTAAAAACCGACATAACCCCTTTATTCCGGGCCTCCTAGAGGCCCGGAATACCTCTACGCGTTGCAAAAGTTCCAACTATTAGGCGCTGACCACTCAGTCAGATATTTTTTAGGCAAATCGCCATCTTCTCTGAACTTTTGAAAAAAGCCTCCGGTCACAGCCAGTAAGCCATCACTTGGAACGGCCGTTTGAAAAGGTAGTTCGAGCTTTACCCGCCCGACCTAAAACCGCTGACCAGTGACATGGATTTTGATGTTTTTCAGGAGTTACCCAATGGAGTTGAAGACGATGAAGACCAGCACTGCCAAATCCTCGTTTAACCACCTGCGCGGGCTGAAATTGGCCGCGCTGGCAATCGGCACCAGCTTCGTTCTGGCGGGCTGCGCCGGTAACCCGCCGACCGAGCAATACGCTGTGACCCAATCTGCGGTGAACAGCGCGGTCAGCGCCGGCGGCACCGAGTTCGCAGCAGTGGAAATGAAGTCGGCTCAGGACAAGCTCAAAGAAGCCGAAATCGCCATGCACGACAAGAACTACGACAAGGCTCGCCAACTGGCTGAACAAGCCGAGTGGGACGCTCGCGTCGCTGAGCGTAAGTCCCAGGCTGCCAAGGCTCAACAGGCAGTGAAGGATTCCCAGAAGGCCGTTGACGAGCTGCGCAAGGAAGGCATGCGCCCTGCTCTTATCCAGCAGAAGTAAGCCACTGCCTCTTGACTGCATCGCACCTGATATCGAATTGAAAGGACGACACGACTATGCGTAAACAATTGATGATCCCTGCTCTGCTGGCGATGAGCGTTGCCCTGGCGGCCTGCTCCACCCCGCCGAACGCGAACCTGGAAAACGCACGGACCAACTTCTCGGCCCTGCAAACCAACCCACAAGCCACCAAGCTTGCGGCGCTGGAAACCAAAGACGCCAGCGAGTGGCTGGACAAGGCTGACAAAGCCTACCGTGACAAGGAAGACGAGAAGAAGGTCGACCAACTGGCCTACCTGACCAACCAGCGCGTTGAAGTGGCTAAAGACACCATCTCCCTGCGCGAATCCGAAGCCAAGCTGAAAAACGCTGGCGACGAACGTGCCCGTGCCCTGCTGGACGCCCGTGACGCGCAGATCAAGCAACTGCAAAACAGCTTGAACGCCAAGCAGACCGAGCGCGGTACTCTGGTGACATTCGGTGATGTGCTGTTTGCCACCAACAAGTCCGACCTGAAATCCAGCGGCCTGGTTAACATCACCAAGCTGGCGCAGTTCCTGCGTGATAACCCGGACCGTAAAGTGATCGTCGAAGGCTACACCGACAGCACCGGTTCCGACTCGTACAACCAGAGCCTGTCCGAGCGTCGTGCAGCTTCGGTACAACGTGCACTGGCGCAACAGGGCGTGGATATCTCGCGCATCGTGACCCAGGGTTACGGCAAGGAATACCCGGTTGCCGACAACGGCAGCGTTTCGGGCCGTGCCATGAACCGCCGCGTTGAAGTGACCATCTCCAACGACAACCAGCCGGTCAAGCCACGGTCTTCCGTTGCTAACTGATTGATTGGCGCTGCATAAAAAAACCCACCTTACGGTGGGTTTTTTTATCTATCAGACTTCTATTTTACGGTTGGTGTCATCGGCAGGCATCCTAGCTTCCATGCCTTGGCGACCCCTCATCATTTTCTCAAGTTGCTCTGGATCCATCTGCTCATCAGCGCCCCCAGAGCCTGAGGAACCCCCGCCCTGGGCACCACCCGCCGCCTCGTAAGTTAACTATCAGCAACACTGACAAACCAATCAGTGGCGTCTTACGCAATACGGTTCCAGATATTTCCGTAATCAGGCGATTTAATAACCAGCGAGCTACTCTTGCAGCTGCGGCGTCTCTTGGCCCATGCAGCGCACCGCCTGCTTCTTGTTGTTCACCAGCACACCGCTCAAGCCTTTCTGTTCGGTATCAAACATCACCAGCACGCCATCGACGCACTGCGCCACTTGCGCAGCCGGGGTCAGGGAGATCTTGTAGTCCTCACCCGGAACGGTCTTGAGCATGGTGAAATCACTGAGCAGCAACGCATCCTCCGGCTTGGCGAAGTGCAGGTAGCCGTAAAACCACAGGCAGCCGACGGTGCCGATGATGGTGCCGATGCCGGTGAGGATCAGTGGGATCATGTTGCGTTCTTGGCTCATTGCGGGCTCTCTGATGAATCAACTGTAGGGTTGGGGTAGTTGGGGATTTCCCCCAGTCGGCGCAGACCATTGAAGTGCTGCGGGTCGTCCAGATAACGCAGCATCACGGTTTGCCAGGTCTTGTCGGCAAAGGTCTGCACATGGCCGCCACGGATCAACTGCAGCACCCTGGGCGGCGGCGCGGCCTGGTACAGGCGAATGCCATTGGCCAGCGGCACGATCGGGTCATCCAGGCTATGAAACAGCAGTTTCGGCACGCCGGTCAGCTGAGGCATGGCATTGATCGCACTGTCGCCGTCGGGCACCAGCCAAGACAGGGGCACTTGAAACGGCCATGTTAACCAGGAGGTGCTGAGGGCGAATTGTCCCACGTCACGATAACTGGCGGGCACGCCGTCCAGTACCAGGGCCTTGAGCTTCGGCTGACGCTGCGGGTGCGCCGCCAGGTAATGCACCGCCAGTGCGCCACCCAGGCTTTGGCCCAAAACAACCAGCGGTTGGCCCTGGGTTTCGGGCGCCGTGTCGATCCAGTTGAAGGCCGCATCGATGTCTTGATAGACCGCCGGCAATGACGGTTTGCCTTCCGACAGGCCATAACCGCGATAGTCCAGCAGCAGCACTTGATAGCCCTGTTCCGGCAGCCACCAACTGCCGCCCAGGTGCCACGCCAGGTTGCCGCCGTTGCCATGCAGGTGCAGCACCGTGCCTTTGACGGGCACGCCGGGTTTGGCCGGCAGCCACCAGGCGTGAAGTTTTACCCCGTCAGCGGTGGTGATCGTCACGTCACGGTATTGCAGGTGGGCTTTTTCCGGTGTGAACGGCAGGCCGGGCTCGGGGTAGAACAGCAATGAGCTGCAGCCGTTCAATGTGAGTAGCAGGCAAAGAATGCCGAGGATTCTCATCCGTTGAAGCCTCGTGAGCAGGTTGGAAAACAGTTCTTGAAACCCACATTTTTGATTCGGTTGTGCCGGTCATATCCTCTACAGGATATTCGAGTAATCCGCCTCGATCCGGTCCAGGCTCAAGTGGTTGAGGAAGTTGGAGAAGCACATCCACGCCGCCAACGCGTTCATGTCGCGAAACTGCTCGGGCAGGTATTTGGGCGGCACCACCAGGCCTTCATCCACCAATTGGCGCAGGGTACGCATGTCTTCCAGGGTGGTCTTGCCGCAAAACAGCAGCGGCACTTGTTCCAGCTTGCCTTTACGCACAGCCAGCTGGATGTAGTTGTAGACCATGATGAAGCCCTTGAGGTAGGACAAATCTTTGGTAAACGGCAGACCGGTCGGTGTTGAGCCACGGAAAACCCGGCTGGCGTTGCCGTAGCTTTCGGCCATTTCAAAGCCTTGCTCACGGAAGAACTCGAACACCTGCAAGAAGTCAGCGCCCTCCTCCACCATATGGATGGCGCGGGTGCGGTTGGTCAACTTGCGCAAGCGGCTGGGGTAGGAGGCAAAGGTGATGATCTCCATCAGAATCGCCAGGCCTTCCTGGGTCACGGTCGACGACGGCGGCCCCTTGGACAGGAAGGTGCAGATCGGCTGGTTCTGGCCATTGAGCGTGGTGCCGACGTGCACCAGGCCTTCATGCACTTCCAGCGCGCGCACATCCCGGTCGTTGAACATCGCGTCGGCGCGGATCTTGATGTAGTCGGCGCCCGCCGCCGCATCGGCGACGATACCGTCGGACTCAAATACCCGAATGGTTTCTTCCGCCTCGCCAAACACTTTGTTCAGACGGGTTTGCAGCAACGCAACGGCATCCTTGGCGGTCAGGGTCTTGGCTTCGTCTTTGAGGTCGCCACGGCCGTCGATGTTGTTGAGGTAGTCGGACAGCATTAGGCCGAGGTCAGCCAGGGTCGGGTCGCCGGCGTGAAACGCATCGGAGGCGGCGCCGTAGAGTTCCTGGGAGATCAGGCCGAAGTCCTCGGTGCCGCGCGCCTCAAGCATGCGCACCACCATGCGGTACTCCTTGCACATCCGCCGCATGATCTGCCCGACCGGGTTGAATTGGCCAAGCTGGCGGGTGATGTCGCGCTCGATGTTCTGGAACTCCAGCTTAACCGCGCTGGAGTCGAACGACAGTGGCCGGCTCAGGTAATAATCACGGTCTACGGCGGGCATGGCCTTGCCCTTGGCCTTGAGGAAACCCTGACGAATGTTCTCGTCCCATTTCACGGCGTCGAGGACGCGAATCGGTGTTTGCGCCAGCACAATGCGATCAGACAAGGTGCGTATCGTCTGCTGGTAATCGTCCACCCGGTGCTTCCTCTTTAAACGTTATTTGCCCGCGCGCTGGTAGCGCACGGCTTCAACGAACACGTCGGCATTGGCCGGGTCATCCAGGTAGGCAAACACCTGGTCCATAGGGCTGTCCACCAAAACACCGGCGCCTTCGACGGTGTCCACGGTGCTGCCGTGTAAAAGCTTTTGGCCGATGGCTTGATGGATCTGCTCAACGTCGAGGTTGTAGACCACCAATTCAGGCGTTTTGTCGCTCTCACCTTCAAAGTCAAAGCCTGTGAGGATGAAATGCCCGCCGAGCGTGTCCGGCAACGGCGCCGACAAATACCAACGGCTACCATGGCGAGAGACAGTAAACAGGTACTCATCGCGCTGGCCCGGCTTGGCTTTAGGGTAGCTCACGGCTTTATAACGGTGCTCACCCGCGCGAGTGATCTGCAAGTTGAGCGGCTCGCCCCAGGCATTCTTGCTCGACCAGTGGCCGAGCAAGGCATCCGGCGCTGATTCGCGCGCCGGCAACGGGTCCTTGAAGGTCACCAGGCAACCGCTGAGCAATAGGAACGACAAGGCGATTAGCGCGACACGCCAGGCTTTCATTGCGTACTCCATCAAGTGTGGGAGCTGGCTCCTGCGGCTTGCCAGCGATAGCATCACCTCGGATTACCTGTTGCACCGAGGCGCCTGTATCGCAGGCAAGCCAGCTCCCACATAAAGCGGATCGCACATTGGGCTAGACCGAGGCCAACACCAAATGCATATAACGCTTGAGAATCTCAAGCATCTCTTCACCGGTCAGAGGCTCTGGGCCGCCAAGCAGGCCCTGATATTCCATCCGACTGATAATCGCCGTCAACACTTTGGCATCCTGTTGCGGCTCCCGGGAGCCCAGCACCTGGAAAAACTGCTCGGTGCCCTGCAACAGAATCTGCTGATGGGAACGCACCAGCTCAGCCAGGCGCGGGTTGAGCAAGGCCTCCTGGTGAAAAGCTTGTTCGGCCATCAAGTGTTCGCGGCGGTTGGTCAGTTGGCGCAATACATAGTCGGCGGTCAGCCGTGCGATGTCATCGGCCAATTGCGCGCGCGACTGCGGGCTGCCATCACCATAGGCGACCATCTCGCGCAGCAGGCTTTCGTTGCGCACCCACAGTTTGCCCATGAAGGCGGCGCTGCGTTCGACGTATTGGGCAAAGGTATCGGTAAGCAGGTCATCGATATCCTTGAAGTAGTAAGTGGTGGCCGACAACGGCACGCCGGCCTCTGCCGCCACCGCGCGATGGCGCACACCACGTACGCCATCGCGCACCACGATGCGCATGGCTGCATCAAGAATGTCTTGCCGGCGCTGCTAGCTGCCCCGGCGGCTGGCCTTGCGGCCCTGGTACTGGACGCTTTCAGCCACGGCAGCAGCAATGCCGGCGGCACCTTCTTGAGCCATTACGCGGTTCACGGTCCTTACTTGTGACGCAGAGCGTCACGGGATGCCTTCCCACGCAGAGCGTGGGAACGATCACCGATTACCTGGCGCCGTTCTCTTGACGGCTGAATACGCCACATAAAAAAGCCGCCTTATAAAAGGCGGCTTCGGGTTTCGCTACGGTTACGCTTGTGGCCGCATGTGCGGGAACAAGATCACGTCGCGGATCGACGGCGAGTTGGTCAAGAGCATCACCAACCGGTCGATGCCGATCCCTTCACCGGCAGTCGGCGGCATGCCGTATTCCAAGGCGCGAACGAAGTCGGCGTCGTAGTGCATGGCTTCGTCGTCGCCGGCATCCTTGTCGGCCACCTGGGCCATGAAGCGCTCGGCCTGATCTTCCGCGTCGTTAAGCTCGGAGTAAGCGTTGGCGATTTCGCGCCCGCCGATGAACAGCTCGAAACGGTCAGTGACGTTCGGGTTGTCGTCGTTGCGACGGGCCAGCGGCGACACTTCGAACGGGTACTGGGTAATGAAGTGCGGCTGTTCCAGCTTATGCTCCACCAGTTCTTCGAAAATCATCACCTGCAGTTTGCCCAGGCCTTCGAAGCCCAGCACCTTGGCGCCGGCTTTCTTGGCGATGGCGCGGGCCTTGTCGATGTCGGTCAGGTCGTCAGCGGTCAACTCAGGGTTGTACTTGAGGATCGAATCAAACACCGACAGACGCACGAACGGCTCGCCGAAGTGGAACACCTTGTCGCCGTACGGCACGTCGGTGCTGCCCAGAACCAGCTGCGCCAGTTCGCGGAACAGTTCTTCGGTCAGGTCCATGTTGTCTTCGTAGTCGGCGTAAGCCTGGTAGAACTCCAACATGGTGAATTCTGGGTTGTGACGGGTCGAGACGCCTTCGTTACGGAAGTTGCGGTTGATCTCGAAGACCTTTTCGAAGCCGCCAACAACGAGGCGCTTGAGATATAGCTCAGGCGCGATACGCAGGAACATTTCCATGTCCAGCGCGTTATGGTGGGTTTCGAATGGCTTGGCTGCGGCACCACCGGGGATGGTTTGCAGCATCGGGGTTTCCACTTCCAGGAAGTCACGCTGCATCAGGAAGCTGCGGATGTGCGCGATAACCTGCGAACGCACACGGAAGGTCTGACGCACTTCTTCGTTGACGATCAGGTCAACGTAGCGCTGGCGATAGCGCTGTTCGGTGTCGGTCAGGCCGTGGTGCTTGTCCGGCAGCGGGCGCAGCGACTTGGTCAGCAAGCGTACGGTGGTCATTTCAACATACAGGTCGCCCTTGCCGGAACGCGCCAGGGTGCCTTCGGCTGCAATGATGTCGCCCATGTCCCAGGTTTTCACCGAGGCCAGGGTTTCTTCAGACAGGGTTTTACGGTTGACGTAAACCTGAATGCGACCGGTCATGTCCTGGATCACCATGAACGAGCCACGGTTGAGCATGATGCGACCTGCCACCTTGACCGGGATTGCAGCCTCTGCCAGCTCTTCCTTGGTCTTGTCCGCGTACTGTTTCTGCAAGGCATCGCAGTAGTTGTCACGGCGGAAGTCGTTCGGGAAGGCATTGCCCTTGGCGCGCTCGGCGGCAAGCTTTTCCTTGCGCAGGGCGATCAGGGAGTTTTCTTCCTGTTGCAGGGCTTGCGGGTCGAGTTGTTGGTCGCTCATGTCTTTTGAAATTCCATCACAGGTTCGTTGCCCCAGGCGTAGGCCGGGGATCGCCGGCAAGCCGGCTCTACACAGTCTTTAAAGCCCCGATTTCAGGCTGGCTTCCAGGTATTCGTCGATATCACCGTCGAGCACCTTGTCGCAGTCGCTGCGTTCGATGTTAGTGCGCAGATCCTTGATCCGCGACGCATCGAGCACATACGAACGGATCTGGTGACCCCAGCCGATATCCGACTTGGTGTCTTCCAGCGCCTGGGAAGCGGCATTGCGCTTCTGCATTTCCTGCTCGTACAACTTGGCCCGCAGCATTTTCATGGCGGTGTCCTTGTTCGCGTGCTGGGAACGTTCGTTCTGGCAGCTGACCACGGTGTTGGTCGGTACGTGGGTAATACGTACGGCCGAGTCGGTGGTGTTTACGTGCTGGCCACCGGCACCGGAGGAGCGGTAGGTGTCGATCCGCAGGTCAGCCGGGTTGATCTCGATTTCCACCTTATCGTCGATCTCGGGCGAGACGAACACGGCGCAGAATGAGGTGTGGCGACGGTTGCCGGAGTCGAACGGGCTCTTGCGCACCAGGCGGTGCACGCCGATCTCGGTCCGCAACCAACCAAAGGCGTATTCACCCTTGATGTGCACGGTGGCGCCTTTGATACCGGCGACTTCACCGGCCGACAGCTCCATGATGGTAGCGTCAAAGCCGCGTTTGTCAGCCCAGCGCAGGTACATGCGCAACAGAATGTTGGCCCAGTCCTGGGCTTCGGTACCGCCGGAGCCGGCCTGGATGTCCAGGTAGGCGTTGTTCGGGTCCATTTCGTGGCTGAACATGCGGCGGAATTCAAGCTTGGCGAGGTTTTCCTCGAGACGGGCCAGCTCGGCGACGACATCGCCCACTGCGCCTTCGTCATCTTCTTCGACGGCCATGTCCAGCAGGTCGCGGCAATCGCCCAGACCGGTGTTCAACTCGTCGAGGGTATCGACGATCTGCGCCAGCGCAGCGCGCTCGCGGCCCAGTTCCTGGGCGTATTCAGGTTTGTTCCAGACAGCCGGATCTTCAAGCTCGCGATTGACTTCGGTCAGACGCTCATGCTTTTGATCGTAGTCAAAGATACCCCCGAATAGTTTCGGAGCGCTCGGACAGGTCCTTGATGGTGTTAAGGATCGGGTTGATTTCCATGGCGGGCAGCACTCGTTGGCGAACTTTTGAAAGCCGACGAGTATAACGACAAACCGGGGCTAACGGCAGCCCGCTTGGCGAAAAGGCGGGTATATGCCCGATCTCAAGAACGATTGCGATCAAATGTGGGAGCTGGCTTGCCTGCGATTGCGGTGTATCAGATACGGAGGTGATAACTGACAGGCCGCTATCGCAGGCAAGCCAGCTCCCACAGAGGATCAGCGTCGTTCTGAATCACTCGATACCGACCTGATTGCGCCCATTATGCTTAGCCGTGTACAAGCCCTTATCTGCCGCCATGATCAACAGCCGGCAATCGCTGCTCTGCTGCGGCGTCATCGTCGACAAACCGATGCTGATGGTCAGGCTCGCGCCTTCTGCCGGGGCAATGTGCGGGATTTTCAGCGCCGCCACCGCCATGCGCAGCTTTTCGGCCACCAGCCGCGCACCGCCCGGCGAGGTATTGGGCAACACCAGCGCAAACTCTTCACCGCCGTAACGCGCCGGTAAATCCGAGGGGCGACTGCTGGCTTCGCGAATGGTCGCCGCGACTTTACGCAGGGCTTCATCGCCCTCGACATGGCCGAAGCTGTCGTTGTAGGTCTTGAAGAAGTCCACATCGATCATCAGCAACGACAGTTGGGTCTGGTCACGCATGGCACGGCGCCATTCCAGCTCCAGGTATTCGTCGAAGTGGCGGCGGTTGGACAACCCAGTAAGGCCGTCGGAGTTCATCAACCGTTGCAGCACCAAGTTGGTGTCCAACAGCTGCTGCTGGCTGACCCGCAGCGCCCGATACGCCGCGTCCCGCTGCAACAGGGTCATGTAGGAGCGCGAGTGATAGCGAATGCGCGCGACCAGCTCGATGTTGTCCGGCAGTTTGACCAAGTAATCATTGGCGCCCGCCGAGAACGCCGCGCTCTTGATCAGCGGGTCCTCCTTGGTCGAAAGCACGATGATTGGGATATTCGCCGTGGCCGGATGGTTGCGGTATTCACGCACCAGCGTCAGGCCGTCGAGCCCGGGCATGACCAAGTCTTGCAGGATCACCGTGGGCTTGATGCGAATCGCCTGGGCAATCGCCTGATGGGGGTCGGCGCAGAAGTGGAAGTCGATGTTTTCTTCATGGGCCAGGCCACGCCGCACGGCTTCACCGATCATGGCTTGGTCGTCGACCAGCAACACCATGGCGGCATTTTCGTCGGTTTTGATGCCGTCGATCTGTAAATCACTCATGTGCAGTCACCTGAATTACTTTCCTGCAAGCCGGCACTGCGGGAGGTTTTGATCATTTTGCAAAGACCTCCAGCAATCGGGGCGCAATTCTGTCCAGTGGGCGAATTTCAACAGCGGCATCAATTGCCGCCGCCGCTTTGGGCATGCCATACACCGCCGAGCTCTGCTGATCTTGGGCGATGGTCAAATATCCTTGTTCACGCAGCAATTTGAGCCCCTGGGCACCGTCGCGCCCCATGCCGGTCAGCAATACGCCGACAGCATCGCCGTTCCAATGGCTGGCGACGCTTTCAAAAAATACATCAATGGAAGGCCGGTAAATCTCGTTCACCGGCTCTGCGGTATAGGCTAGCGTGCCGTTTTTCAACAAGCGAATGTGGTGGTTGGTGCCGGCCAGCAGGACCACGCCACTTTGTGGCGGTTCGCCCTCCCGCGCCAGGCGCACCGGCAGGCCTGACGCGCTGCTCAGCCATTCAGCCATGCCGGCGGCGAACACCTGGTCCACATGTTGCACCAGCACGATGGCCGCGCAAAAGTCCCGGGGCAACCCCTTGAGCAGGGTTTCCAGGGCAGCCGGCCCGCCGGCCGACGAACCAATCGCCACCAGGCTTTGGCGCTTGCCGGTGCTGCGCTGCGGCGCGGTTTCGGTGCGTACCCGGCTGCCACGCTGGCCGACCAGCCAGCCAATATTGAGGATCTTGCGCAGCAACGGCGCCGCCGCATCCTTGGCATTGCCCACGCCCAGCGCCGGCGTATCCACCACGTCCAGGGCGCCATGGCCCATGGCTTCGAACACCCGGCTGACATTGGCCTGGCGGTCCACGGTGACGATCACAATCGGGCACGGGGTCTGCGCCATGATCTGCCGGGTGGCTTCCACGCCATCCATCACCGGCATGATCAGGTCCATCAGGATCAAGTCCGGGGTCAGCTCGGCGCAACGCTGCACCGCTTCCTGGCCATTGCCGGCCACCCACACCACTTGGTGCGCGGGCTCGAAACTCAAGGCACGGCGCAACGCCTCCACCGCCATGGGCATGTCATTGACGATCGCAATCCTCATGCCCGGGCGCCTCCGATCAGTTCCACCACGGCGTCCAGCAAGGCGTCGTCATGGAAACTGGCTTTAGCTAAATAATAGTCGGCCCCAGCGTCCAGTCCACGACGTCGGTCTTCTTCGCGATCCTTGTACGACACCACCATCACCGGCAACGATTGCAGGCGACTATCACGACGCAAGAGTGTGACCAATTCAATACCGTCCATACGAGGCATATCAATGTCAGTGATGAGCAGGTCGAAGTCTTCGGAGCGCAAGGCGTTCCAGCCATCCATGCCATCGACAGCGACGGCCACTTCGTAACCACGGTTAAGTAACAATTTGCGCTGCAACTCACGCACGGTGAGCGAATCATCCACCACCAACACGCGTTTGCGCGGCGCTTCGGCGGCCTGCTGGCTGCGCCGGGCGATGCGCTCAAGGCGGCCGGTATTGAGTAGTTTGTCCACCGAGCGCAGCATGTCTTCGACATCGACGATCAATACCACCGAGCCGTCGTCGAGCAACGCACCGGCGGAAATATCCTGGACCTTGCCCAGGCGATCATCCAGCGGCAACACCACCAAGGTGCGCTCGCCGATAAACCGCTCCACCGCAATGCCATAGATCGCATCGCGCTCGCGGATCACCACAACTTTCAGGGTTTCTTCGTTGCTCTGCCCGGCCGGGCGCTGCAACAACTGGCTGGCGGCGACCAGGCCGACGTGGCGGCCTTCGTGCCAGAAATGCTGGCGCCCCTCCAACTGCACAATGTCATCGGGCGCCAGGTCGCACATGCGTTCGATGTGCGCCAACGGGAACGCGTAGGCTTCTTCGCCGACTTCCACCACCAGGCTGCGCACCACCGAGAGGGTCAACGGCACCTCGAGGTGGAAGCGGCTGCCCTGCCCCGCCGTCTGCTCCAGCACCACCGCGCCGCGCAGTTGGCGGACCATATGTTGCACCGCGTCCAGGCCAACACCACGGCCGGACACTTCGGTGACCTTGTCGCGCAGGCTGAAACCCGGCAGGAACAGGAACGTCAGCAGCTCCTCTTCGCTCAGGCGCAGGGCGGTTTCCAGCGGTGACAAATGCCGGTCGACGATGGTGCCGCGCAGGCGCTCCAGGTCGACGCCATTGCCGTCATCGCTCAATTCCAGCACCAGCAAACCCGCCTGGTGCGAGGCGCGCAGGCGGATCAAGCCTTCGGCCGGCTTGCCCGCCAGCAGGCGCTGCTCAGGCATTTCGATGCCGTGGTCGACGGCATTACGCAGCAAGTGGGTGAGCGGCGCTTCGAGTTTTTCCAGCACATCGCGGTCGACCTGGGTCTTTTCGCCCTCGATCTCCAGGCGCACCCGCTTGCCCAGGCTGCGGCCCAGATCGCGGACCATACGCACCTGCCCGGCCAACACATCGGCAAACGGGCGCATGCGGCAGGCCAGCGCGGTGTCGTACAGCACTTGGGCGCGCTGCCCGGCCTGCCAGCCGAACTCGTCCAGCTCGGCGGTTTTTTCCGCCAGCAACGCCTGGGCTTCGCTGAGCAGGCGACGGGTGTCAGCCAGGGCTTCCTGGGCTTCGAGGTTCAACACCACAGCCTTGAGGTGGCCATCGAGGGTGTCCAAGGCGCGGGCGCTGTTGTTTTGAATACGCTTGAGGCGCTGCATGCTCGCCAGGTACGGCTTGAGCCGCTGGGTTTCGACCAGGGATTTACTCGACAGGTCGAGCAGGCTGTTCAAGCGCTCGGCGGTGACGCGCAGCACGCGCTCGCCGCCTTCGGTCATGTGTTTGTTCTGGCGCGGCGGCTCGCTGGTGACCGGCGGCTCGGGCTCGGGCGGCAGCGCTTCGACCATAGGCGCCGCAGCCGGCGGGGGCAGCGCAGGTGAAGCGACGGTGGCGGACGGATCGAGCAGGCGCTCCATCAGCGCTACATACGCCTCGATATTCGCCGGGCCCACGTCATTGCCCGGCGTGGCGATGCGCATCAGCAGGTCGGTGCCTTGCAGCAAGGCGTCGATATGTTCGGGTTGCAGGTACAGGCGGCCTTCCTGGGCAGTGACCAGGCAGTCCTCCATGACGTGGGCCACGCTGACCCCGGCATCCACCCCGACGATCCGCGCCGCGCCCTTGAGCGAGTGCGCGGCGCGCATGCACGCCTCCAACTGGTCGGCCTGGGTCGGGTTGCGTTCCAAGGCCAGCAAACCGGCGCTCAATACCTGGGTCTGCGCATCGGCTTCCAGGCTGAACAGTTCCAGCAGCGAGGCATCGCGCATCTGGTCGGGGGTCATGTGAGGCTCCGGGTCACGGCGGACAACAATTGCGCCTCGTCCAGCCAGCGCAGGCTGCGGCCCTTCCACTGCAAAACGCCCTGGGTAAAGCGCGCACTGGCCTGGGTGCCGGAGGCCGATGCCGCCTTCAAGGTGCGCTCATCAATGGCATGGATGCCGTCGACTTCATCGACCGGCACCACCACCGGGCCGTCCTGCGCGGCGATGATCAACATGCGCGGCATGACGCGCCCACCACTGGCCCCGCCGGTGGTGGCGTCCAGCCCCAGCAACTCGACCAGCGACAGGCACGCCACCAGCGCGCCCCGCACATTGGCCACGCCGAGCAGCGCGCGCGAGCGTTGGTGCGGCAGCGAGTGAATCGGTTGCAATGGCGCCACTTCCACCAGGCAGCGGGTGGCAATGCCCAGCCATTCCTCGCCCAGACGAAACATCAACAGGGAGCGCGTGACCACATCGCCGTGGTCCTCGGTTGCCGCCTGTGGCCGCCGGTCGTCTTGCTGCAAGGCATAGCGGTCGAGCAAACGCGTGGCGGCGGCGGAATACACCGAGCAGTTACGGCAATGGATATGCTCCGCCAGTAACGGGCAGGACTTGTCGCCATGGATGCCGATGCGGTTCCAGCAGTCGTCGATGGCTTGGGTGTCGGTCAGGGTCAGGTCCAGGCCCGCAGTATCGAGCGCGTCGTTGCTACTCATCGTTTGGACTCACTGTCAGCTCGCTCGCTACGCGCGGCCCGCGCTTGCAAGCGGCGCGCCCCCGCACTGTCGCCCTGGGATTGGAGCAACGCGGCCAAATGCATCAAGGCCTGCGGGTGCTGCGGTTCCAGGTACAAGGCTTTTCGATAATAACCCTGGGCTTCCAGGGCGCTGCCGGCCACATCGCTGAGCAGCCCCAGCCAGTAAAACACCTGGGCGGCCGGCGGGTGGTTACTCAAATACTGCTCACACGCGGCACGGGCTTCAGCACTTTTGCCTTCGTTGGCAAGCGTGGCGATGCGGCTGAGCAGGTCGCCTGCATCGGTCTGCGTCACCTTGATCGGCGTCACGTGGCTGCTGAGCGTGCTGAACGGGCGTGGCTTGAGAGGCATCGGCACCGCACTGCGCGGCACGGGAATCGATACAGGCATCAGTACAGGCACCGGCTCGGGCTTGACCGGTTCTACATACCGGCTGAAGGCAAAGGACTGCGGCACACCAATCGAACGCATGCCATGGCGCCCCAGCAGGCTGCCCTCGGCCGGGCCGATAAACAGCACGCCATCCTCGTGGGTCAGGCCCTTGAGCACGTCGAACACTTGCTTCTGGGTCGGCTGGTCAAAGTAGATCAGCAGGTTGCGGCAGAACACAAAGTCGTAGCTTGGCTCATTCGCCAACAGGCCTGGGTCGAGCAGGTTGCCGACTTGCAGGCGCACTTGCTCGCGCACGCGGTCGGCGATGCGATAACCCTCCACCTCTTCGGTGAAGTGGCGCTCGCGAAACTCGATATCACTGCCGCGAAACGAATTCTTGCCATACACCCCGCGCCGCGCGCGTTCCACCGACAGCGGGCTGACATCCAGGCCCAGCACCTTGAATTGGTGCGGCGCCAACCCGGCATCAAGCAAGGCCATGGCAATCGAGTAGGGCTCTTCGCCGGTGGAACACGGCAGGCTGAGGATACGCAGCGCGCGCATCTGCTTGATCTCGGCCAGGCGCGCCTTGGCTAGGCGCGCCAGGGTCGCAAAGGATTCGGGGTAACGAAAAAACCAAGTTTCGGGGACGATGACAGCTTCGATCAACGCTTGCTGCTCATCCTGGGAGCTTTGCAAGTGCTGCCAGTAAGCCTCTGGCGTCTGCGCCTGCGTGGCCTGGCTGCGTTGGCGTACCGCGCGCTCAATGATCGCCTCGCCCACCGAGGCGACGTCCAGACCAATGCGTTCCTTTAAGAAGGCAAAGAAGCGCGGATCATTACTCATAGGTTCAGCTCGGCGCAAAACAGCAAGGCGCGCACGGGCTCGGTGAGCAACTCGTTGACGCCAATCCACTGCATCAAGCCCAAGGCATCTTCACGCACCAGCCCCAAGTACGGCGCCTCGCGATTGTCCAGCCCATACGGCTGGAACTCCTCAAGGCTGCACCGCAGGGTGTCGGTGGCTTGTTCCAGGATCAGCCCCAGCCAGCGTGCTTCAACCCAGGGTTGCGGCTGGTAATTGACCAACACCAGCCTCGTGCTGGTGCGGGCCTGGGCCGGCGTGCCAAAGGTCAGCGCGCTCAGGTCGATCACCGGCACCAGCGCGCCACGGTGGGCAAAGATCCCCGCCACCCAGACCGGTGCATGGGCGATGGGCTTGAGCGGCAGGCGCGGCAGCACCTCAGCCACTTCCGTGGCCCTGAGGGCATACCGTTCGCCGCCGATGTGAAACACCAGGAACAACGCCTTTTTCGCTGCCGGGACGGCGCCGCGTTTAGCGGCAAGCTCGCTCATCAGACTTTGAAACGCGAGACGCCGCTGCGCAGGCCGACCGCAACCTGGCTCAGCTCATCAATGGCAAAGCTGGCCTGGCGCAGGGATTCCACGGTCTGGCTGCTGGCATCACCCAGTTGCACCAGCGCGTGGTTGATCTGCTCGGCGCCAGTGGCCTGAGCCTGCATGCCTTCGTTGACCATCAACACACGCGGCGCCAACGCCTGCACTTGGTGGATGATCTGCGACAGTTGCTCGCCCACTTGCTGCACTTCAAACATGCCGCGGCGCACTTCTTCGGAGAACTTGTCCATGCCCATCACGCCCGCCGACACCGCCGACTGAATCTCACGCACCATCTGCTCGATGTCGTAGGTGGCCACGGCGGTCTGGTCCGCCAAACGCCGCACTTCTGTGGCGACCACGGCAAAACCGCGCCCGTATTCACCGGCCTTTTCAGCTTCGATGGCGGCGTTGAGCGACAACAGGTTGGTCTGGTCGGCGACCTTGACGATGGTCACCACCACTTGGTTGATGTTGCCAGCTTTCTCATTGAGGATCGCAAGCTTAGCGTTGACCAAGTCGGCGGCGCCCATCACCGAGTGCATGGTTTCTTCCATGCGCGCCAAGCCTTGCTGGCCAGAACCGGCGGCGACCGATGCCTGGTCAGCGGCGGTGGACACTTCGGTCATGGTGCGGACCAAATCCTTGGAAGTGGCGGCGATCTCCCGCGAAGTGGCGCCGATCTCAGTGGTGGTCGCGGCAGTTTCGGTGGCCGTGGCCTGTTGCTGCTTGGAGGTGGCGGCAATCTCGGTGACCGAGGTGGTGACCTGTACCGAAGAACGTTGGGCCTGGGATACCAGGGCCGTCAGCTCGGTCATCATGTCGTTGAAGCCGGTTTCGACGGCGCCGAACTCATCCTTGCGTTCCAGGTTCAGGCGCTTGCTCAAGTCACCCGTTCGCATGATGTCGAGGATCTCGACGATGCGATTCATCGGCGCCATGATCGCGCGCATCAGCAAAAGGCCGCAGAGGCCCGCGGCAAGAATGGCCAGCAGCAGCGAAACGCCCATGCTGATTTTGGCAGCCGAGACGGCTTCGTCGATAGCGGCGGTGGCGTTATCGGCAACCTGCTTGTTCTCATTGATGATGTCATTGAGCTTCGCGCGGCCTGCGGTCCAGGCGGGCGTCAGTTGCTCGTCGAAGAGCTTTTGCGCCTCGACGGGGTTGTTGGCCTGATGGGCGTCCAGGACTTGGGCGAGAATCTTGTTGTAGTTCTGATGGAGTTTTTCGAAGGCATCGAATTCGCTGCGATTCTGGCCAATATTGATGGTGCTGGCGTAACTGGCCATGTGCTGTTCAAGACGCGCCTCGAAGGACTTGTAGTCCTGCTTGTCGGCCTCTGAGATGCCCTGGCTTTGGTGCGCGCCGACCAATTCCTGGGTTTGCAAATAGCTGTCGACCCAGGCGCTGCGAATCATCGAACTGAAAAACACCCCGGGCACGGCGTCGTCGCGAACGGAGGTTTCGCTGACTTCGATTTTCAGCAAGCGCGAATACGAGACCACGACCATCAGCAGCATGATCGCGATAATTACCGCAAAGCTCGCCAAAATCCTTTGGCGCAAGGTCCAGTTCTTCACAGTAATTCCTCGAAGGGCCATTCAAATGGAGGGGAGTATAGCTGAGCAGATGGCCTCACTTATCAATGGCTTTTGATGCAGTGCACACAGAATGCAAAAACACCTGTGGGAGGGCTGGCTGGGGCGGTCAGGTCAGAGGGTGGCTTGGCGTACTTGTTTTTCCAGTTCGAGCTTCAAGCCAGGCTCCAGTTTGAGCTGGCGGGCCAATTCGTCCAGATAGGCCTTTTCCATGAAGTTCTCTTCATCCACCAGCATCACGCTGGCGATGTACATTTCGGCGGCCATTTCCGGAGTGCCGGCTGCGCGGGCCACGTCGGCAGGGTCGAGGGGTTTGTTCAGTTCGGCGTGCAGCCAGCCTTGCAGCTCGCGGTCGTTGTCGAGCTTGGTGAACTCGCCTTCGATCAGCGCGCGTTCGCGTTCGTCCACATGCCCATCGGCTTTGGCGGCCGCGACCAGCGCTTTAAGAATGCCCTGGCTGTGCTGCTCGACCTGGGCCGGCGGCAAGCGGTCGATGGTCTGCGGCTCGCCCTGGGGTGCATTGGCCTGTTGCGCCTGCCAATTGCCATAAGCCTTGTAGGCAATCACGCCCAAGGCCGCCAAGCCACCGTAGGTCAGGGCTTTACCGCCAAATTTGCGCGCCTTCTTGTTGCCCAGCAGCAAGCCCATGGCACCTGCCGCTAGGGCTCCACCGCCCGCACCGCCAAGCAAACTGCCGAGCCCGCCACCGCCGAGCAGCCCGCCGAGGGCGCCTTTATCATTCGGTTTGCGCGGGTCGCCGGCCTTCTTCTGCAACATGTCCTGGCCAGACTTGAGTAACTGATCGAGCAATCCACGGGTATTCATATATAGCCTCCAGACACTTGGGTTCGTAGGACCAATAGGCCCCCAGCGTAAAACTAAGTGCCAAAAAACCCAGATCTAGAGTGCTTCGAGTTGTAACGTCACCTGCTAATCATTTCACCTGCTAATACCGGAAACGTCTTGTTTCATATGCGACGCCATCATCCCGCTATCAATCAATTTTCCTTCCTCATCGAACCGCTTAAGCTAACCGGCGTCTGTTTATAGTCCGTTGCGTTTGGCCGAAGGCATGTCCGAACCGTTATTTCTGATCCAGCACGTGCCAGGAACGGCGCGGGATTTGCTCACGACAGGTTGTCTCTATGCACCGCAGGAATTTGCTCAAAGCGTCCATGGCCATTGCGGCTTACACCGGTTTGTCGGCCAGCGGCCTACTCGCCGCGCAGGCCTGGGCTGGGAACCGTGCCGCCGATGGCAAGGCCGTGGCGTTTGATTTTGAAACGCTTAAAGCCCAGGCCAAACAGCTCGCCGGCACCGCCTATAAAGACACCAAACAGGTGCTGCCGCCGACCCTGGCGACCATGACGCCGCAGAATTTCAATGCCATCGGCTACGACGGCAACCACTCGCTGTGGAAGGAATTGAACGGCCAGCTCGACGTGCAATTCTTCCACGTCGGCATGGGTTTCAAGACGCCGGTGCGCATGCACAGCGTCGACCCCAAGACCCGCGAAGCACGCGAGGTGCATTTCCGCCCCTCGCTGTTCAACTATGAAAAGACCACAGTCGACACCAAGCAGCTGACCGGCGACCTGGGTTTCTCCGGCTTCAAGCTGTTCAAGGCGCCGGAACTGGATCGCCATGACGTGCTGTCATTCCTCGGCGCGAGCTACTTTCGCGCGGTGGATTCCACCGGCCAGTACGGCCTGTCCGCACGCGGCCTGGCGATTGATACCTACGCAAAAAAACGCGAAGAATTCCCCGACTTCACACAGTTCTGGTTCGAAACCCCGACCAAGGACGCCACGCGTTTTGTGGTCTACGCCCTGCTCGACTCGCCGAGCGCCACCGGCGCCTACCGCTTCGACATCGACTGCCAGGCCAACCAGGTGGTGATGGCCATCGACGCGAATATCAACGCACGCACCACCATCGAGCAACTCGGCATCGCGCCGATGACCAGTATGTTCAGCTGCGGCACCCATGAGCGCCGTATGTGCGACACCATCCACCCGCAAATCCATGACTCGGACCGCCTGGCGATGTGGCGCGGCAACGGCGAGTGGATCTGCCGCCCGCTGAACAACCCGGCCAAGCTGCAATTCAACGCATTCGCCGACACCGACCCGAAAGGCTTCGGCCTGGTGCAGACCGACCATGAGTTTGCTAGCTACCAGGACACCGTGGACTGGTACAGCAAGCGCCCAAGCCTATGGGTCGAACCCACCACGGCATGGGGCGAAGGCTCGATCGACCTGCTGGAAATCCCCACGACCGGCGAAACCCTGGACAACATCGTGGCCTTCTGGACCCCGAAAAAGCCCGTGGCCGCCGGCGATTCGCTCAACTACGGCTACAAGCTGTACTGGAGCGCGCTACCACCGGTGAGCACACCGCTGGCGCAAGTCGACGCCACCCGCTCCGGCATGGGCGGCTTTACCGAAGGTTGGGCACCGGGCGAGCACTACCCCGAAGTATGGGCACGCCGCTTTGCGGTGGACTTCAAAGGGGGCGGCCTCGATCGCCTGCCCGCGGGCACCGGCATTGAGCCGGTGGTGACCTGTTCCCACGGTGAAGTGAAAGATTTCAGCGTGCTGGTGCTCGACAACATCAAGGGCTATCGCATTCTGTTCGATTGGTACCCGACCAGCGACAGCGTGGAGCCGGTGGAACTGCGTCTGTTTATCCGCACCCAGGACCGCACCTTGAGTGAAACCTGGCTGTACCAGTACTTCCCGCCGGCGCCGGACAAGCGCAAGTACACCTGATACCCATTGTGGGAGCGGGCTTGC